>NZ_CCXI01000133.1 GCF_000820705.1 Clostridium polynesiense | reverse complement strand
GGTTTATAGAATACCTATAAGGAATTGAAACTATGTTAATTGTTATGCTTCGAGGAGAATCTTTTCTTGTTTATAGAATACCTATAAGGAATTGAAACATATAACTAGTAAGTAATAACCTATAACCACATACGTTTATAGAATACCTATAAGGAATTGAAACAATATTTCACCTTTACACCTCCTAATTACCTATAGCGTTTATAGAATACCTATAAGGAATTGAAACCCCATAGAACCTTCTAAAGCACCGGTTAATACATTAGGTTTATAGAATACCTATAAGGAATTGAAACAAAAGTAATATTAATTATGGTAACATTACTTTTTAAAAGTTTATAGAATACCTATAAGGAATTGAAACGAGGTTGAAAATTTTCTGAATGAAAATAGGTCATTCGTTTATAGAATACCTATAAGGAATTGAAACTTATTCCATGGATAGAAGCAGTTTTAAAGAACTGGGTTTATAGAATACCTATAAGGAATTGAAACTAGATATTTCTGTATTATACATAATGCAGATTTACGTTTATAGAATACCTATAAGGAATTGAAACTAAAACTCTTCTGCACATTTCCTGCAGATTTTTATCCGTTTATAGAATACCTATAAGGAATTGAAACACAAGCAATTGTTCGGGAGTTTCTTCTTTTTCTAAGTTTATAGAATACCTATAAGGAATTGAAACTCTAAATAATCAAAGGTTAATCTCAAACCGTTTTCTTGTTTATAGAATACCTATAAGGAATTGAAACATTTAAACTTTCTGCATATAGCCACCTTGTAGCTAGTTTATAGAATACCTATAAGGAATTGAAACTTTGTTTCTATATTAAAATCTAACAGTAATCCTGTTAGTTTATAGAATACCTATAAGGAATTGAAACAGATAAGCGAAGCTATAGCACGTTATTATTTATCCTTGTTTATAGAATACCTATAAGGAATTGAAACTCTGTAAAACCATCTGCATATCCTACTTCTGCCATTGTTTATAGAATACCTATAAGGAATTGAAACCACCAATTTGAAGTGTCATAAAGTTTTGTACTCATAGTTTATAGAATACCTATAAGGAATTGAAACTCAATTCTCAAAGAACAGAATATATCACAAATTGATAGTTTATAGAATACCTATAAGGAATTGAAACAATACTAACAATCTTAAAACTATCACTTCTTTGGGAAGTTTATAGAATACCTATAAGGAATTGAAACTTTAATTATGAAATGATATACAATATATAAAAAGGGGGTTTATAGAATACCTATAAGGAATTGAAACCCACAATCACAAATACATTCCCATATAACATAATTTCGTTTATAGAATACCTATAAAGAATTGAAACTATCATGACAATCGAAATCTTCCGTTTCTCCTATATGTTTATAGAATACCTATAAGGAATTGAAACGCAAGTATTGAAGCTAAGGTTTGAGCTTTTTCTCTTGTTTATAGAATACCTATAAGGAATTGAAACTAGGGATAACGTGCTGTTACCCCTATACTGAAGCTGGTTTATAGAATACCTATAAGGAATTGAAACACACTTGGTGGTGCAGCCATAGCTTGGCTGTTTAAATGTTTATAGAATACCTATAAGGAATTGAAACTCCACATTTTCTGCCAATTGCGACTCTAAGCTAACGAATTGATAGAATATCTCGATAACGAATTGGAACTTGTGTCGCATTATCTATCTATTATGGATTATTTATTATGGAACAATACTTATAAGGAATTAATACTAAGAGAGTATACTCATACTTTCAAATAAAAACAAAAGTTTGACTATATTATAACTTCAACAGCATAAATTAAATCTGAAAGCAGGTGAAATCTCACCATGAGAAAAAAGCGAATTAACTACTTGGTATAGTTATATTAACTGATAGTATATTGTACCAAGATAAAAATTATATTTACTGTCAGGATAGCTGGACTGCTTTTCTAATTAAAAAATAAAAGAAAAGAGGATCAGTTATGGAGCAAAATAAATTAAATAAAGCATTAATAAAGGACTTTAAGCCATTATTTCCGAAAAACACTTTAGATAACATTCTCAAAGAATTAGAAAAAAGCTTTTTTGAAGCTTTATATGCTGAAGAGTTTTTTCCATATCTCCGTTTTAAAGATGTTGGAGCAGTGGTATATTATGCAAAAATTATTCAGTGGGAATTTCCAAATTTCTCAGTAGACAATTGTTTTCAAGGATTATTTAGGTTAAATGAAGAGTTAAAGGCTAAAGGATATATAGAGAGCATTGAACACAGATTTATTATTGTGTGCAGAAAGCTAAAATAGCCTGAATTTAATCTAAAAATTTCCCCAGAAATATTAAGCCTTATGTATCTACAATAATGTACAATCCTTCGTTGACATTGCAGGGCTTTGGTATTATAATTTAAAATAATGAAAAACTATGATCAGGAGAAGTAGTTGAATTTGCAGCTTTTAGAGAGCGGTCCCCAGGGTGTAAGGACTGCAGTGAGAATTTAGCGAAAATCACCTGGGAGTTGGTGGCTGAAAATTGCAGTAAGCTTACCCGTAGTCCTGCGTTAAGGGATAGAGCATGATGGTGCTTGAAAATAAGCCTTTCTATTTATGATTAAGCTATTATATTAAATTCTATTGATAGTGTTTTATGAAAGGCATCTCTATAGGTGGTATAGCGAACACAACTTCGTCCTGTTGGATGGAGTTTTTTATTTGCAATTAAAAAGATGATAATAATCTCAGGAAAGGGGTTTGAAGATGTATAAAAAAATTGACAATTCCAGAAGCTTTGTTGATATGGAAAAAGACATAGCGCATTTGTGGAAAGAAAGAAATGTTATTGAAAAAAACTTTGATATGAACAAAGGTGAAAAGAACTTCACTTTCTATGACGGTCCTCCAACTGCTAATGGAAAGCCTCACGTAGGTCATGTTCTTACCAGAGTTATGAAGGATATAATTCCAAGATATAAGGTTATGAAGGGGTATCATGTACTTAGAAAAGCAGGCTGGGATACCCAAGGACTTCCTGTTGAACTTGAAATAGAAAAGAAGCTTGGAATTTCAGGAAAGCCTCAAATAGAGGAGTTTGGTGTTGGAAAGTTCGTTGAGGAATGCAAAGGCAGCGTATTTTCATATGTTAATATGTGGAAGGATATGTCTGAAAAGTTAGCTTATTGGGTTGATATGGAAAATCCTTATGTAACTTATAAGGATGATTATCTTGAATCCGTTTGGTGGGCTCTTAAGCAGATGTGGGATAAGGATCTTTTATATAAGGGGCATAAAATAATTCCTTACTGTCCAAGATGCGGAACAGCTTTATCCTCTCACGAAGTAGCTCAGGGTTATAAGGATGTAAAGGAAGCTACTGCAATAGTTAAATTTAAGGTTAAAGGTGAAGAAAATAAATATATACTAGCATGGACAACAACTCCTTGGACACTTCCAAGTAACGTTGCTCTTGCGGTGAATAAAGCCTATGACTATGTAGAGGTTGTACAAAATGGCGAGCATTTTTATCTTGCTAAAAGCCTTTTAAATATTTTAGATGGAGAGTATGAAATAGTTAAAGAGTTCAAAGGAGAGGCTCTTCTTGGAATGGAATATGAGCAGCTTTTCCCATTCTATACTCCGGAAGAAAAAGCATTTTACATCGTTCATGGAGATTTCGTAACTTTAAGCGATGGTACAGGAATAGTCCATATAGCTCCTGCTTATGGTGAAGACGATAATTTAATAGGTAAAAAATATGGTTTGCCTCTTATAAATTTAGTTGACACAGAAGGAAAATTTGTAGATGCAGTTGAGCCTTTTAAAGGAATGTTCGTTAAAAAAGCTGATCCTAAGATTTTAGAATATATGAAGGAAAAAAATCTCCTGTTTAAATCAGAAAAGTTTACACACTCCTATCCTCACTGCTGGAGATGTGATACTGCACTGCTTTATTATCCAAAAGACAGCTGGTTTGTTAAAATGACCTCTTTAAGGGATAAGCTTTTAGAAAATAATAATAAGATTAACTGGTATCCTGACAACGTAAGAACAGGAAGGTTTGGTAAATTCCTTGAAAATGTTATAGATTGGGGTATATCCAGAGACAGATACTGGGGAACACCTCTTCCTATCTGGGAATGTGACTGCGGTCATAGAGAATGTATAGGCAGTAGAGCAGAATTAGAAGAAAAGGGAATCAATGTTCCAAAGGATATAGAGCTTCATAAGCCTTATATAGATGAAGTTAAGCTTACCTGCCCTAAGTGCGGAAAGCCTATGACAAGAACAGGGGAAGTTATCGATGCATGGTTCGATTCCGGTTCAATGCCTTTTGCACAGTGGCATTATCCCTTTGAAAATAAAGAGATATTTGAAGAAAATTTCCCTGCACAGTTTATATCAGAGGCGGTAGATCAGACCAGAGGATGGTTCTACACCCTGCTGGCAATATCTACAGCTATCTTTGATACAAATCCTTTTGAAAACTGCATAGTTTTAGGTCACGTACTGGATAAGCACGGACTTAAAATGTCAAAGCATAAGGGAAATGTTGTGGATCCTTTTGTAGTTCTTGAAAATCAGGGAGCGGATGCAACCAGATGGCACTTCTATACTGCCAGTGCTCCATGGCTGCCAACAAGATTTTCAGAGGATGATGTAGCAGAAGCAGGAAGAAAATTCTTAAGCACCTTATGGAATGTTTACTCCTTCTATGTGCTGTATGCTGAAATAGATAATTTCAACCCATTGGATTATGCTGATTTTAAATCAGAAAATGTTATGGATAAATGGATAATGTCAAGGCTTAACACCTTGATTAAAACAGTGGATGAGGACCTTAATTCCTATAAGATAACTCAGGCAGCTCTTTCTATTGAGGAGTTTACTGATGAGCTTTCCAACTGGTATGTAAGAAGAAACAGATCAAGATATTGGAGCGAAGAGCTTACAGAGGATAAGATAGGTGCTTATGTAACCTTATATAAAGTGCTTACAACCTTAATTAAAGTTGCTGCACCATTTGTTCCTTTTATCACTGAAGAAATATATCAAAACCTTGTGGTTTCTTTAGATAAGGATGCTGTAGAAAGCATACATCTATGCACATGGCCTGAATATAAGGCTGAGCTTGTGGATGAAGCTTTAGAAGCGGAAATGGAAATGGCATCTAAAATAGTTAAGCTTGGAAGAAGTGCAAGAAACGGAGCTAACATCAAGAACAGACAGCCTCTTTCTAAAATGCTTGTAAGCACTAAGTCTCTTCCTGAATATTACGGAGACATAATAAAGGATGAGCTGAATATTAAGGAAATGCAGTTTGGAGCAGACCTTTCAAAATATGTTAACTTTGAAATTAAGCCTAACCTTCCTGTATTGGGAAAAGCTTATGGTAAGCTTATACCTTCAATAAGAGCTGAAATAGCTAAAAAGAATCAGATGGAATTAGCTCAGAAGGTTCAAAATGGCGGAGCTGAGGTTATAAATGTTCAAGGGCAGGAGATAGAGCTTAACGCTCAAAACCTTCTTGTAACCATGCAGGGACTTGAAGGCTATGCTTTCTCCGGTGAAGGAGAGATCGGTATAGTTCTGGATACTACCATCACTGAAGAGCTTAGAGAAGAAGGACATTTAAGAGAAATAATCTCTAAGGTTCAAAATATGAGAAAGGAAAGCGGTTTTGAGGTTTCAGATAAAATCAATCTTTATGCAGCGGGAAATGAAATGCTCATAGGGGTAATGAAGAAGTTTGAAGACTTTATAAAGAAAGAAACCCTTTCTGTAGAAATATTATATAACAGTGAAGCAGATTATACTGAAGCATCTGTTAATGGTGAAAAACTGGATTTAGCAGTAAAAGTTGTAAAATAAAGGTACAAAACTGTTAGGACTTGGTTGTCCTAACAGTTTTGTATTAATTATTATGGGTTATTTTTTATAAGATTTATAATTGTATATTGTAACTAATAATGTTATAGTTTACTTGTAAAGGTATAGTGATTTTTAGTATAATTATGAACAATAGTAAATTAGTATAGGTAGGAGTTGATAAAATGGCGGCTTCAATAAAAGATGTTGCAAAGGAAGCAGGAGTTTCCATAGCAACGGTTTCCAGAGTATTAAATGATATCGATGTAGTAAATGAAGAAACAAAAAAGAAGGTTCAGGATGCAATACAGAAGTTAGGATACAGACCTAATATTGTAGCTCGAAGCCTGAAGACTCAAAGGACAAAAACTATAGGAATTCTTATACCTGATATATCAAGTCAGTTTTATCCTGAAATAGTAAGAGGTGCTGAAGACGTTTCTAACATTTATGATTATAACGTTATACTTTGTAATTCTGACTTAGATGAAGAAAAAGAAAAAGAATACTTAAGAGTGCTAAAGGAAAAAATGGTTGACGGAGTGCTTTATATGAGCTCTTCTTTAAAACCTGAAATAACAGACCTTATAAGAGAGCTGGATCTTAAGACAGTATTAATAGAGTCCAGTGATGAGGAGGGAATATTCCCAAGCGTTACAATAGATAATGTAAAGGCAGGTTATGATGCTGCTAATTATATTATTAAAAAAGGTAATAAGGATATAGCATACATAGGAGCCTCCAAGGATTCCAGCAATGCCTGGGCACAGAGATATAAGGGTTTTGAAAAGGCAATGAAGGAAAATAACTTGGAAATAAATGAGGATATGGTGTATTTCGGAGATTTAAGAACTGAAACAGGCTATAAAGGCATCAGAAAGATTCTTAAAAAGGCCAGCTCCATAGATGCGGTAATCTGTGCTTCAGACGAAGTTGCTATGGGAGCAATAAATACTCTGAGAGAGCATCAGCTTTCCGTACCTCAGGATGTTGATGTCATAGGCTTTAATAATATTTATTCTGCACAGGTTTATTATCCAAATCTTACAACCGTTGCACAGCCTATGTATGATATGGGCTCCATTGCGATGAGAATGCTTATAAAGCTTATAAATCAAAAGACTATTGAACAGGGACACTATGTTTTAGATCATGAAATAATCGAAAGGGATTCCTGTAAATAAGTATTTAAATATGGGAGCCTGCTAAATAAGTATGAATTTTATATATTAGCAAAATTAACAGCTTGACCTTTGGTTCGGGCTGTTTTTATTAGGGGGTACCTGTGGATTATAAATATACAGTAAGATACAGTAAAAGAAAAACCTTAGCTATTAAGATAAGTGCTGAAGAAGGACTAGTGGTTCTGGCTCCTTATAACTGCAGTAAAAAGTATATAGACAAACTTTTAAAAGAAAAGCAGCAGTGGATTGAGAAAAACTATAAGGATATTTATGAACTTAGAACCTCTATAGGTGATAGAGAAAATATAGAGAAAATTATGTTTTTAGGTAAGGTTTATAATATTAAAATAAGATATTCCTCATTAAAAAAGAGTGCTGCAGCTTTAGAAGGAGATACTGTAACTGTGAGATTATTTGGAGCTCTTGAGTTTAATGAAGAAAACAGGATTAAAGCTTTAAGAACAGTCTTAAGAGCTTGGTATGCAGAGGAAGGGTATGAAATATTACAGCAAAAGACCTCTCGCTATGCAGAGCGCCTTGGAGTTAAATTTAATAAAATAACTATAAAGGATGTAAAAACCCGATGGGGAAGCTGTTCTTCCTTAGGAAATATAAACTATAACATAAGGCTTATAATGATGCCTGAAGATGTTGTAGATTATATAGTCCTTCATGAATTAAGCCATCTTGTTTATATGAATCATTCCAAAGAGTTTTGGAAATATGTAGAGAGCTTTATAACTGATTATAAAAGCAGAGAAGAAAAGCTAAAAAGGTTAAGCAGCAGTGTTAAACTTTACTGGAAATTTTAACTCTGCTGATTAACTCAGCAGAAGGCTTCAATATATGACCTTTTCCTCCGTACCGTCCGTTTTAATGGTGTATATATAGGCTTTTTCTGCAGAGACACCATATCCATTTTCAAATCCCTGCATAAATAATCTGTCCTCTATCTTATATAAAGGATTAATAAAAGGAACTTTGTTTTTATTATAGACATTGGATATAAGCTGACTTTTCTTTTCCTTAATGGAATATTTATAAATAGATGTATTCTCTAAGTAATATATAGAGTTTCCATCAGCAATATAATTTAAAAAGTAACCATTTATATTAAGCTTGATAGTTTCCATCTTACCGCTGCCTACATCTATCCTCTGGATAATGGATCTTGCGGCTGTATTACTTTCCTTGTTAAAATATATAAAGCTGCCATCTATCTGAGTTACCATAAATAGTGGGCCTTTGTAGAGATTTCTTGAGGCCTTGCTATTAAGGTCATAAGCAGTTAAATAGCATTCATAATCCTTGCCGGAGGGCTTTGAATAAGTATAATATAAAATTCCTTCCTTTATTTGCAGAAAACCCATAAATCCGGCTACACCAAATTCGTTTTTTTCTATATCTATAACCACCTGAAGATTGTCACCCTCCATGTTCATGGACACCATATTACCAGCGCCCTGATCATAGAAATACAGCCTTGATTTATATATGGTTAAACTGCTGCAGGGGTTGTCATAAAGTATTTTTTCATCACCTCCGGTTTTTAAGGAGCTTCTCAGTTTTTCCCCATAAAAATAATATAATTTATTACCGAAGGGGATTATTCCTGAAGGAGATAAGTTGCTTATCTTCTGCATAGCCGTGCCGGAAGGCCGGCATTTATAAATTCCAGGCTCATTATTGAAATTACTGAAGTATAGGAAATTTTCGTCTGCTGTCAATTTGCCTCCCATTCTTATATTTGCTGAATGATAATCCGGAAGGCTTTCCTCTTCAGAGGAGGTGATTCCTGTAATTGAAGGATCAACTGCAGTTTTTTCAGTGTTAAGGCCGTTTTTTTCTTCTTCTGTTATGGTCAGCTTATTTTCTTCTGAAGCCTCTGATGGATTGCTGTAAGAGCTGCTCTTAAAGGTATAAATACCTAATAAGGATATAAATAAGGCTGCTGCTGCCAATCCGAAAAATATCCTGTAGTTTTTTAAAGACATATATAAACCTCTCTTAGTACATAAATATATTTAAATCTTATACTACCATTATATCATAACTGTAATTATATTACATTTAATGCTATATTAAGTAAAATAAATAGTTGCATTTGCAACTATTTATGATATATAATAATATAGCTGTGTGAAATATACTTATTAAAATGCAATAATTATAGATAATAATATCATGTATATTGTCAATAAATATAATGGATTAAAATCAGGTGTTAAAATTTTAGGAGAAATAAGTGCAGGATAGAATAAGAGGGGATAAATTTGAGTAAAAACTGCGAATCTGTAGGTAAATACATCTCTATATTATATAGATTATCCGGAATGTATCTTTCCAAGGAGTTTAAAAAACTTAATATAGGAAGCGGACAGTATCTGTTTTTAGCCTTTCTCTACAATCATGAAGGGATAAATCAAGAGGAGCTCAGCACATATTTAAGCATAGATAAAGGAACTACGGCTAAGGCTTTAAGGAAGCTTGAGGAGGAAGGTTATATCACTAAGATTCATGATAGAGAAGATAGAAGGGCTTTTAAGCTTTATATCACTCCTAAGGGATATTCTATAAAAGATGAGTTTTTCGGTATATTGCACAGCTGGAACGATAATCTTTTAAAGGTGCTTTCACAGGAGGAGATAGAAACGTTGAAGTCTTTATTAAAACGAATGATAGAAAATGAATATACAGGAGGTAAAGGTTTATGGACAGACACAATAGATTAGGAGAAGAAAAGATAAGCACACTGCTTTTTCAGTTTTCCACTCCTGCCATAGTAGGGATGCTTGTTAATGCCCTTTATAACATAGTGGACAGGATTTATATAGGTAATATTAAAGATATAGGTAAATATGCAATTACAGGGGTAGGGTTGACGCTTCCCATAACTACAATTATCATGGCTTTTGGTATGCTGGTTGGAATAGGTTCTGCTGCAGCGGTATCCATTAGGCTTGGACGCCATAAAAAGGATGAGGCTGAAGAAATATTAGGAAACGCTTTTATATTGCTGCTGATATTAAGTGTGGTGCTTCCTATCGTGGGACTCACTTTCCTGGATAGTATTTTGAATTCTTTTGGAGCAAGTGCAAATACTTTAGTATATGCAAAGGAATATATAACCATAATATTTTTTGGAACTGTTTTTAGCTTAGTAAGCTTTGGGCTTAATCATTCTGTAAGATCTGACGGAAATCCCAAAATGGCTATGATGACCATGCTTATTGGAGCTGTTTTAAATACTATATTAGACCCTATCTTCATATTTGTATTTGATATGGGAGTAAAGGGTGCTGCAATTGCTACTGTTTTATCCCAGGTTGTCACTACTTTGTGGATATTAAAGTACTTTTTAGGCAGTGATAGCATTTTAAAAATTCGAAGGAAGTATTTTAAATTAAAAAAGAGTGTAATTTTAAGTATTTTTGCTATTGGGATGTCTCCCTTCAGCATGCAGCTTGCAGCAAGTGTTGTTCAGATTACCTCAAACAAAGCTTTAAGTACTTACGGAGGAGAGTATGCTATAGGTGTTATGGCTGTTATCTCCAGTATAGCTATGATATTCCTGATGCCTGTATTTGGAATAAATCAGGGCAGCCAGCCTATAATAGGCTTCAACTACGGCGCAAAAAAGTATGATAGAGTTAAGGAAACCGTTAACTATGCATCCTTTGCAGCAACTGTAATAATGATAATAGGTTTTCTGGTGGTAGAGATTTTCCCTGCTCAGGCTATAGGATTATTTAACAGAGATCAGGAAATTGTACAGATGGGGGTTCAGGGTATAAGGATATACTTATGCATGATTCCTGTTATAGGTGTACAGATTATAGGAACAAATTACTTCCAATCCATCGGTAAAGCAAAAATATCCATGTTTTTAAGCTTATTAAGACAGGTGATTTTATTAATTCCTCTTCTTATAATACTGCCTAAGTATTTTGGCCTTACAGGTGTCTGGATGGCAGGACCTATATCGGACTTAGGATCATCTTTAATAACCTATACCTTATTTTTCAAGGATTTAAAGAAGTTAAGGACTGAAGAAGCAGCAGCCTGATTTATAATTTTAACAAATATATGCTTTATATTCACATGGAATTTACCGATATATTAATTGAAACTCGATTACATTAACAATAAAGAATAATTACCTCTTTGTTATTGACATAAAGATATATAGATAATAAAATTATAAACAATATGATAATTTGCTATGACGGAGAGAAAAATATCTATAAATCGTAATGACAGAGAACTGGGTAAGGTGAGAGCCGGGATTAGATGGGATATGTAATGATCACTCCAGAGCATCCTATGGGAAATAATAAAAGTACCATAGGGCGCAGATCTGCGATAAAGACCAGGATTTAATTATCTAAAGGCAGTTTAATCTGCGAACAAGGGTGGTACCGCGACTATTTTCGCCCCTATGAAGTTTTACTTCATAGGGGTATTTTTATTTACCAAAACAGCAATTTTTAAAATATACAGGATTGGTTTTACTAATATAAGGGAAATAATTACAAAGGAGGATACACTAATGAAACGAGACAATTTTGGCACTAAGCTTGGACTTCTTGCAGCAGCTGCAGGATCTGCAGTAGGTTTGGGAAACATATGGAAGTTTCCCTATATCACTGGGAAAAACGGAGGTGGAGCGTTTATTCTGCTTTACTTAGCCTGTGTAGCTCTGCTGGGTATTCCTGTAATGATCGCTGAGTTTTCTTTAGGTCGTAAAACTCAGGTTAACGCCGTTGATGCATATAAAAACCTTCAAAAAAAGGGATTTTGGCATTATGCAGGAGGACTAGCAGTTTTTACACCTTTTATAATACTTTCATTTTATTCAATAATAGCAGGCTGGGTATTATCATATATTTCAGGATCTGTAAGCGGTAAAGTATTGAATGTAGCTCCTGATCAGGTGAGTACATATTTTGGAGAAGTGGTTTCCGGCACTTATACACCGATGTTTTGGACTATTATAGTTATAATTATTACCACCTCTATTGTTATTGCAGGGGTTCAATCAGGACTTGAAAAATACAGTAAGGTGTTAATGCCTGCACTTTTTGTACTTCTTATAGTGCTAATGTTTCGTTCTGTAACATTAGAAGGCAGTGCAAAAGGTTTAGAGTTTCTTTTTAAACCTGATTTTTCTAAGCTCACAATGATTTCTGTACTGGAGGCATTGGGACAAGCATTTTACTCTTTAAGCCTTGGTATGGGTATAATAATAACTTATGGAAGCTACATAAAAAAAGAGGAAAACCTTATATCCTTATCTGCTCAGGTAGCTCTTACTGATACCTTGGTAGCAATATTAGCAGGAGTTGTAATATTTCCAGCAGTATTTGCCTATGGTTTGGAGCCTGCTGCAGGACCATCGCTGTTATTTATAACTTTGCCTAAGGTTTTTCAGGCAATGCCTTTTGGTCAATTTTTCTGCTTTTTATTCTTTGTTCTTATTGCTATAGCAGCAATTACCTCAACAATTTCACTTTTAGAGGTATCTGTAGCATTTGTAACTGAAAAGTTTAATCTTGGCAGGAAAAAGGCTGCTATAATGATAGCTGTAGGAGTATTTATCTTTTCAATACCAAGCAGTTTATCCTTTGGACCTTTATCCCATGTTACTATATTCGGGAAAAGCATCTTTGATGCAGTTGATTTTGTAGCATCCAATATATTTTTACCCTTAGGAGGAATATTCGTTACTTTATTTGTAGGATATGTATGGGGTATTAAGAATGCTTTAATAGAAATAACCAATGATGGAAAAATAGAATTTAAATTACAGAAGATATTTACTTTCTTAATAAAGATAGCAGCGCCTATAGCTATATTTTTAATATTGTTGTTTTCTACAGGTATAATTAAATAGCTTTTATAATAAATAGAGACCCAGAGCCTTCCGGGTCTTTATTTTTATGGAATTAAGTATTTTATGGGTAAATCTGTTGATTTATTAAAGAAAATTTAATTTGTTTAGGAGGAAGCAAAGATATATAATAACCATATAATGGAAAATAATTAAGAGGTGGTGTAAAATGAATTCAAAAAAACTTACAGCACTAATGCTGTCAGTCAGTGTTGCTTTAGGAGCCGGATGCAGCTACAGGGCATTTGCAAAGGGAAATAATATTACAAAGGGAAATAATATTACAAAGGGAATAGAGCTAATAGAGCTGTCCTCCTTTGAAGAAAGTATTTCCCAGGCACCGGCAGATGTAAGCATTGCAAATGAAGAGAGAATAATTGAAATGCTTAAGAAGGAAGGTAAAATTCCTCAAGATGCTGATTATGCTAAAGCCAGAGAAATCTATATGAGCTATCTGAGAAAGGCCGCTGAAGGTAACAAAAGGATTCCTTTAACTAAAATGGAGAAAAACTTAAAAGCAAAGCAGAGTCAGAAGGTGCAAAAGTATAAATTTGAACAAAGCACTCCGGATACTAATCCAAAGAAGGTTAATGTATTAGTGCTTTTAGTAGACTATAAAGACTACAGTCATAACAAAATACAGCCAGAGGAAACTGACATGTTTTATAAAGACTATAATAAAGAACATTATGAAGCAATGATATTCGGTCAAAATGGCTATAAAGGGCCAAAGGGTGAAAATCTTATATCTATGAGGCAGTATTATGAGCAGCAGTCAGGAGGAAGTTTATTGATAGAGGGGAAGGTAGCAGGCTGGTATACTTCCCCTTATACTGCAAAATATTACGGGGAGCAGATAGGTAATTCCCACGATGCAAGGCCTAGAAGTCTTGTAGCTCATGCTCTTCAGCTGGCTTCAAAGGATCCCGGAATTAATTTTGCAGAATTTGATAAAGAGGACAGATATGATTTAGATGAGGACGGAAACTATGATGAGCCCGATGGAATAATAGACCATCTTATGGTAATCCATGCAGGTGTAGGACAGGAAGCGGGTGGAGGCAGCCTAGGCTCTGATGCTATATGGTCTCATAGATGGAATTTAGGCGGAATATACAAAATACCGGGAACTGATTATAAAGCCTTTGATTATACCATGGAGCCTGAAGACGGAGCTGCAGGAGTTTTTTCTCATGAATTTGGTCATGACTTAGGGCTGCCTGATGAATATGACACTCAATACACCAGTGAACTGGGAGAGCCCATATCTAACTGGTCAATTATGTCTTCAGGAAGCTGGGCAGGAATTATACCTGGAACAGAGCCTACAGGTTTCAGCCCTCTTGCAAAGGAGTTTTTCCAGGCTGTATATGGTGGTAATTGGCAGAAGTCTATAAATATTGATTATAATAAAATCACATCTGCAGGTGTAAGGGTGAATTTGAGACAGGCCAGCGAAGAGGGACAAGTTGTTAGAATAAGTCTTCCAGATAAAGCAACCACTATAACTAAGCCTTTTAGCGGAAAGTATGCATACTTCGGGGATAAAGGTAAGGATGGAGCACCTATATTAACCTCTATGACCACAGAAATAGATTTAACTCAATATACTTCCCCTTCATTACAATTTAAGACCTGGTATGATATTGAACAGGGCTGGGATTTTGCATCAGTACAGGTTAAGGTAAAGGGTACTTCCCAATGGACTTATTTAAAAGGGAATATAACCACCACAGAGCATGATCCTGATGCTGCGGTACAGGTTCCCCATGGAATTACCGGTAATTCAGCAGGCTGGGTGGATGGAATATTCGATTTGAGCAGCTTTTCAGGGAAAAATGTAGAGTTAAAATTCGAATATGCTACAGACAGCTACAGTTATGGTGCAGGGTTCTATTTAGATGATATTAAGGTTATATCAGGAGATAAGGAAATATTCTTTGATGACAGTGAAAAAGGGGCTAAATTCCTGCTTAACGGCTTTAAGTTGGATACAGGAATAGCATACACCCCGCATTATTATTTGGTGGAATGGAGAAACCATCATGGTGTAGACAAAGGACTTGCTCATGTTTCCAGCTTAGGACAGCTAATACCTTATGAGCCAGGTATGGTAGTATGGTATGTTGATAACTATTACGGTGACAACTGGACAGGAATCCACCCCGGAGATGGATATCTTGGAATAGTTGATGCGGACCAAAAAAATATAACTTGGACATTTAATGACGTTACCGCTAAGCCCCTTCTTGCAAGCGGAAAGTATCAAATGAGAGACGCAGCTTTCAGCAAAATGAAGGAAGGTGAAATGCTTGTGGATTTTAGTTCTTTATATGGAAGAAAGGCTGTAGACAGCAATAGATTTAATGAACCAAACTTTGACGACAAGAGAAATTATCTAAACAGCGAGATACCATCACTTGGACGAAATATTCCGAAGCTGGGCTTAAAAATTCAAATATCACATCAGGAAAGAGACAACAGTGGTGCTTCGCTGATAATTAAAAAATAGCTTAGAGCTCATTTAAAGGATGTAATACAGGCATAATAAAAGACCATCAGGAGATATTATTTAGAGATATCTCCAGGTGGTCTTAAATTATTCCCTGAGATTTTAAAAGAGCCTCAAGCTCAGTTACCTTTTCGTTAAGCTTAATGAATTTACTTTTTAAATCCTCTTTAGAAAAGCCATCTTTATCGATATTTTGTTCTAAAGCTTCTACAGCCTCTAAAGCTTCTTCAATTTCCTGCTGAGCTAATTTCATCATATCTTCTTTCATAAGCGGTCTCCTTTTTCGGTGTTTAACTTACCTTTCTATGTTATCACGGTAAAAAATCTTATGCAAGGGAGAAAAAGAAAGACCCAAAAAATATCTGCTTCAGCAAAACTTATATAAAAACATATAAAGAATTAAATAGAAGATTAATTCATATATATTTAATAAGCATGGGAAAATGTTTTGAAGAATTGTGTACAAGCCTTCTTATCAAGAGTTATAGAAAAGGAAAAGAGCTTCAGCTATTTAATCATTTTATTTTATGGAGGAAGTATTATGATAAATTATATATGGTTTTTTATGGTTTTTATAGGCATCTGTGCCGGAATGATTTCCGGAAGGGGAGAAGAAATATCAAAGGCTGTAATAGCATCTGCCGGAGGCACTGTAGAATTGATTATAGGCCTTACAGGACTTATGTGCCTTTGGTGCGGAGTTATGAAAATTGCAGAAAAAAGCGGATTAACAGGAAAAATAGCATTGGTTTTAAAGCCAATTTTGAAGCTTCTTTATAAAGATGCATCCAGAAGAGAAAGTGCTTTAGGTGCTATTGTGATGAATCTTACTGCTAACATGATGGGACTTTCCAATGCAGCTACTCCTTTTGGAATTAAAGCAATGGAGGAGCTTCAAAGGCTTAATGTGAATAAGGAGAGGGCCTCTAATGACATGGTGCTTTTTTTGGTAATGAACGCAGCCTGTCTGCAATTGGTTCCAAGCACTGTAATATCCATCAGAGCAGCCAGCGGTTCACAGTCACCTGGAATAATACTTATACCTGCAATTATATCCACCTTCTGTGCAGCTTTAGTAGGAATTATCTGTGCAAAGGTGCTGGAAAAATACTTTTAAATAAAGCTTATAAGGAGAATTGCCGTGTTTTCATATATATTAAAATCCATTATACCTCTTATAATAGTTTTGATAGTGCTTTATGGTATGGTAAAAGGGAAAAAAGTGTATGAGTGGTTTATTGAAGGAGCAAAAGAGGGGTTAGGAGTATGTACCAGAATTTTTCCTTATCTCCTTGCAATGCTTATTGCAGTAAAAGTATTCCGGGAATCCGGAGCTTTAACTTTATTCAATAAGGCACTGTCCCCGGCGGCGGGACTTATAGGCCTTCCCTCAGAGCTTATCCCTTTAGTGCTAATCAAGCCCTTATCCGGCAGCGGAGCTTTAGGAGTATTCACTGAAATTCTTAAGGAATTTGGACCGGACAGCACTGTTGGTTTAACAGCATCAATAATAATGGGAACTACTGAAACCATATTCTATACTCTCACCGTCTACTATGGCTCTGTGGGAATAAAAAAAATAAGACATACCCTTTGGGCTGCGGTGCTGGCAGATGCTGCAGCTATTATTGCTGCGGTTACTATAGTTAGGCTTTTCTTTGCATAATATAATGTTTCCTTGTTATAATGAAGCTTTTTTAAATAAATCTTAATGATTAGATAAGAAATTCTTAATAATATCTTTAGATATAAAGTGCATAATTATTTTTATAAGATAGAACTAAAAGCACTTTAATATCGTCTAATATTATAGAAGGTATTTTAGGGAAGGGAGTGGGTTATAACATGGAGAATAAAAAGGAATATGCAGATAAAGAATTTACCTACATAGCTAAAGGTATATGTTTTGGATCAGCAGCGGGAGTATTAATAGGAGCTATTTTTACCCATCCCGCTTTTGGAATGACATTAGGAGCCGTAGCAGGAGTAGTTGCGGGAGAGATTTACTATTGGTGCCAGGCACGTGACAAGTGACAAAAATATATTATAAAATTGCCGATACTATTATTTATATGATTTAACACAATAAAGAAAGCATTGTTTACATTCCTTTCCCGTAAACAATGCTTTCTTATTTATGTCAATTATAAAATATAATGGTTAGGCTTGTATCTTATTCTTCTCAACCTCTGCAGGGCGGGCGCCTTTTATAGAGTCTACTATAATAGCTATAGCATTATCTCCTGATACGTTGCAGGCAGTTCCAAAGCTGTCCTGAGTGATGTATAAAGCTATCATAAGTGCAAGCTGAGCTTCAGTGAAGCCTAACATTGTCTGAAGTATTCCTAAAGCAGCCATAACAGCACCTCCTGGTACTCCGGGGGCTGCAACCATTGTTACTCCAAGCATAGCTATGAAGCCCATCATCTGAGGCAGTGTAAAGCTTACGTTGTTAAGCATCATAACTGCAATGGCACAGGCTGTTAAGGTTATGGTGCTTCCGGATAAGTGAATGGTAGCGCAGAGTGGTACAACGAACTCTCGTATTCCTTTACTTACACCATTCTTTTCTGCACATTGAAGGTTTACAGGTATGGTAGCAGCTGAAGACTGGGTACCTATAGCTGTAAGATATCCAGGAATCTGATTTTTTAAGCATTGGAATAAATTCTTTTTACCTATAGCAGATGCAACGATAAATTGTACTACTATTATGGTTAAATGCATTGCTATAACGATGAGGAAAACCTTCCAGAAAACAGAAAGCACCCTTCCAACCTCACCTGCATGAGTCATGTTAGCAAATATACCCATAATGTGGAATGGCAATAATGGAACTATAACCTTTGATATAGTTGCCTCCATTATTTTTTGGAATTCTACTGAAGCGGTGTAAAGAGTCTCGCTTTTCCCCTTAAGAGATGCAATGCCAAGGCCCAGTAAAAAAGCAAGGATAAGTGCTGTCATAACAGGCATTAAAGGTGGCATTTCAAGCTTAAACAGGGAAGCTAAAAGCTTGTCCTCAGGATTCACAGCGTTGCTTAAGGATGAAGTTTTAGAAATAAAGGTTGGGAATAAAGATATTGAAACCACATAAGCAAATAAGCCGGCAATAAGAGTAGAAGCATAGGCTATTACTGTGGTTATTCCCAGCATCTTTCCTGCTCCGGCACCAAGATCTGCAATTCCGGAAACTACAAAACCCAGAATGATAAGAGGAATAGCAAATCCTAAAAAGTTACCAAAGATATGGTTGAAAGTTGCGAGGACCTGTACAACAAAGGCAGGTGCAAAGGCACCAAGGAGTATACCGATAATAATAGCTGCAATGAGCTTTGGTATAAGACCAATTTTTTTCATAAATACAACCCCCTTTTATTTAGACTAATAGTCTTAGTAAAATATTAACATTACAGAATAAGTAAAGCAATCATTTGCCTTGATTATAAAATTGTGGAAAATGGAGAAAAACGCAACAAAATGTAATCGTTTTAAGCAGGAGAGAAAAAAACAGCAAATTTAGGTTTTTTTATTATATAAAAGAATAGATAGCTTTCATATAGTCTGTTATAATATATTAGAAGACAAAAATCAAAATTTGTTTTTAATATACATACTTTAAGTTAAAGGAGGAAATAATAATGGGAAGTAAAGCTTTAGAAAAATTCTTGAAAGAAAATCTTGAGGATCTAAGAAGTAAAGGATTATACAACGAAATAAATTCTTTGCAGGGGGCCAATGGACCCATTATAAAAGTAAATGGTAAAGAACTTATCAATCTTTCTTCTAATAACTACCTAGGACTTGCCAATGATCCTAGAATGAAAAAAGCTTCTTTAGAAGCTACAGAAAAATACGGAGTAGGTGCCGGTGCAGTAAGAACTATAAATGGTACCTTAGAAATTCACGACGAATTAGAAAAAAAGCTGGCAGAATTTAAGCACACTGAAGCAGCTATAGCTTTTCAATCAGGCTTTAACTGTAATGCGGGAGCAATTCAGGCTGTAATGAACAAAAAAGATGCGATATTATCCGATGAGCTTAACCATGCTTCTATAATAGATGGCTGCAGATTATCAGGAGCCAAAATAATAAGATATAAGCACAACGATATGAATGACTTAAGGGAAAAGGCAAAGGAAGCCAGAGAAAGCGGTTTATATGAAAAGCTTATGGTAATTTCCGATGGAGTTTTTTCCATGGATGGAGATGTAGTAGATCTTCCAGGAATGGTTAAGGTAGCAGAAGAATTTGATCTTATAACCTATATCGATGATGCTCACGGTTCAGGGGTTATGGGAAAAGGTGCAGGAACCGTTAAACATTTTGGACTATCCCACAAGGTAGATTTTCAAATGGGTACTCTTTCAAAAGCTATTGGTGTAGTAGGAGGATATGTAGCAGGATCTAAGGATCTTATCGACTGGCTTAAAGTTAGAGCAAGGCCATTTTTATTCTCAACCTCACTTACACCAGCAGCAGCCGGTGCTTGTATCGAAGCATTAAGAATTATGACTGAAAGCACAGAACTTCATGACAAGGTATGGGAAAACGGTAATTACATGAAGGAAGGTCTTAAGAAATTAGGATTTAACATAGGAAACAGTGAAACTCCTATAACTCCATGTATAATCGGAGAAGAAAAGCTTACTCAGGAATTCAGCAGAAGACTTATTGAAGAAGGAGTTTACGCAAAATCCATAGTATTCCCAACTGTACCTTTAGGCACAGGCAGGGTAAGAAATATGCCTACAGCAGCTCACACTAAAGAAATGCTTGATAAGGCACTTTCTATATATGAAAAGGTAGGGAAAGAACTTAAGGTAATAAAATAATATCATAATGGGGGGATTTACAATGAAAAGAATACTTGTAACAGGTTCTCTTGGGCAGATAGGCTCAGAATTAGTAAATCATATGAGAAAGATTTATGGTACTGACAATGTAATAGCTACAGACATAAGAAGACCTGAAAATAATGAAGTGGTATTAGGCGGACCTTTCGAGGAATTAGACGTGCTCAACGCATCAAAAATGGCTGAAGTAGCAAAAAAATATGATGTTGATACTATAGTCCATCTGGCAGCGTTGCTGTCTGCAGTAGCAGAAGCAAAGCCTGTTTTAGCCTGGCAGATAAATATGGGAGGGCTTTTTAATGCTCTTGAGGTTGCAAGGGAGCTTAATTGTAAGTTCTTTACCCCAAGCTCCATAGGAGCCTTTGGTGAAAGTACTCCTAAGGATAACACTCCTCAGGATACTATTCAGAGACCAGGTACTATGTACGGTGTTACAAAGGTTTCAGGAGAACTGCTTTGTGATTATTATTTTAAAAAGTTCGGTGTAGACACTAGAGGGGTAAGATTCCCAGGGCTTATATCCTATGTTGCTCCTCCAGGAGGAGGAACCACAGATTATGCAGTAGATATTTACTATAAGGCACTGCAGGAAAAAAGCTATACCTCCTTTATTGCAGAGGGCACTTATATGGATATGATGTATATGCCTGATGCATTAAATGCTATAGTTACACTTTTGGAAGCGGATCCTTCAAAGCTTAAGCACAGAAATGCCTTTAATATAACTGCTATGAGCTTTGAACCATCCCAAATAGCAGGAGAAATCAAAAAGCATATTCCGGAATTTAAGATGAGCTATGATGTGGATCCTGTTAGACAGGCAATAGCGAACTCATGGCCTAATTCCATCGACTGCACTGCAGCTAAAGAGGAATGGGGCTTTAAAGCGCAGTATGATCTGCCATCTATGACTAAAGATATGCTGGAAAAGCTAAAGATAAAGCTTAACATAAAATAATTTGTAAACAGATTGTTCCATTAATGGTGTTCTGGAGGTTATAATTAATTCAGGATGCCATTAATTTTTATTTTATAGTAAGAAATATTTTGTTTGACATTTTAATTTTTAGGTAGAAGGATGAGGATACAAATGGAAGATAGATTTTATGTAGTTAATGGAGAAATTCTTCAGGATGTTATTAAAAAGGTAGTAGAGGTTAAAGAGCTTCTGCATAAAGGCATGGTGAAGGATATAACTGAAGGGGTTAAGACTGTAGGCATAAGCAGAAGTGCTTATTATAAATATAAAGATAAGGTGTTTCCTCTCACAGAAGGAGCCCAAAGCCAAAAGGCTACCATAGCCCTGCTTATCTCCCATGATCCCGGAGTATTGTCCATGGTTTTAGATACCATTGCAGCTAATAATGGGAATGTCCTTACCATAAATCAGGACTTGCCTATAAACAATTCAGCAAATGTTACCATTACCTTAGATATATCCAGTTTAAATACAGATATCAGGAATGTTATGAATATACTTGGGGAAAACCCCCAGGTCTTGAAAACCAAGCTCATAGCCATGCAGTAAGTTTAATATGATTTATGGATATATTAATCTCACAGTGATATAATAATTTAATAGATATTTTTGCTGTAAAAGGTTTAAATACACAGTCCATAATATTATAAAAATGATTTATAAATAGAGGTGAAGAGGATGAATAAAGAAGTCTTTGAGAAAAACAGGGTAAAACTATTAAACAGGATAAAAGAAAATTCTCTAGTGGTTTTATATTCAGGAAAGTCTGTAAAAAAATCTGCTGACGAGCACTACAGGTTTACTCCTAATAGAAACTTTTACTATCTTACAGGTATAGATGAAGAAGATATCCTTCTTATTCTTGCAAAAATAGACGGAGAGTTTGTAGAAAAACTGTTTATTAAGGAACCTAATCCAGAGCTTGAAAGATGGGTGGGAAAAAGCATAAGAAAAGAAGAGGCAGAAAAGATATCAGGCATAAAGGACATAGCTTATGCAGATACCTTTAACGCTGCTCTTCACAGCTACATTTTCAATAATGAAATAAATGACATATATATGGATCTTGAAAGGGACAGTTATGACAGTTTAGAAAGCATAACAGAAAGATATGCTTTGAAGATTAAAAATAAATATCCACAAGTAACTATAAAAAATATATACAACATCATTGCGGAACTTAGAATGGTAAAGTCTGATGAAGAGGTTGAAGAAATCAAAAAAGCAATAGAAATCACCATTAAAGGTGTTCATGCTTTAATGAATAACGCAAAACCCGGAATGAGAGAATGCGAATTGGAGGCATATTTTGATTTTGTGTGCAAATCAAAGGGAGTTACAGACTATGCTTTTAAAACTATAGCGGCATCAGGGGTTAATGCAACTGTACTCCATTATGTAGATAATAACTGTATGATTGAAGATAATGATTTAGTACTGTTTGATTTAGGAGCTCAGCTGAATTATTATAATGCGGATATTACAAGGACTTTCCCTGCTAACGGCAAGTTTACTGAAAGGCAGAAGGAAGTATACAATGCGGTTTTAAGGGTGAATGAAAGAGTAATTGAGGCTATAAAGCCTGGTGTGAGTTACTTAGAACTTAATAAGCAGTCCAGAGAATGGATAGGAGAAGAATGCGTTAAGCTTGGACTTATAAAAGATAAATCCGAAGTATCAAAGTATTACTGGCATGGAATAGGACATAGTCTTGGCATGGATACCCATGATGTAGGAAAAAGGGACATTAAGTTCCAGCCAGGAATGGTTTGGACAGTAGAGCCCGGTATATATATCGAAGAGGAAAAAATAGGGGTTAGGATAGAAGATGATGTTCTTGTAACTTCAGAGGGAACAGTTAATTTAACTGAGGGCATGATAAAATCCGTAGAAGATATCGAAGCCTTCATGAATAGATAATAATATATAATTTAAGCTGTATTTTGGCATGAGAGGTAGCAAAATGGATTTATTTAAAGGAAGATATGGATTTGATAAGTTATCTACAATAATTTTATTAATAGGAGTTCTGCTGCTCTTATGGAGAGGTACCATTGCCTTTGGAATAATTGCTATAGGCTTTGCCTTTTGGAGGGCTTATTCTAAAGATATATTTACAAGAAAAAGCGAGCTTTATAAATTTGAAGGCTGGATAAGCAGAAGCTTTAAAGGTGGGCAGGGAAATGGCGGCTCTGGAAGCTTCAGAGAAACCTTTAGATATTATAAAGAACAGGCGGAAAAGTATATATATCAGAAAAAGAACTATAAAATAGTGAAGTGTGAAAAATGCGGTCAGAAGCTTAGGCTTCCAAGAGGAAAAGGAAAAATCACAGCCACCTGCAGAAGGTGCGGCTATGAATTTAAAATGAAAACTTGATAAATGCATAAAGGGATAATGGACAAAGAACTCTCCGGATTCTATACCATCATCCCTTTTTTGTGTATGTACCGAGAATTTTAGCGGAGAAGATTGTGCATACAATTTAAATCTTAAAAACATTTTTTTGTTTGACCTTAAAATCATTTTAGTATAAAATAATTTTATTGTAAAATGATTTACGTATGATGGAGGGCTAACAAATGAAAGATATGACAAAGGGAAATGAAGGGAAGCTTATATTTAGCTTTGCACTTCCAATGCTTATAGGGAATGTATTTCAGCAGTTATACAACACTGTAGACAGCATAATAGTAGGAAGATATGTAGGGAAAGAAGCGCTGGCAGCGGTAGGTACAAGCTTTCCTATAGTATTTCTTCTCATTTCTTTAATAGCGGGAATTACTATGGGATCTACCATATTGATATCTCAATATTATGGAGCGAAGGATATGGAAAGAGTTAAAAGCACTATAGATACTACTTATATCTTTTTGTTTTTTGCTTCTATTTCCATCACCGTAATAGGTTTAATAAGCAGTACAGCACTTTTAAAGCTTCTTAAAACCCCGGATGAGGTTTTTGTTCAAGCTAAAAATTATCTGAATATAACCTTTATCGGAATGATAGGAATGTTTGGTTATAATTCCATCAGTGCTATACTGAGGGGGCTGGGGGATTCTAAGACACCTTTAAGGTTTCTTATAATATCTACAGTAATTAATACAATACTGGATATAATATTTGTTATACCTTTAAAAATGGGAGTGGAAGGGGCAGCGTGGGCAACTATAATAGCTCAATTTTGTTCTTTTATATTTGGAATCTACCACTTAAATAAAAATCATGAAATATTTAAATTTAGAATCAAAAATATCAAATTCCATAGGGATATTTTTAATCTTTCCATAAAGATAGGAATACCTTCAGGTATACAGCAGGTTCTGTTTTCAGTGGGAATGATGGCTATGCAGAGTTTGATAAACGGATTTGGTGCTGACACCATGGCTGGCTTTAATGCTGCTTCAAAGGTTGACTCCTTTGCTTCCATGCCAGTAATGAATTTTGGTGCCGCTATATCTACCTTTGTAGGTCAGAATATTGGAGCGGGGAAGACAGAACGGATAAAAAAGGGCTATAGGTCAACAATGATAATGGTTATAGGTATTTCTTTGATGACTTCTGTAGTTATCAATATATTCGGTGAACAGCTAATAGGGCTGTTCAATACAGAGCCTGGGGTTATAAAAGAAGGAAAGGCATATATAGTAAGGGTTGCCTCCTTTTATGCTGTGGTTGGAGCTATGTTTATCACTAACGGAGTTATGCGGGGAGCAGGAGATACTATAGTTCCTATGATAACCTCTTTGTTATCCATGCTGGTTATAAGAGTTCCTGTGGCTTATTTCCTTGCAGAAAGGTTAGGCAGTAATGGTATATGGTGGTCAATTCCTGCAGGATGGGTTATCGGAGCTGCTTTAACCCAATTTTATTATCATTCAGGAAGATGGAAAAAGAAGGCTTTAATAAAAATGAAGCCCATAGATAATTAAAAAATTATTGCAATAGCAATCTGGAATAGTATTATAAATTTAAAAGAGGTGTATCAACTGTGGAAACAAAGGAAACCGCAATGAATATTATCGAATTAGCTATGATATTAAAAAAGCTAATAAGGACTGTCCAAGCTAATATAAATAATAGGAGTTTTTCTGAATCTCAATACAGAACTCTTGCAAAGCTTGAAAAAATGGGGAGGTCTCCGCTTAAGAGGTTAAGCGACAGCATGGCGGTTTCCACCTCAAGTCTCTGCATCATGATGAATAAGCTGCACGAGGAAAATTTAGTGAGGAGAGAAACTGATAGTGAGGATAGAAGAAATACGCTGTATGAGCTCACTGAAGAGGGAAGGAAACTTCTTACAAGTGAAAGAGAAATCATGATAAAAGAGCTTACAAGACTTATTAGTTCTTTAGAAGAGGATAAAAAAAGATCTTTAGTTTATAATCTGAAGGAACTGAAGGAAATATTAGGGGATTTAGAAAAAAATTATAATGATTAGTAATAAATATATAAATGTATATTGTTGGTTTTTAGCTTTAGTTTTTCACCGGTTTCGTTTATAATAATATTGTGAAATATTTATCAGAGTTTCTGAGTAGGAGTAATATAATGATTTACGATGAAAAAATAATTCATAATTATGCAGAGAAAGAAAATTTAGAAAAGGGAAAAAATCTCTACAATAGCGGTGCTGTAGAGGACTTTGTGGTGCAGATTTATTCCACTGAAAATACCTCTATAAACAGGTATTACATAGATACATGGGTTAAATCAAAGGAAAGCAAGTCCTTATACAATGTTCAGATAAGTTTTAACGACAGCAGCGGATTTACAGGTTTCTACTGCGACTGCCCCTACTTTAATGAAAGCTACAGAAGAAAAGGAATATGCCCTCACATATCATCAGTGCTCATAAAGTTTTTTAACGAAAAAATTAATCTTGTTACTGAGGAGAGGAGTACCTTTCAAAGCGTAAAGCTAATAAACAAGCTGGATAAGATGCTTTTAAGCAGTGAGGTTAAAAAAGAGAAACTCAATATAAAAATACATTATTATTATTTCACCTCAGGAAGAATTAAAAGTCATGTTGAGGTTAAGATAGGCATTAACAGATTATATATTGTAAAAGATATGGAAAAATTTTTGGAATGTATTGATGGAGGACCACCTTATAACTTATCCAGCACTTTTACTCTTGATTTAGATAATCAGGAATTTAAAGAGGAGGATAAGAAGCTTATAGATTTATTTAAGGATATCTATGAGTTTAATAAAATAAACAGATTAAGTTCTGATTATGACAGAGGAAGGGTAAAGCTTCTGGAGGGAAGAAAGCTGTTTATTCCTTCGAGACAGGTTCAAAATTTCTTTAAGGCAGTCTCTCATATGGAGATTAAAACCACCATTAACAGTACGGAAATAGGTGAGGTATATTTTTATGAAGAGGATCTGCCGCTGGACTTTTCAGTTTATAAAGAGGAAGAAAACATAGTAGTAAATCCAAAAGGGGAACTTCCATTAAGCCTGGATGATGAAAACAACATTTTCTATTATAAGGAAGGTATATATAAGCCTTCAAAGGAACAGGTAAAACTGTATTTAATTCTCCAGGAGGCCATGGGAAATTCAGAAGAACCTTTGTTTAAAATAAAAAGTTCTGAGGGAGAAAAATATGGATCCTATATGCTGCCCCTTTTAAGGAATATTGGAAAAAATATAGAAATAGATAATGAAATTAAAGATGCTTATATAATTGAAAAGCTGAAAGCAAAAGCCTATATAGATAAAAAGGGAAGCAAAATAAAATGCAGCCTTATCTATAGCTACGGTAACGAAGAAATACATGTTCCTGAGGAAGATAGCAGCAAGGATAACTCTGCTCTCATACTCAGAGATAAATTCAAAGAGAAAAATATTGAAAGACTGATTTCAGAGCTTAACTTTAAAAAGGAAAAACAGTGCTTTATGCTTTCAGGAGAGGAAGATATATTTTATTTTCTGAAAAATGGAGTGGTAAAGCTTCAGGAACTATGCGACATATATTACTCAGAGGATTTTAAAACCCTTAAAATATACGATCATTCTAATATTCAGGCAAAATTAAGCATAAATAAAAATAATCTGCTGCAGATAGACTTTTTTATTAAAGATCTAAATAATAAGGATATAGCTGCGCTGTTTAAAGCTATTAAAAATAACAAGAAATACTTTAAACTGAGTAAAGGAAGCTTTATTGATCTTGAAAATAAAGAACTTAAAAAGCTTGTAGATTTTGTTGAAAATATGGGTATAGAAAAGCCGCAGTTAGAGGAAGGTACTGTTATGCTTCCTTTATATAAAGCCTTTGCTGCACAGCAGATTACAAATTTGGAGAACATAACAAATGTAGCTATGGAGGAAGAGTTAGCCCAAGCCTTAAAGGAAATAAAGAGTTTTAAAGGGCTTGAGACATCTGTTCCTGAGGAGCTTGAAGGAGTTTTGAGGGAATATCAGAAGCTTGGATACACCTGGCTTAAGTATATAGCATACATGAAGTTCGGAGGGATATTAGCAGATGAGATGGGGCTTGGAAAAACCCTTCAGTCTATTGCGTTTCTTCTCTCTGAAAAGCATAAAGGTACCTCGCTAATCGTTGCTCCTACTTCCCTTGTTTATAACTGGAAGGAGGAAATAGAAAAGTTTGCACCTTCACTTAAGGCTGTGATAATAAACGGAACACCGGAAGAGCGTGCAGAGCAGATAATGAATCTTAAAAACTGCGATGTGATAATAACCTCCTACGGTTTACTGAAAAAGGATATAGAGATATATAGAGAGCAGAGTTTTTACTGCTTCATACTGGATGAGGCTCAAAATATAAAGAATCCTTATTCACAAAATGCTGTATGCGCCAAAGAAATAATCAGTGAGGTGAGGTTTGCCCTTACAGGCACTCCAATTGAAAATTCCTTATTGGAGCTATGGTCATTATTCGATTTTATAATGCCCGGATATCTTTTAACCTATAATGGATTTATATCAAAGTTTCAAGGACCTATATCTAAAAATAGCCAAGCGGAGGCTTTAAACAAGCTCAACTCCCTTATAAAGCCTTTTATACTCAGAAGGGTTAAAAAGGATGTAGCCTTAGAGCTTCCACCTAAAATCCATCATAAGGTGTATGTTGATATGACCAAAGAGCAGAAGGAGCTATATATGGCATATCTGGCAGCTGCCAGCAGTAAAATCCGTAAAGAAATAAATATAACAGGCTTTGAAAAAAACAGGATTAAAATATTGGGGGCTCTTACAAGGCTTAGGCAGATATGCTGTGATCCCAGATCCTTTGTGGAGAACTATCAGGGGGAAAGTGCAAAGATTCAGATGCTTATAGAGCTTCTTCAGCAGGCGGTAGAGGAAAAACACAAAGTTTTGGTGTTTTCACAGTTTACTTCGGTTTTAAAAAATATAGGAGCAGAGCTTAAAGATATAGATATTGCTTTCTATTATCTGGATGGAAGCACTTCCTCTGAGGAGAGAATAAACCTTGTAAACAGGTTTAATGAAAGTCATACTACCTCTATTTTTCTAATATCACTTAAGGCAGGAGGTACAGGCCTTAATCTAAACAAAGCTGATATAGTTGTCCATTTTGATCCCTGGTGGAACCCGGCAGTAGAGGATCAGGCTTCTGACAGGGCACACCGTATAGGGCAAAAAAATACCGTTGAAGTTATAAAGCTTATAACTAAAGGGACTATAGAAGAAAAGATATACAGGCTTCAGGAAGGAAAAAGAAGAATAATAAGCAGCGTTTTTCAGGAGGAAAAGCGGGGAGGCTTTATAAAGAGTTTTACTGAAAAGGAGCTTTTAGAACTTATAGGCATTTAAAAACTGCAGGGAGGAAATTTATACGCCTCTCTGCAGTTTAATATTAAAGCCACTTTTTTCTTTTGAAATATATTACCTGTATTATTATCAAAATAACCATAAATATTAATGTTAAAGGATATGCTGCCTTTATTTCCAGCTCAGGCATAAACTTAAAGTTCATACCGTATATGCCGGCAATTAAGGTAAGAGGAGCCATAATAGTTGTTATCACCGTTAAAAACTCCATAGTTTCATTCATTTTGTTTGAAATTTTTGAGTTATAAAGATCCAGGTCCGTTGCCAGGGTATCCATTTCAGTTTCTAAAGTTTCGTAAATTTTAAAGGTATTGTCATGAACTGTCTGAATATATTTAGTGGTGAATTTATCTAATAAATTATAATCATAGCTTATAAGGGCATAGGTTACAGTTCTTAAAGAGGTAACTACCCTTTTAAATTTCATTATCCTTTTTCTGAGTTTTAGGATTTTATTTTGAATATCCTTATCTTTATTTCCTATTAAGCTTATTTCTATCTTTTCCACCAGGCCTTCCAAATCCTCCAGAGCAACGAAGTATTCGTCGCAGACACTGTCTAAAATTATGTATAAAATAGTATCTGTGTTTTTATTAAAGGCCGTGGGATGAGAGGACAGATTCTCCCATATACCATCTATAATATTAGACTTTTCGCTTCCTAAGGAAACTATTATTTTATCATTTATAATGAAATGTTTATTCTGCCAATGAATATGTTCCTTTAAATTTCCATCTTTTAATATAATCATATCTATACTGTAAAATTCAGAATGCTTTTCTACTACAGAGCGTCTCCCGTGGATTTCTCTTGTAATGGGAGACTTAGAATAATCGAAAAATTCCTTTATAATAGAATTGTAATCTTCTTTACTTTCATTTTTCGAATAAGTTATATCTACCCACATTAATTCTGAATTCAAATCCTTAAAACTCTTAAGGAACTCTTCAGTATTTCCAAATTTTTTGGTTTCTATTTTATTTGTGTCCTTAACTTTATATAATGCTCTAATCAAAATACCCCCTCCTTAATAATTATTATATTTTATTTATTTCATCAAAGTGTGGATTAAGTTTTAAATATATATAAATTTATTAAAATTATAAAAAAGTAAGAATTATATTAAATTTAATCCGTATATATTAATGGGGTTATAATAAAAGGAAAGAGCTTTACATATATTGTTAATAAATGTAAAATGTAATTATATTAAAAATGTGTGGTGTGAGTAATGAGAAAAACTAAAGGTTTAGATATAGGTATTTATTTTGGCGGAGCTTTTTCTGCAGGGATATTTTTATTTATCGGATTAAAGCAATGTATTTATTATAAGCTGGATTTAATTATACTCTTCAGCATTTCTATGCTTATGATTTTCTGCGGAACAATATTGTTATATTTATATAATAATAAAATTAAAAATTCCTTATATTTTGCATCCATAATAGTGGTGATGCTTTTTATTTGGTGCCATCTTTTTAACATATATTCTGAGTTTAAAATAAGTCCTTTCCCTCTTATAGGCATATTCATGATATTGATTATGAACAGGCTTATTGCTGATTTTAAGGAAAAAAATATAAAGCTTAAACAAGGTGTTTTAAGCATAATATCTATTTCTTTAATAATTTCAGGATATTGCTATTTTATAGGACCCTGCTTCTCCCATGGGCAAATTTTAAAAAACCAGGTGGTAAAGCATCTGAAGAAGAGAGGGGTAGAGGAAAATGTTAAAAGTATTTTATGCTATCCTGACTACACTATTGTAGTTTTTAAAGATGAAGAGGATATAGAGTACAGATATGAATTCAAGAATGGACGGATTGTTCAGAGGGCATTAAATTTAAGTAATCAGCTCAGCGGATATAAAAATATAGAGAATAAAGAAGTAAGAATAATAAATGAATAACTGAACAGCGCTGTCTTCATCTTTTGTATATTATGATATAATTAAAGGAAAATTAGGGAAAAGATATATATTATAATTATAGAAAGGATGAGGAGTAATGTGGAAGGAATTCAGAGAATTTGCTATTAAAGGCAATGTAGTGGATCTTGCTGTGGGGGTTATAATAGGCGGTGCTTTTAATAAGATAGTAACCTCCTTAGTAGAAAATGTACTTTCACCTCTGCTGGGGCTTTTAATCGGTAAGATAAATCTCAAAGATATAGTACTTTCGCCCTTTGGTGTAGAAGTAAAATTAGGATTGTTTTTTCAAAGCATAATAGATTTTTTAATAATGTCTTTTACTATTTTCCTTATAGTTAAATTTATAAACAGATTGAGAAGACCTAAGAAAGAAGAAGAAAGCAGTGAAGAAGAATCCTTTACAAAAGAGGAAGAGCTTTTAATGGAGATAAGAGATCTATTAAAAGGGCAAGTTCATCCTGCGGATAGTGATAAATAAATTTTATATTATATAAAAAGTTCCTATGTATAGCCTTGCAGGTTAATTACATAGGAACTTTAATTTTTTATATTAAGCTTATTTATTTTTAAAATAATTATATTTTATTATCATGTCAGATATATCTAAAGCCTTGAGAAAATGTTCTCCCTCCTCCTTGGAAGGAGTTAAACCTATCAAAGTTCCATCGTTTAATATAGTATAATTTTTATTTGTGTTTAAAAGATTTTTGCCAATACAGCTTTCAATGTAATTTTCTGAGTCAACCCCCATAAGATAAGCTAAAGTAGGCATAATATCAATTTGGCCGGCATTAATATCGAATTTTTCTCCTTTAAGGGAAGGGTTAAAAATTATAAAGGGAACTTTACCGTGAGGAGAATTACCTACCCAGGGGAATTTTAAATTTGTTTCTTTAATCTCATCTTTATAATACAGTTTATAACCGGAGTGGTCCCCTGTAATAACAAGTACTGTATTTTCTAAAAGAGAGGTTTCTTTAAGCTTTTCTATCAGATAGCTTACTATCTTATCTTCATAATGTATTGATCTTAGATATTTTCCAAAGACTGAAGCTTCTATGTCAGCAGGAAGATTAATACAGGTATCCTCCTCGTTTATATAATCAAAATGAGCATGAGAATCCAGTGTTACAACCTGACCAAAGAAAGGAGTTTTCAGCTTTATTATATTTTGAATAAAGCTGTCGATAATGAGGTAATCATTGGTAGAACTATAAGCTTTTTTATATTTTGAAGGAAAGTTTATAAAATTAATATCCAATACCTTATCAAATCCCAGGTTTTTATCTGCAACTTTAAAGTTCCAGTTTCCTCCTCTTTCCCCGTGAAACATCATTGAAGTATAGCCATATTTTTTTAAAAGCTTTGGCAGAGAGTTATAGCTGTTGTAAGGATAATTTAAAAATGTAGCTCCTCCCCTTACAGGTAAAAGTGAAGTGTTTATCATAAAATCTGCATCGGAGCTTACACCTCCATTAATTTGAGAATAAACATTGGGAAAATAAAAACTGTTTTTTAACAGTTTATTTATGTTAGGAGTAATTTCTTCTCCCATAACTTTTTCCTTTATCATAAAGCTTTCAAAGGCTTCAATTTGTAATATTACGAGGTTTTTGCCTTTAAATAACCCCTTTAATGAATTTGTTTTTATATCCTCTTTATTGGCTTTAAGCCATTTTGAAATTTCTTCCTGATCCTTTTCTGTAATTGAGTATTTTAAAGAGGGTGAAAGAACTGATTTATAAACTCTATAACCTATAGGAGAAGCTTCAAACATAGTGCTGTAAGGTTCCCAGTAAGTTGCAAAAGGTTTGAAATTAGCTTTAGAGTTTGGACTACTGAAAATATTATAATTTAAATAGATGGAAAGTGTGGAAAGAATTATTATTATCACTGCAGAGATAATATTTTTTTTATACTCCTTAAAGGAAATGTTCCAGGAGGAGATCTTTTTCCAAAGCAGGAGAAGTATTATTAAATCTAAAACAAATAATATGTCTTTAAGAGAAAAAAATCTGTTTATATGAAAGCTTATATCCATATAAGGAAGTTCTTTAAATAGTAATTTGAAAGAAAAAAATTTCCCTGTCAATCTCATAAAATAAATATCCAGAAGAAATAAAATTGTAACACAAACGTCTGCTGCTATGTAAAATAATGCTTGTCTTTTTTTAATAAATAGTCCTAGAGAAGCTATGATTAATATAAAAGGCAGATGGGTTAAAAGCATAGTTTTATAAGAATAAATGATTGAATATATACCGCTAAGCTTAATTTTGAAGGAGTTATTATATAAAATTGACAGCATTAATAGATTTTTTAAGGACAGGATTGAAGAAAATATGAGGAAAGGGAGGAAGGAATATAAGTAATAATATAAATAAGCCATGATACACCTCGCCATTAAAGGTTATTAATAATAATTTAACATATTTTTAACCTAAAAGACATATATTTCGTATATTAAATTACAAATATTACAATAAATTCTAGTTGTTTAGCAAAAGTATATCATTTAAGGCTTTTAAATAGACATATATTCTTTAATTAAGTATAATTGTCTTTGTATCTTGGCTATAGGTTTATTAAGTAAAAAGCAGAGAGGATTAAATGATGAATAATATAATAGGCATAGCGGTTTCAATACTGTTCGTTTTTTTAATTATAGGAGCATCAACCATTCTGACTAAAAAAAATATCATAAATGGAGAATTAAGCAGGAAGTTTATTCATATAGGCGTTGCAAACTGGTGGATTATAGCTATGATTTTTTTTGACAGCCCTCTTTATGCCTGCATAGTACCTGGGATTTTTGTTGTAATTAATTATATATCTTACAAGAAAAATGTTTTTAAGGTTATGGAAAGAGATGGTTCAAGAAGGGATTTAGGCACTGTGTATTATGCCATTTCATTGTTTATTCTTTCTTTAATCACCTTTAGACAGGGAAGCGCTCCATATATCGGAGCTATAGGAATACTTATTATGGGTTATGGAGACGGATTAGCGGCTATAGTTGGAGGTTGCTTGGGAAAGCGTGAAATAAAGCTTGAAGGCAGTACTAAAACTCTTGAAGGTACTTTTACCATGTTCCTAGTATCTTTTATAGTAAGCTTTATAATACTTTATAATTATCATCCCTTCTCGTTAATCACAGTAAGTCTCGTACTTGGAGCAGCGGCGGCGTTATTAGAGCTTTTCACACCTGAAGGCTTTGATAATATAACAGTTCCACTTGGGACAAGTTTCTTATATATGATTATTTTCGCGTTAATGTAGGAGGAGAGATGAGAAATTTAATAATAGGTTTTGCTTTTTCAATCTTAATAGCAATAGCAGCTTATAAAAAGAGATCTCTTTCAAGGAGCGGAGCTTTAGCTGCTGCTTTGCTGGGTGGATTAATGTATTATTTCGGAGGAGTTTTAGCTGCTGTTTTACTGGTGGGATTCTTTATATCTTCCAGTCTTCTTACCTTTGCAAAAGGTGACAGGAAAAAGGATATTGAAAAATATAATGAAAAAGGCGGAAGAAGGGATGCTCTCCAGGTTTTTGCTAATGGGGGAGTGGGACTTTTATTTGCAGCACTGTATTATTTCACTAAGAACCCTGCCTATATAATAGGTTGTGCTGTTTCCTTCGGAGAAGCTAATGCGGATACCTGGGCTTCTGAAATAGGAGTGCTCAGTAAAAAAACTCCCATATCAATTCTTACAGGAAAAAGAATGGAAAGAGGAATGTCAGGTGGGGTAAGCTTTTTAGGTACACTGGCAGCATTAGGGGGTTCAGCTTTCATAGCTCTGCTTTTTTCGCTTGTGTACATACTGATTTATGGCTTTGATGGAAAAGTACTTTATAGATTTATTATAATACTTCTATTTGGATTTTTAGGTGCTGTGATAGACAGTGTTTTAGGTGCTTCTATACAGGCTCAGTATTATTGTCAGGAAGAAAACACCATTACAGAAAAAAAGGAATTTAGAGGAAAACCAAACAAACTTATAAAGGGATTTGCTCTTTTTAATAATGATGTGGTTAATATATCCAGCAATATACTTAGTTCTATGATGGTATTTTTAATAATATAAAGTTGACAAGAGCTTAGGTATAGAATATTATGATATTATATTAAATGCTTTGAAGAGAAGAGTAGTAAAGTGGAAGGTCTAAAGAGATCCGGATTAGGTGAAAGCCGGAGGCAGGAAGCTTTATGAACATGGTCTCGGAGCAGATTTCCTGAGCTTTAGGGTTAGGGAAATACGGAGGCAGCCGTTATACTGAAGGGTGATGGAAACTGGAAATATTCCGGTAGAGTCACTTATGGAGTTATCTTTTGCGAAAAAGATAAGAAGTAGAGTGGTAGCGCGAATAATACGCCTCTATACGGGAATATTTCCGTATAGAGGCTTTTTTAATTAAGAAATTAAGTCAGGAGGAATAAGAATGTGTAAAAAACCTTATTATATTACCACCCCCCATCTATTATCCGTCAGCAAATCTTCATATAGGTAATACCTATACCACTGTGGCAGCAGATGCAATGGCTAGATTTAAAAGATTAAAGGGTTATGATGTAATGTTCCTTACCGGTACCGATGAGCATGGACAAAAAATTCAGAGAATAGCTGAAGAAAAAGGAGTTACACCTAAAGCTTATGTAGATGAAATAGTGGCAGGTATAAAGGACTTATGGAAGCTCATGAACATAAGCTACGATAAGTTCATTAGGACAACAGACGATTATCATGTGAAAACAGTGCAGGAGATATTCAAAAAGCTCTACGATCAGGGAGATATCTATAAAAGCTCCTACGAAGGCTGGTATTGCACTCCCTGTGAGTCTTTCTGGACAGAAACCCAGCTTGTAGACGGCAAATGCCCTGACTGCGGAAGACCTGTGGAAAAGGCTAAGGAAGAAGCTTACTTCTTTAAAATGAGCAAGTATGCAGATAGGCTAATAGATTACATTGAAAAGCATCCTGATTTTATTCAGCCTGAATCCAGAAAAAATGAAATGGTAAATAACTTTTTAAAACCAGGACTTCAGGATTTATGCGTATCAAGAACCAGCTTTGATTGGGGGATACCTGTAAGCTTTGATGAGGATCATGTAGTTTATGTATGGATAGATGCTCTATCAAACTATATCACAGCTTTAGGCTACGGAAGCGATAATACTGAGCTTTATGAAAAGTACTGGCCTGCGGATGTACACTTAATAGGAAAAGACATATTAAGATTCCATACTATATATTGGCCAATTATGCTTATGGCTTTAGACATACCTCTTCCAAAGCAGGTATTCGGACATGGATGGTTATTAGTGGACGGAGGTAAGATGTCTAAATCCAAAGGCAATGTGGTAGATCCTGTTACACTGGTAGAGCATTTTGGTGTAGACGCGGTAAGGTACTATCTTTTAAGAGAGATTCCTTTCGGTTCTGATGGGCTATTTACCAATGAATTATTTATAAAGAAAATCAATTCTGATTTAGCAAATGATTTGGGGAATCTCTTATCCAGAACCGTAACTATGGTTGAGAAGTATTTTGAAGGGGTAGTTCCTGCTCCTACTGCAAAGGAAGCCATAGATGACGAGCTTATAAATCTGGCTCTTATAACCCCTGTAAAAGTGGAGAAGGCTGTAGATAAGCTTAAGCTGCCTGAGGCATTAGATGCAATCTGGGAACTGGTGGGAAGAGCTAATAAATATATAGATGAAACTACACCATGGATACTTGCTAAGGATGAAAGCAACAAGGAAAGATTGGGAACGGTATTGTATAACCTCATAGAATCTTTAAGGTTTGCTTCAGTGCTTCTTTCTGCTTTCCTTCCTGAAACCAGCGAAAAAATTAATAACCAGATTAACAGCGAGCTAATCTCCTGGGATAGCTTGGCTGCATTTGATGGAACCTCAGCAGGAAAGAAGGTTAAAAGAGGTGATACCCTTTTCCCAAGGATAGATGTAAATGCAAAGATTAAGGAGCTTGAAGAGCTCAGCTCAGCGGGTAAAGAGGAGGAAAAAGCGTCAATGGAGCCTATTAAAGAAGAAATAACCATAGATGATTTTGACAAAATCGATTTAAGGGTGGTAAAAGTTCTAAGCTGTGAGCCTGTTAAAGGAGCCAAAAAGCTTTTAAAACTCAAGGTTGACTTAGGTGGAGAAGAAAGACAGGTAGTTTCCGGAATAGCTCAGTATTATAAGCCGGAAGAATTAGTAGGGAAAAATGTGATTTTAGTTGCCAATCTAAAGCCTGTAAAGCTTAGAGGAGAACTATCTCAGGGAATGATCTTAGCTGCTGCTACAGATGATGATTCAGTGCTTTATGCGGTGGATCCGGGAAATCTCCCTTCAGGAAGTCAGGTAAGATAATAAATTGCAAAAACATGCTTATATAAAATATAGGCATGTTTTTTTTATGAATATATTAACATTATTTTGTAAAAGATAAATTACCGCTAGTTATGTAAAATTCATTTACAGGAAGGTGATTTCATGAGTAAAACTATATTAAGGTGTTTGTTGGGAAGCTTTGCCATAAGTATAGCAGCACTTTTAATAAGTTCCCTTGCGGTTACTCCTGCGGTATTTATTTCAGTCTTTATTCCAAGCGGCTCTAAATTCATTAAATTGTTCTATTTTTTTACTGCTATTTTAATTTTTCTTGGAGCTTTAATATCCTATTATCTTTTAGGAATAAATCTAAAAAAAAGCATTAACTGCTCTAGGGGTATAACTGCCCTTTATCTTATGGCGGTACTGAATCTAATACTTGTATTATTAACCTTTAATCTTGAAAGTGTAAATCCTGCTTTATCAAAGCTTTCATTTAATATATTCCTGCTATTTAATGTTCCGGCAGTAAGCATTCTTTGTTTTCTAAAGGAAGCTTTTTCTTTAAAATACGGAGTTTTTTATTCGCTTTTACCTGCAGTTATAATGTATTTGGGATTAAAGAAGGCTTAAGAGTTTAAAGCGTCCTCTAAGGCATCTGCATCCAGTATGCGGATGTTTTCTTTGTCATATTCGATGATGCCTTCTTCCTTCATCTTTATTAATTCTCGGGATAAGGATGGACGCTCAACTCCCAGCTTTTCTGCCCAATCCTTCTTAGACATATTCAGCCTTATGTTATTGGAGCCTGTATCTTTATAATTTGTATATAAATAGTCGCATATTTTCTGCCTTAAGCTTTTAAGTCCTATCTGCTTCAGTTTAGAGCTTAATGCCACAGCCTTATTGGAAAGGATCCGTAAAATAGTGTTTAAAAAGTCGGCATTTTCCCTGCACAGTCTTTCTACATAAGCTTTAGTTATATGAAGTACTGTACTGTTTTTTTTGCTTATAACATCCATAGGATAAAAGTTCTTATCTCCAAAGAGAAGATTTTCACCAAAGACTTCTCCTTCATTAAGATTAGAAACCGTCAAAACTTTCCCTGAAGGCTCCAGCTTTTGTATTTCCACTTCACCTTGAAGTACTAGACTGAGATTTGTGCACTTATCTCCTTCAGAGTAAATCACATCCTCGGATTCATAGTATGAAATTTTAACAAAGCTGCTTTTTAAAAGTGCTTCAAGGCTCTCTCTGCAAAAGGCCTTGAACAGCTTTGAACCCTGCATTATATTTATATATATATCAATATTATGATTTTTCAAATCTTCACACCTCTTTGAAGGGATTATATATTTTGTAATAAATTGTATTCATATAACAATAATATACAATATAATCATTGAACTGAACAGTACAAATATCTATAATGGTTAAATGAGAATACAGTGTTTTATTAAGGGAAAGGATGAGAAAATTGAAGTATATAATAGGAGCTGCTGTGGGAGCGGTGATAGGATATATAACCAACTGGCTGGCTATAAAGATGCTTTTTAAGCCTTACAATGAAAAGAGGGTGATGGGCATGAAGATTCCCTTTACTCCAGGGCTTATACCAAAGGAACAGAGAAGGATAGCAAAAAGCGTAGGAGATGCTGTAGGGGAACATCTACTCACTGAAGAAACCATAACCAATGCTTTATCTGGCGATACTATGAAGCAGCATATAAGGATTTGGGTTCATGAAAAGATACAGCTGCTTTCACAGGATAGTGAGAAGATAAAAGATGTACTTTCTAAACTTCTTAAGGATTCTTATAATGAATTAAAAACTGCATTAATCATTCATTTTAAGAATTATATAATATCAAAGCTTAGAAGCGAAAAAACAGTAGAGCTTGCTGAAGAAGCAATACATAGAAAGCTGAAGGGTATGCTGAGTAAAAGCAGTGGAGAATTAATACTGTATATTGAGAAAACAGGAGCTTTAGAAAAGCTTGAAAACAACATAGAAGATTTGAAAGATGGTGAGGGTTTTCAACATTTTATTTTAAATATGATAAAAGAAAAAGGGAAGGATTTATCTAAAAGTAAAAAAAGTCTGAAGGATTTAATTCCCAAGGAGCTTTGGCAGGGAATGAATTCCTACATATATAACTCACGGTACAGCATAGCATCAGAAATCAGCATAATGCTTAAACAGCCTGATATGCAGAGGCAGTTAAGCATGTTTTTAGAAGACTCTATAGAAAGCAATTTTAATCCATTAATTGCAAAGTTTATAAGCGTAGATATGATTTTAGGAAAGCTTACAGGGTTTATAGAGGATTACCTTCATAAGGAAGAAGGAGCGGAAAATATCTCCTCTGCAATAATAAGCTTTATGGATAGAGCGGCAGATAAAGATATAGAGGATATATTTAAAGAAATACCTGAAGATACTATGGAAGATATATACTCTCTATTATATGATACCATTAGGGATAAAGCTTTAAGCGGTGAGGTTATACATCAGGGATTAAACCGGATTAAAGAAGACATAAAGGAAAAAGGAAGCTTGGGGGATTTAATTAAAAGTTTTTCAGAAAGCTGGATTGAAGATATAAATGCTTATATTAAAAGCAGCATTAAAGAGCTTCTGTACTCTGAGGAGATAGATAAAGCTGCAGGATATATCGTGGAGGAAACCATAAAGAATTTAGAAATGGTTGAAATAAAATCATTATTTCAGAAGGAGCAGGAGAAAATAGAAGCTTATAGCTTTGATATCATATGTAATGGAGTAAATAGATTTATTGAAAAGGAAGCGCCTTCAATAATAAAGGTCATTGACATACCTGCCATTGTAGAGGATCAGATAAATTCCTTCCAGGTAGATTATGCAGAAAAAATAATATTAGATATTGCTCATAAGGAGCTTAATGCCATCACCTGGCTGGGAGCTCTTTTAGGAGGAATACTGGGGATTTTATCACCGATTTTAGCTAATATATATTAATAACTTATAAGAAGGGATATACAAAAATCATTTAAAGCTTACTTTTAATATTAATTTATTAATAACATATAAAAAAGGGATGTGACAAATCATATATATGATTTGCCATATCCCTTTAAAATTCTATGCAAAAACTACTTTATAATCAAAGCTTATTCAGCTTTAGTTACATTTATAGCCTGCTCTCCTTTAGAGCCTTCAGTTACATCGAATTTAACAGAATCTCCTTCATTAAGAGATTTAAAACCATCTCCATCTATTCCTGAATAGTGAACGAAGATGTCCTTGCCCTCTTCAGTAGTGATAAACCCATAACCTTTTTGGGCATTGAACCATTTAACTTTACCTAACATTTGAATACCTCCATATTACTGTAAATATTTCTTACAAACTATATTCTACCTCAAGAACCATATATTATTCATAACTTTAAGAAAAATAAACAATAATTTCAAAAAGTGTTCACATATACGGGTTTCCAAAGAAAACCTATGTGGTATAATATGAATTATCATATTTAGGGAAAGACTCTGTGAGGTGATTTAATGGAAGAAAATAATCTGCTTATTTTTGACTCTCATGCACATTATGATGATGAGTCCTTTCAGGAGGATAGAGATTCCCTTCTGCCTTATTTAAAAAGTAAAGGCATAGTTGGAATTTTAAATTGCGGATCTACACTTCAGGGAACAAGAGATTCTTATAAGTTAGCAGAAAAATATGACTTTGTATATGCTGCTGTAGGTATCCACCCGGAGGAAGCTTATGAATTAAATGAAGAATCCCTGAAAGAAATAAGAAATATGGCTGAAAATTTTAAGGTCAAGGCTATAGGAGAAATAGGTCTTGATTACTACTGGGAAGAGAATCCTCCAAAGGAGGTTCAGAAAGATGCCTTCAAAGCTCAGATGAAGCTTGCAGAAGAGCTGGATCTTCCGGTGGTTATACATGACAGAGATGCTCATGGAGATACTTTAGAGATAATAAAAGAATTCCCCAAGGTAAAAGGCGTTCTTCACTGCTTTTCAGGCAGTGCTGAATTTGCAATGGAATGTGTTAAACTTGGATATTATATAGGATTTACAGGAGTAGTAACCTTTAAAAATGCACGTAAGGTAATAGAGGCAGCGGAGGCGGTACCTATTGACAGAATATTAGTAGAGACCGATGCTCCTTACATGGCTCCAGTTCCTTATAGAGGGAAAAGAAATCAATCGGATTTTATCCTGCATATAATAGAGAAAATTGCTGACATTAAAGGGAGAACTCCTGAGGAAATCAGCGGTATTACTATTGAAAATACAAAAAGGTTGCTAAATATATAATTATATTGTATTATATAACATATATTTACAGTTATGGTATAAATTAATTAAAAAGTGGTAACAATATTATTGTACTAGGTATATTTACCTTACTTTACTAATATAATTATATATTAGTAAGCTGGGACTTTTTATCTGGTAATCCCCCCAAAAAATAATAAAGACTGTACACTGCTATCATTTATATTTATAGACATTTTCTTATGCACATAGCTGCATTTACTACAGTCTAATTCAATAGCAAGGGTGAAAATTTGACACGATTGTCTAATTTACGATATAATTCAATGGTCACTCTTGCCAGAGGGAGGTAATTCAATGGAAAAATTGAAAAAATATTTCAATAAACATTTTTCCAACGGTCCTAAGGCAACATTTATTATAACATTAATCGCAGCATCATTAGTACTATTTGTCTTCAACATGAGAAAGACTATAGCAGTAAACATAGACGGAGAAGAGAAAACCATAGTAACATATAAAAGGACTGTTGCAGGGGCGTTACAGGATAACGGTATAATTTTAGGTCCGCTAGACAAAGTACACCCGGGTATAGATGCTCTTATACGAGATATCAACGAGGTTGTTATTGAGAGAGCTGTGAATATATCTGTGGAGGTAGATGGAAAGAACCTGAAAATTCTAACCAATGAGGACAGTCTGAAAGAATCACTGGAAAAGGAAGGTATATCTTTAAAAGAAGAAGATAGAGTCCAACCTACGCTTTCAACCAAACCGGAAGAAGGCATGAACGTAGTTATTACTAGAGTCAATACTGAATTCATTAAGACCATTGCAGCAATTGACTACACCACCGAGGTAAAAAAGGATAATGAACTTGAAAAAGGAAAGAGCAAAGTTCTTCAGGAAGGTGTTCCTGGTGAAAAAGAAATAACCACAAAGGTGGTTTATGAAAATGGCAGGGAAGTAAGTAGAGATATGGTAGAAGAAAAGACCATTAAAACCCCTGTGAATAAGGTGGTATCAGAAGGTGCAATGGTTGCTGTAGTTGCGTCTAGAGGAGGAGTTCCAAGCAATGTTAATATAAGTAACACCTCTTTAGGCAAGAAGGTTATTACAGTTAAAGCTACAGCATATTGGGCAGGAGATGACGGCGGCACAGTAACAGCTACAGGTACAGTACCTGTTAGGGTACCCTCAGGATGGAGCACCATAGCCGTAGATCCAAGAGTTATTCCTCTTGGTACAAAAGTTTTTGTAGAAGGTTATGGATACGCCATCGCTCAGGATACAGGCGGAGCTATTAAAGGAAACAGGATCGATGTATTCCTAAGCAACGCCAGCCAGGTTTACTCCTGGGGAGTAAGAACAGTAAATGTTCATATTCTTGGTAAATAACTATTATGAGATAGAGGCAGCAGAATAAGCTGCCTCTATTGTATTTTATCGAAAATATTGACAAATACTTTATAAAAAGATTAAAGTATATAAAGACTTATTTCTGTGGGAAAGGGAGTAATTTTGTTGATCAAAGAAGTCATTGTGGTAGAAGGCAGAGATGATGTAACTGCGGTAAAAAGAGCGGTAGAAGCTGAGTGCATAGCTGTAGGAGGCTTTGGAATAAATGCTAAGGTTATAGAGAGAATTAAGGAAGCTCAAAGAAGAAAAGGGGTTATCATACTTACGGATCCTGATTTTGCCGGGGAAAAAATCAGAAGGATAATTTCTAAAAGGGTTTCTGGAATCAAGCATGCTTACATATCTCAGAAGGAAGGTATTAAAGATGGGGATATAGGTGTAGAAAATGCCTCTCCTGAAGCTATATTGAGAGCTTTGAATAATGCAAAGATTACAGTAGAAGAAAAACAGGAGTTATTTACCCTGCAGGATCTGATTTATTTTGGGCTATCCGGGGATAATAATGCCAAGGAAAGAAGAGACTTTATAGGTAGAGAACTGGGGATAGGATGCTGCAATTCAAGACAGTTTCTCTCCAGATTAAATAATTATGGAATACCAAAGGAAGAATTTAAAGCGGCGTTAAAAAAACTAGAGGAAAAAGAGAAGGGTGAGTAGCTATGGATATAACCACATTAGATTTAGTAAAAAAGTATAATTTTAAATTCAGTAAGAGTTTAGGACAGAATTTCCTTGTAGAGGACTCGGTGCTTAGAGATATAGTAGCAGGCGCGGAGGTTTCTGCTGAGGACCATGTTATAGAAATAGGACCGGGAGTAGGTACTTTAACCAGGGAGCTCTTAAAAAGGGCAAAAAAAGTTACTGCCATAGAGCTTGACTCTGATCTTATATCCATACTCACAAAGGAACTGGGAGACAATGAAAAGTTCACCCTTATTCATAAAGATGCCCTTAAGGTGGATTTTAATGATATAATTGAAGATGGAGAAAGTGTTAAGCTGGTGGCAAACCTTCCATATTATGTCACTACCCCTATAATCACCGGACTTCTTAATAAAGGATACAATTTTAAATCTCTTACTATAATGATACAAAAAGAAGTGGCTGAAAGGATTAATGCTGAACCAAGGACTAAGGAATATGGTGCGCTGACTTTGCTTGTTCAGTATCACTGCAGTACTGAGATAATAAGAAAGGTATCTCCTAACTGCTTTATTCCAAGACCAAAGGTGGATTCCATAGTAATAAGGTTGGATAAGCTTCCTGAACCAAGAGTTCAGGTGGAGGATGAAAAGCTGTTTTTTAGAGTAATAAGGGAGTCCTTTAACATGAGGAGAAAAACACTATCTAATGCGCTAAAAGCTTTAAAGCTTCCTAAGGAAACTTTGGATAAAGCTTTTGAAGAAAGTGATATAGACTCCAGACGAAGGGGAGAAACCCTTTCTATAGAGGAATTTGCTGCACTGGCTAACAGCATATATAAATTGGTACAAAAATAAATTTATATGTGTTTATAATATATGCTTTAGGATAAAGCTCTTTAAAGAGTTTTAAATACAACTATACAGGAATGATATAGAAAAAAGGCTGTGCGGATTATTTCTGTACGGTTTTTTTATGCTTTAAATTAATCATTAATAATTCTAATTTTTATATAACTTAGGAGGGATACACATGAATAATGTGAAGTTGGTGATATTTGATATGGACGGTCTTATGCTGGATACAGAAAGGCTAGCCATAGATGCCAGTCTTAGAGCTGCAAAGGAAAAGGGATATGAAGTAAAAAAGGAATATTTAATTGAAACCATAGGATGTAATGAAAAGGATTCTCTGGTTATTATGAAAGGGCATTTAGGGCAAGATTTTCCTTGGGAAGAGGTTAGAACCCATACCAGAAAATTATTCGAAGAAGCCTTAGACAGGGAGGGAGTCCCTTTAAAGGAGGGTCTTATAGATCTTTTAGATTTTATAGATGAAAAAGGAATAGCAAAGGTAGTAGCTACCTCCACTTCAAGAAACCGTGCGGAAAAACTCCTTGCCAGCGCCGGAATACTTGACAGATTTGATGACATGATATGTGGTGATGAGGTGGAAAAGGGAAAGCCGGAGCCTGAAATTTTTTTGAAAGCCTGCAAAAAAGCAAATGCAGCACCGGAGGAGTCTATTATCTTAGAAGATTCTATAAATGGATTGCTGGCTGCAAGCAGAGCGGGGATAAGATGCGTTTTAATACCTGATCTTATAGAGCCTACAAAAGAAAATGAAGCTTTAGCTTATGCCAAGGTTAAAAATTTATTGGAGGTTATGAAGCTTGAATTTTAATTAAATAATTTATTTATCCATTTATTTGTGCCTGGGAAAAATTAGTCTTTTTTATTTTACTGATTCATATACTATAAAGAATAAATATATGTGGAGGGACTATAACTTGGCACATAGTAAGTTGTATAGAAACTTTTTGATATTACAAGAAGACGAAAAAGGATATTCAGTATCCTCTGACAAGCCTCTATCCGCCTATGCAAAAGTTGAAGGTAAGGGAGATAAGTGTAAAATAACCTTTTATGCTCAAAATTTAAAGAAGGATAATAATTATCATATGTTCCTTATATGCAGCAAGAAGGGTGTTAAGCAGATTATTGATCTGGGCGCAATGAACATAAATGAGCAGGGCAGAGCGGAAATTAGCAGTGAATATAATATGAATGATATAGCCAATACCACTATAGGGGTGGAAAAGATATCCGGAGCAGCTATAGTGAAGCTATCTGGAAGCAATGTAACAGTTGTAATGTACGGATTTATGTCCGGAGAAAAAATACCAGAGGATTGGAAGAAGTTTAATATACTCAATTTACAGCTTCCTAAAGAAACTGCTCCGGAAGCTCCTGCAGGCACTGGGAAAAACTTAAAAGAAGAAGCTCCTATATCAGAGTCTATGGAGGAGCTGCAGAGGACCGATGAACTTACAGGGATTCCGGAAGTTGAAAATATAATAGAGGATCAAGTGAGATCAGAACCTTCAAAGCAGGAGGTAACTGAAGCTCAGGAAGAGCCTGTATCCCTTCCTGATGAAAAAGCGGAGGTGCAAGAAACCTCAACCTCTCCTGAGATAAATGAAGAAGATAAAGAAAAATCTTCCTCTCCTGAAGAAAAGGAAGCTGAGTATCAAACCTCCACCTTTGATGCAAGGAAAGAAAATAAGGAAGAGCAATCCTTCCTCCATGGGAAAGAAGCAGAAGAGGAAGAGACCTCATCTCCTGTTCAAAGTGAAGAAGAACCCATAGATGCTCCAGAAGAAGTTTCTGAAAATAAGCCTGCAATGAGACAGGATAAGAATAATAATGAAGCTGAAAAAATTATAGATGCTTCCAAAGAAGAAAATACTGAGCCTTGTGAATCTGAAAGAATTGGAGAACGTGATGAAAATGTTCACGGATCTTCCTTGGTAGATGAATATTTAAGCAGCTATAACCTGGTTTCAGAGAAACGGGAAGTTAATGAGGATAAGAAGATTAATGAAGCAAGAAGCTTTATGGAAGCAAATGAATTTGAAAAATATGAAAAAATTATAGAAGAAAGTAAGATTGTATTTGACGATAAAGTTAATCCATATGCTGAAAAGGAGGAAGAAAAGGAAAGTCAGTTTATACTAAGAGGAAGTGTAGGTGAATTTTTCGAGTCCGTGGCAGAAGGCTTTGAACCAATTAAGGAGGCCTTCAGGGAGATTAAATACTGTAAGTGGTATAAGATAAATGTTGATAATTTTGATACCTTGTGCAATATCTCAAATTATAATAAATATACCATAGTTTACTATCCAATGATGAATTACTATCCCTATATTAAAAAGTATGGATATTTTACATTAGGGTACAAGTGTGATCCTTCTGGAAAGATGAAATATCTGGTATATGGAATACCTGGAAAGAAGGATAAATCAGAACAGCCTTATGGAGGAAAGTCAGGCTTTGTTACCTGGGTTCCAGATAAGGACATGAAAGATGGTATGGGATTCTGGCTTATGTTTTATGACTTTAAGAATTCTGTCATTGTTGTGCCTATGAAATAATAAATATAGTAGTGCGGTAGAGTAAAATGACTGCACTACTATTTATTATAATATTTACTTACTTTAAAAAGGGGTGCTGTGGATGAAGTTAAAAGTAAACAGAAAGCAGTTAGGAGTAACTCTTATATTAATAGGTCTTATGATAGTCTTATTTTCTTCTCAAAAAATCTTCGAAATCAGGTTTAAAGAAGCTGCTCTTATAAACACAGATATGAGTGTTATGAAGGTCATTAAAGGAATAGAGGGAAAAATTAACTATAAACTTCCGGAAAATTGGGAAGTTAAGGACAGAAAATATCCTGATGATACTATTTTATACCATACTGAATATAAGTCTCCTGACAGCGTTATAAATGGATATATATCGGTTTTTGAAGGAAATGAAGATGTAAATAAAGCTGTGGAAAAGGACAAGAAGCTCCTGCAGTCTATTTATGCTGTAAAAGATTATACAGCCTACAGGATAACCATGAATAAACGGGATGTATTAAAGGTTCAATATGATTTCAAATCTCAAAAGTCGGAAGAATACACAGCTCAGGAATATTATATGAAGTATGAAGACTATACAGTTAAGTTTGCTTTTTATGTGGTAAAAGATAAATACAAAGAAAATATGGTTGTAGCTTTTAACGCAGTGGTAGAAAGTTTCGGGATAAAATAAATCAGAATTTCTTCAAAAACTGCATACTTCGTAAGGTTGCTTAATGATTTTTTAAGTATTATAATTTAATATGACTGATTAAAATAAACAGATTAAATAAAAGAGGCTTAAGCTTCTTTTTTTTGTCAGATTCATTTTGTCTTCTGAAGTTTGTCAGGTGCCAGGCACCTGACAAACTTCAGAAGACAAACTCTAAAAATTAAGGTGAGGCGGAGTATATTATGAGACCAGTATTATTTAGGATTTTTGGCATTGAAGTATACGGATATGGATTAATGATAGCTTTAGGAATAATCTCAGGAATATTATTGTTAAACTATAGGGCTAAGAAAAGAGGCTATAATGAGGATAATATTTTGAATATGGCTTTATTAGCTGTTGCAGGCGGAATATTAGGAGGAAAGCTGCTTTATATAATTACAGATTACAAAGCAGTGCTTCAGAATCCTTCAATGATTATTAAAAATTTTGGTGAAGGTTTTGTAATATACGGAGCTATTATGGGCGGTGGAATTGCAGTTTATTTATACTGCAGAACAAAACATTGGAATATATATAAAATCCTTGACCTTGCTGTACCCAGTGTAGCTATAGGGCAGGGATTCGGCAGGATTGGATGCTTTTTTGCAGGCTGCTGCTATGGGGCGCCTACAAATTCACCTTTAAGTTGTGAATTTCCGGCAGGAGGCTTTGCTCCAGCGGGGATACATCTTCACCCCACCCAGATATATTCTTCTGTTTTTAATTTTCTTTTGGCTTTTTTTCTTTTATGGTATGATAATAAGAAGGAAAGAAAAGGAAGAACCTTTTCGCTATACTTAATCATTTACAGTATAGGAAGATTTTTGATAGAAATAATAAGGAATGATCCTAGAGGAAGCGTAGGTGTCTTCTCAACATCTCAATTTATTGCCATATTTACATTATTATTAGGAATAATAGTATTTTATATTACCAGAAATAAAGGGAGCGAATTAAGCGTTGAAGAAAAATAAACTATTTTTGTTATCCATTATGCTTGTGGCCCTTATACTTAGCGGCTGTGACACCATAGATAAAGCAAGGGTATGGTTAAAACTGAAAAACAACGATTTTGAGTATATAAAGCAGGGAAAAGTAGAAAAAATAGTAATACAAAGCACCAGGGACAGCGGCTTTAGGTTTGTGGTTACGGATAAAAGCACCATAAGGGATTTATATGGACTTTTATCTACAGGCAAGGAAGTGGAGTCAAATGTACCTTTAGATCCAGATTACATCTTTGAATTCCAAGAGTCCTCAGATAAAATTCACAAATTCAATTATGTTGCCGGCCTTAACACTAAGGACGTAGGAAACTTCTATAATGAGGAAAAATCTTATAGGGTTAATAAGAGGCTGGACAATGATATTATAAGAAATATGTATACCTTAAGAAAGCCCAGAGATTTTGATGATATATACTACGGTTCTATTTTAAAATTTATAAATCTGTATGGAAAAAGCTTTAATCCCTCAGGAACAAAAAGTGTTGGCGTTAACCTTAAAGATGATGTAGAAAGTGCAAAGTATATACTATCCCTGGAACTAGAAGATTTTAAATATAATCTGAACAATGCTATGAAGGGTGCAGTTCTTGCCGGAGATAATAAGGAAGAATTTGATATTTTAATTTCTGTAAAAACACAGGGCTATAAAACTTCAATTTATAAGAGTATAATAACATTGTATGATAAAAGCGAAGGTACTGAACTTAAATATTATGTTCTTGGAAAGCATGAAAATAGAGAATGGAACATACAGATATTCGAGTCCAGACCTGAAAAATGGTAAATCTAGAGGTGATAGAATGGGAAATTGTTCAACATGTCCTTCCAGTTCAAAATGTTCTATACAAAACAAGGACAAATGTGGTAAGATGCTGCCTAAATATGGCACCATTAAAAATATAATAGGAGTGATAAGCGGTAAAGGCGGAGTAGGGAAATCCACGGTTACCGGAATAATTGCTTCTAAACTAAGCAAAGCAGGTTACAAAGTAGGGGTGTTAGACGCTGATATCACCGGGCCTTCTATGCCTAGGTTTTTCGGTATAAACTATGAAAGAGCTGATATGATACCTTTAGACGAAAAAGGAACTCAATTTAAGTTTGAACCTGTAGTTTCTGAGCTTGGAATAAAGGTTATTTCCATGAATCTACTTACTCAGGTGGAGGATCAGCCTGTAATTTGGAGAGGACCTGTAATAAACGGCGTATTGAACCAGATGTATACAGATACTGTCTGGGGAGAAATAGATTATCTTTTAGTAGATATGCCTCCTGGTACAGGAGATACAGCATTGACAGTAATGCAGAATTTTCCTATAAATAGTGTAGTGATAGTTTCAACTCCTCAGGACATGGTATCTATGATAGTTAAAAAAGTGGTAACCATGGCTGAAAAACTATCAATTCCAATAAAAGGCGTAGTAGAAAATATGTCATATATCCAGTGCGGCAGTTGTGGAGAAAAGATGAGAGTTTTCAGCAAGAAATCTGCAGCGGAGCATGCTGCATATCTTGATATACCGCTTTTGGCAGAGCTTCCAATAAATCTTGATCTAGCTGAAGCACTTGAAGAAGGAAGAACTGAAAGCTATGCGGCCCTTAATCCAGATTATGATACTTTGGCATCCAGCATTTTAAGATAATACTGAATAAAAATATGCCATAGAGTTATAATAAATATGTTATAAAGCGAAAGGAGGTCCTTGTATGAAAGCAATTGTAGATAAGGATACATGTATAGGCTGTGGACTTTGTCCTGCTATTTCCCCTGAAGTTTTTGACATGCAAGATGATGGCAAAGCAGGTGTAATTGTGGATGAAGTTCCATCAGGAAGTGAAGATTCTGCAAAGGAAGCTGAAAGCAGCTGTCCTGTAAATGCCATTTCTGTTGAATAATATCTTTGGCAAATAATATATACATCTACAATTAATCATATTTCAAAATATATTATTTTATTTAGTAGGATATTTACTGGTTAAGATAAAACTGCTGACTATTAATAGTTATTAATAGTCAGCAGTTTTTGTTTTTTTATACCCATCAGCTGCTTTGTTAATTATTCCTATCCCTCTTCAAAAGTCATATATCTTCTTTTACGGCGATATAATATATTGTTACCATATAAAGTAAGCGCCCCAGGGGTAGTTCCATTATATGGAACTACCCCTGGGGCGCTTACTTTATTTGTCAGGGATATTTGGAGGAGGTTAGTGAAGGTTTGGGAGAAGAAGATAAAAGTAGGGCTGAAATAAATAATACTATTCCAAAGGGAAATAACATCAATGATATAAGTAACATCAATAACATTCCTAATATTCATCAAATAATAAAGTCAGCAGGTGAAAACCTTGAGCTCATTAAAGAGCTTTTAGATAATATCGTTAAGGTTGGAGTGCATTCCAGCAGCAGTAGTAAGAGTACAGAAGCGGAAAGCGGTAGTACCGGAGCTGCAGAAAGCACCTCCGGTTCTGGTACTGTTGTACAGGAAAATACCTTAGATGAGATAAATGATGCCCTATCGAAGAGCGACATATTATTAAGAACTTTAAATTCTATAAAAACTGAGCTGTGCAGGATAAATTTAGACTTTTGTGAAAGAGAGTATTATACAAACTGCATATTGCCGCTGCTCAGTATATTGAATCAGCTGTCTATAGTATCTATTGATCTAGCATCCTCAGTTAACATACTTACCAGTTCATGTATAGTATTCAGAAAAGAGTCCAGGTTGGAGGATACCATTAAACTTGTATACAGCATAAACAAGAAGTGCGGAGAGATTTATGATGTGTTAAGTGGAAGAATAGACGCTCTACTTTATGATGGATGCTGTAACAAATAATTCAATTAAATTTATATCTTTGGTTATTGACAATCTTTGGTAATGTATTTATAATGAATAGCATACGTGAATATAATGCTATGAGGTAGAGGTGCGGATTTTATAAGTATCTTCGCAGAGGTAAGCACAATGAAGCGGAGAAAAAGGGAAATTTCGTCGGAGTGTCACAGTAAATGCTTTCTTACTATGATGCTGGTTCTGTACAGAATATGTATAGTAACTGTCACAAATATATACATTTGTGGAGAGCTATCCTGGAATATGTGTGAAAATGCAGACTCTGGATTAAGCTACCAGAGTTTTTTTGTTTTATTCAGCCTTTTCACCTTGACGCCTCTTGGATATTCACAAAGACAAGGGGGAGAAAAAATGAAAAGACACAAATTACTTATTCCATCACTAGTTGTATTAATGCTGTTTTTATTTCAGGTAGCAGCTTATGCTGCTGCAGCTGCGGATACTGCCGAGGTTAATGCAGGCAGATTAGGTATTCTTACCTTGATTCCTCCACTGGTAGCTATTATTCTTGCCTTTATAACAAAAAATGTTGTCATATCTTTATTTATAGGAGTTCTCAGCGGTTCCTTCCTTATCCAAATTCAAGGGCAGAATTTATTTATGGCTATTTTTCAATCCTTTTTGGATTTTACTCAAAGGGTTCTAAGTGCTTTGTCCGATCCGTGGAATGCCGGTATAATACTTCAGTGCATGAGCATTGGAGGGATAATAGCTCTGGTTACAAAGATGGGAGGAGCAAAAGCAATTGCTGAATCTCTTGCAAAAAAAGCTAAAACACCGGTAAGCGCTCAAATTGTTACCTGGATTTTAGGGCTTTTGGTATTTTTTGATGACTATGCTAACTCTCTTATAGTTGGACCCATAATGCGACCGGTTACTGATAAGATGAAGATTTCAAGAGAAAAGCTTTCCTTTATAATAGATGCTACCGCAGCACCTGTTGCAGGGATAGCTATAATTTCAACATGGATAGGATATGAGCTCAGTCTTATAAAGGATGCCTTTTCATCAAGCCTTGGACAAGAAGTTGATGCTTTTGGACTATTTATTCAAACTATTCCCTACAGATTTTATAACATACTCATCCTTATTTTTATACCTGTAACTGCTATACTACTTAGAGAATTCGGACCTATGCATAAAGCTGAAGTAAGGGCAAGGGTTACAGGAAAACTTTTAAGAGATGGCGCTAAGCCTATGGTATCCGAAGAGGCTACAAATGTTGAAGCAAAGGAGGGTATTAAACTTTCTGTATGGAATGCAATAATTCCCATAGGCGTGCTTATTTTAGGTGCCTTTGCCGGCTTTTATTATAATGGATACAAGGCTATAATGGCGGGAGAAGACCAGATTTTAAAAGCAGCTTTCGCCGCTTCACCTTATTCTTTGAGAGGAATTCAGCAGGCCTTTAGCAATTCGGATGCTTCAGTAGTACTATTTCAGGCTGCTCTTCTTGCAAGTATAGTTGCTATAATAATGGCAGTAAGCAAAAAAATACTTACCTTAAGCGAAGCTATAGATACATGGATATCTGGGATGAAATCCTTAGTGATAACGGGAGTTATACTTATACTTGCATGGTCTTTAAGCGGAGTTATAAAGGATCTTGGTACAGCAAGCTACTTAGTATCTATTTTAAAGTTTGTACTTCCTCCATTTTTGCTACCTACATTAATATTTGTTTTAGCATCTATTATTTCTTTTGCCACAGGAACCTCCTATGGCACTATGGGAATACTTATGCCCTTAACAATACCTCTTGCTCATGCCATATCACCGGATATGAACTATATAATAATGGCTGCAGGAGCGGTACTGACAGGGGCAATATTTGGAGATCATTGCTCACCAATATCTGATACCACAATATTGTCCTCCATGGGAGCTGCCTGTGACCATTTAGACCATACCAAGACACAGATTTATTATTCTTTATCCGTGGCAGCAATCACAATTTTCTTTGGTTATATACCGGTAGGTCTTGGAGTTCCTGTGTATTTGGTGCTTCCTGGTTCAATAATAATGATGATATTATTTATATTAATAGTAGGCAAGCCTGTGGAAAAGAGTGCAGAAAAATATAAGAGTGAGTTAAAAGAAAAGGCTATTTCTTGAGAGACCGGAAGTGAGAAGTAAGAGTATAGAGGATAATAGATAATTGGGATGGTAAATTATTATTTTTAATTAATATAAGAACCCTGGATAAGCTGTTAATAATTAGGCTTCCCAGGGTTTTTTATTACTGTTATTAGGTTTTTGAATAGACTGTTAGTTTGGAGAAACTGCTATGTGCTTTAACCTTTTTATTGGAAGTAGTGCAAATACTGCTAGGGTTATAATAAGTTCAGGAAGAAGATAGCTTCCGTTGTAGATAATGGAATAGATTAATGGATTCTGTCCTCCTGCATAATCAGCAAAGAATACCACTCCGGATAACAGATGGCTTATAAATCTTGCAAAGATTCCTACGGTACAGCCTACATAGGAATTTTTAAAATATCCTGCTACTCCCAAAAGCATAAAGGGAAGAGGATAATCTAAAAGAACCTGAATAGGGTGCATGATGAAAGGACCAGTTATTAAGTTAATCAATCCATAAACGAAACCTGTTAAGAATCCAACTTCAGGACCGTATATCAATGAAATCATGAGGATAGGCACCATACTTGCAAGGGTGACGCTTCCTCCCTGAGGCATTTTATATACGCTTATAGTTCCTAAAACAGTAGATAGTGCTACTGTAAGGGCCATAAATGCCATAAGTCTTGGGGTAAATTTCACCTTCTTGGTTTTTAACAAAACAGCTATAAGTACTATGATAGCAAGCAAAGTTATGATAGTGCTTGGACTCTCCATTATACTTGATAGTTTACCTGGAATATCTTGAAACATTTCCTGCAGTTTTAGAAATGCTTCCGAAAAGCTTTGAAACATATATTAATAAACCTCCTTGTGGTGCGCTGGTTTTCAGAAAAATAAAAAAGCCATATCCTTAAGTAAGGGATATGGCTATTAATTCAAGTAAATAACGCTTCCCTACGCTGGTACTATCCAGATCAGGTAAAAGGGTTAATGATTTCTCATCTCTCAGCCGCTGGCACCCCTAGCACACCTTATTATTTTATACATACATTTTAGCATTTATATCATTTAAAATCAATATAGGGATTTTCTATAAAAAAAGTATTTAATGTAGACTAAAGAGAATACTATCAGTTGAAAACATTATGCTAGAAAAAATCTACTATTTTATTATTTACCATTCTGTCTCTGGCAGCAGAGTTTGTAATTCCTGGAGGAGTAGAAAACGGTATGTTTACATCGTCTCCTATCCTTGTATTCTGAGGAAGGCTGCTTACAGATATATTCATAGTTGTACCGTCTCCAAAGGTTATAAAAGCATCTGTTTTATTCATTTCTGTGACCTTGCCCTTCATTGTAAAAATCCACCTCCGTATTAAGTGAAATAATTACAACTATTGTTAGCCAAAAATTGCACAAATATTCATTATATATCAATAAAGATCCTTATATATTATCTTAAAAACCTCTAGAGCTTCTTCTATTTTAGTCTGAAGAAGAGCTTTTCTGTTTTCAAACTCCTGTTTTCCTTCGCTGGTTAAAGAATATATCTTTTGAAACTTTTTCTCAGGATCATCCCATTGGCCCGTAACCCAGTTAAATTTCTCAAACTTTTTAAGAAGAGGGTATATTCCCCCTGTGCTGGGTACCCACATGCCTTCCGTTCTTTCTCCGATTTTATGGGATATATCATTACCATTAGTAGGGCCTAAACTTAAAATATAAAGCACATATATTGGAAGGAGACCTTTAGTAAAAACCTGACCCACTGCTTCTTTTTCTTTTTTAACTTTTTTTAGGGCTTCAAGTTTTTGCTTATATTCTTCATAAAGTCTCTTTTCTTCAGCTTTTATATTTTTATCATTTAAAAAGCGTTGATTCATGGTCTATTCTTCCTCTTTTATAATAAGACCTATCAACCCAGGTCCGGTGTGAACTCCTAAGGCAGGACCGATCTGAGCCATACCCATGAGGGTGATGTTATCCAACCTTTTCAGTGTTTCAAAAAATCTCCTTGCTTCCTCAGGAGCACCTCCGTGGAGAAGCCAAACTGAACATTTAACTTTGTGTAAATATTCCTTTAAAATTTCTGTTAGCTTTGATAATGCTTGTTTTTTTCCTCTGGTTTTGGAATAATTATGATATATACCATCATCATTAACGTGAATAATAGGTTTAATATTAAGCAGGTCCCCTATGGTTCCTGTAACTTTACCGATTCTTCCGCCTTTTTTCAGATACTCCAAGGTTTCGATAGTAAAATAAGCATGGATTTTCTTTCTTAACCTAGGCAATGCTTCTAAGATATCGTCAAAGCTTTTGCCTTCTTTTATCATATCAGCGCAGGCTAGTGCCATGGCGCCCTGCCCCATGCTAAGGGTTTTGGTATCATAAACAGCACTTATAAGCTTAGGATGATTTTCACACATTAAGCGCATACTGTTGTAGGTCCCTGATAATCCAGAGGAAATCATTAAGGCTATAACGTGGGTATATCCTTTGTTTTCTATTTCCGTTAAAACATCTTCTATTATCTGCATACTAGGCAGAGAGGTAGAGGGAATTTCTTCTTCTAATCTGTCGTATACCTCCTGAGGTTCAACAGTAACTCTATCCAGATATTCTTTATCTTTATATATTATCCTGAAGGGGAGAAGGTAGATGTTGTATCTTTCCAAGGTTTCTTTATCTAGATCACATCCGCTGTCTGTAATTAATGCAATTTTCTCCATATTTTATACCTCCTTAATAAATATAATTTAATTATAGCACAAGTGATAATTCTATCAATAGTGATACATATCACTATTGATACTATTTTATTAAATGTTAATATACATTATAATATAAGTTGGAGGCGATGCACTTGAATGACTTTTCTTTTCTATTTATAATTGCTCTTACGATCCTGTGTTCCTATCTTGCTTTTCGAACAATATCCCTAAAAAAAGAACTTGATGAAATGGAAAGATTAAAAAAAGAAATATATAATTTAGGTGAAAATATGAGTGCTGTAGACAGCAAGGAAGAAGCTTTTGAACTTATTTTGGACTCAGCGTTGAGCATTATAGAAAAGGTTAATAAAGGCAGTATTTTAATGCGGGATGATGACGGACTATTCAGATTCAAAGCCTTTAGAGGTTATCCTGATGACCTTAGGAATATTGTGCTGAAGCTGGAGGAAATATATTTATATAAGTGCAATAAGTTTGACGATACTGCAATCATAACTAATCCGTCTAACTTTAATAGAGGCTTTCTTCATAAGGAAAAATACGATGAATTTAAAAGCTCAGGAGAACTTGATAATATACATTCGGTTTTAAGTTCACCAATAAAGATAGAGGGAGAACTTATAGGAATAATAAATATAGACTCTATGGATTCCTCGGTAACCTTTAATCAGGACGATATTAAGATGATGAAGCATATTAAAAATGAATTAGAGCTGTCTCTTAAAAATTTTTTAGCACAGGAACAATATAGATATAGAGCTTCTCATGATGAACTTACCGATTTATACAATAGAAGGATACTTAAGGATTTTTTGAATAGAGAAATAGCAAAAGCTAATAAGGAAAAAATTTACTCTCAGCTGGTACTTATAGATTTAGATAAATTCAAAAGCATCAATGACACATACGGACATGAAACAGGAGACAAGGCTTTATTGAGGTTTGCTGAAGCTTTAAAGGAAATTTCAGCATCTTCAGATATATGTGCAAGGATGTCCGGTGATGAGTTTGTTATAATATTTTCTGATTTACCTGTAGAGAAAGCGGAAGAAAAGCTTGAGATTCTCAAGGATAAGCTTGCCTCAAGGGAGGAAGAGGTCCCTGGTATTGAATTCAGCTACGGAATTATATCAATAACCCCTGAAACACGGAGTACTGCAGAAAGTCTTTTTAAATCGGCAGATAAAAAAATGTATTATTATAAAAATAAAAAAGGTAAGCATTAAAAATAGGGTTTGTAAAGGCAAATCCTATTTTTAATGCTTATTTTAAATAATTTTTCTGATTTTCAGTGCTTTGATTATAAATAAGGCTAATGAGCCGCCTATTATCGCTGTAACCAGTTGGATAGACCCCATAGCTACGGTTAAATTTTGTGCAGCCTTGGCAGGTATAGGCAGGGCAAGGAAAAAGACTAGCTTGGCAGCAGAAAAAAATAAAAATGAAAATTTTAAAAGAGAACCGCCTAAAATTCCCATATACATTCCCCACTGTCCCTTACGGCTAAAATAGTGGAAAAAAGCTGTAAGAATAATGTTTCCTATAGCTATAAAAGGCAGAAAAGGCCCTAAAAGCGGGTTTAACTGTCCTGTTAAAAATGCTAAAAGAGGAGTAAGAGCAGATACGATAATTGCATAATATAAACCGCAGATATAAGCGGCAAGAATAAGTACACCGTTAACTACGGAACCCACAAAAATCTGGCTGATATTTGGGAATATTCTTCCCAGGGATTGAGCAATTAATGCGATAGTTAAGAAAAAAGCACTGAGAACAATTTTTTTTGTATTATTTTCCTTCATGGTTTTCCCCTCCTGATTTAGTAATAAGCCATATACGATTATACATCAAATGTGCTTAAATCTTCAATCTCCGTTAATCACAACCATATGCTTATTGTCTATTATATGCCACCAGGTATTGCCTTTAGAGAGCACAAGAGGATTTCCGTTATTATCTTCTAATAGAGTTTCTGAAGTTTCTTTGGTTTTTTTCCACTTTATTTTTTTATATCTTCCCTTTGTAATTAAGAAGCCTTCTCCTTCACCTATAAGATTAATATTTAAATGTACTCCATCCTTCTGCAGGGATATATCGGTTTTTTGTATTACTATGTTGTCAGCGCTTATGATCTTTCCACTGTCTCTATCGGCAGAAGCAGTGTCATCCATAGATTTAAAATACTTACCCTCCTTATATATATAAGAGGTGGAGTAGTTTTTATTAGGTTTAATTATAACTTCTTTAGCAGAAGGGAGAGAGGAATTATCCAAATTATCATCGCTGAATTTCAATGAGCAGTGAGGTTCTTTAATATATTTTTTTTCTGTAATTAAGCTTTTGAGCTTTGATGAGGAGGTGTATAAATTATGAGGAGCCTTTCTTGTATTATCCCTCCAATAGGAGTTTCCAAAGGCAAATTCATTCAAGGTCTTTACATCTTGTTTGGATATCATTTCAAGAGCCTCTTCGCTTCCTCCGCAATGAGCGATAGGCAGTGAGTATTCCTTTGCTATATCAACAAAATAAGGTCTAGCACTCCTTATAGGTCCTATAACTTCAGCACTGTTATCGTAATATAGAGCTACAAACCTTGGAATTCCACCTTCAGCCATGGTTTCAAAAACTATAGAAGCCTCTGAAAGCCCGGATTGAGGTCTTGAGGCTTTAGAATTTTCAATTACAGCCATATATGGTATAAGATTATCAGCAGTTAGGTTGACTTCTTTCCCTGTATAGGGAGATATTACATTTTTGCTTTGCACTTCATGGGAAAAGCTGGTTTTATCTTTTTCTCCTTCCATTTCAGAAGTTTCTTTTTCCCTGGAGTTTATATCCTCTTTTTTTGAATTGAATATGCTGCAGCTGCAGAATAAAATTGCTGTAAGCAGCATTATAATCGTTGAAAATTTCTTCATGGTCTCCTCCTTATTTAAATTATTTTATACCTAAGTTATATGCAGGATAATCCTTTGTAATTACTTTTGAATTTTAGTGAGTTCTAAGTAAAAAATTAACAAGGATATAAAAAACACTAAAAAATGAAGATAGTTATACGTAAAATAAACTAGTATCGTTTTTATAAGAAATATAAAATTGTACAAGAAAAGATTGTGAGTTATAATTAACCGGACACAATATATAGTGATAGGGAGGTTGACGAAGTGCTACATGTTGTAAAAAGGGATGGGAGAAAGGTAAAGTTTAATTCTACTAAAATCACTGATGCCATTAAAAAAGCAGGGGAGGAAATAGGAAATAGCTTTAAGGAAAGTGAAGCGGTAGATATAACCCAAAAAGTTATTAGACAGATTGAAAAAGACGATAAAGAAAATATTACAGTAGAAGAGATTCAAAACTATGTAGAAGAAGCACTTAGAGAAAATGATTATAAGGATGTGGCTCATGCTTATGACAGCTACAGGAAGGAAAGAACAAGAGTAAGGGAGATAAAGTCTGACCTGATGAAGGCTATAGAGCTTATTGGTGTAGAAACGGACAGAGATAACGCAAATGTGGGAAATAACTTTAGTTCAAAGCTTCTTAGGATTGCCAGCGAGTCTAATAAGTGGCATAACCTTGCTGCTATGCCTAAACACTTATCAAGAGCTCATGAGGTTGGAGATGTTTATTATCACGATTTAGACAGTTATAATTTGACTACAAATTGTTTACATATACCTACAGGAGAAATTCTTCAGGGAGGTTTTAACACCGGCTATGGAACTATAAACAAGCCTAAAAGGATAGAGTCAGCAGCTGAATTGTCCTGTATACTGCTTCAATCAACTCAGAATGATATGTTCGGAGGCCAATCCCATCCGGACTTTGATAATGATATGGGAGCTTTTGTTGAACCCACAAGACAGGAAATAAAAAATGAATTTTTAGACATGGGATTAGAGGAAAATCAGATTAGAGAACTGGTGGAGAAAAGGCTTAGAAAATCAATTAAACAGGCTATGCAGGGGATAGTATACAACTTAAATACTATGCATTCAAGAGCAGGCTCTCAAGTACCTTTCAGTTCCATCAATTTAGGAATACCAAATTCTCAGGATTCAGCTTTAATATGCGAAATATTCCTAGAGGAGTATGAAAAGGGGTTAGGTATGGGTGAGCAGCCTATATTCCCTAATATTATCTTCAGAGTTAAGGAAGGGGTAAATAGAGAAGAAGGAGATCCTTACCACTATCTCTTCAAGCTTGCCTGCCGTGTAGCAGCAAAAAGGATGAACCCAACCTTTATGAATCTGGATGCAGATTTCAATAAGAGCTACTATGACAGAGGATATCTTCCTGCTACCATGGGATGCAGGACTTATGTAATGTCTAATGTAAACGGGGAACCGGGGGTTAAAGGAAGAGGTAATATTGCTCCTGCAACCATAAATCTTCCAAGACTAGGTATACTTTCTAAAGGAAATGAAGAAAAGTTTTTTAAACTTTTAGAAAATAGACTGAACCTTGCTAAAGAAGCTTTAATGCACAGATATGGTGTATTGAAAAATCTAAAGGTTAAAGACCTTCCTTTTGTTGCCGGTCAGGGGCTGATGAAGGGTTCGGAGAATTTAAGCCCTGAAGATTCCATAGAACCTATATTAAAGCAGGGTACATGGAGTATAGGATTTATAGGTCTTGCGGAAACCCTTAAAGCGCTCACCGGAAAGCATCATGGAGAAGATGATAATTCCAGAAAGCTGGGAGTAAAGATAGTATCCTATATCCGTCAGTTTACAGACAATCTTACTGAAGAAACAAGGCTTAACTGGAGCACTTACGCTACCCCGGCAGAAGGATTAAGCGGAAGATTTATAGCTCAGGATAAAAAGGTTTTTGGGGTGATTGAAGGAGTAACGGATAAAGATTATTACACTAATTCCTACCATATACCTGTAGGCTTTCCTATATCTATAAAGGATAAAATAGATATAGAAGCTCCTTATCATAAGCTCTGCAATGCCGGGCACATAAGCTACGTTGAAGTTGATGATATGCCTGGAGAAGAGGATATAATGGGAATTTTAAACTATGCATACAAGCATACAAATATAAGTTATATAGGGATAAATTTCCATATAAGGTACTGTAAAAGATGCGGAAACTTCCTCCACAGCAATGAAGCTAAATGTTCAAACTGCGGAAGTGATGAGATCCAGGGTATATCGAGAGTTACAGGATATTTAAGCTTGGATGAAAGATTCGGACCTGGAAAAAGTGCTGAAAGAGAAGACAGGATGTCACATACACAAAATAAAAAGAATTACATAGTATAAACTTCAAAAAACAGAGGCCTTTAAATCATCTATGGATACTTATACAGTAAAAAAACTGGAATTAAAAGTATCCAGAAGATGATTTAATTAGCCTCTGTTTTTTATAAATATTTAAAAACATTTTAAATTATATTTAATTTATATATTAAATTATGGTAAAATAAAATGGATATACAAGCTTAATTAGTAAATATTTTGAGTTTTTGGTGTAGGAGGAGTAATTATGTCTAAAAATGCTAAAAACAGAAAGATAGTTATTATATTAATAGCTATGTTTGCTTCAATATGTTTGTTCATAATACACTTTAATATTGTTGCAGGAAAGAATATTAAAATAGGTTGGAAGAATCATTCTATAAATAATGAGATTTCAGCATCCTACGCTTTTTACACAGGAAAAGAATATAGAACTTTAAGATTTGAAGAAGGAGATACTATTACCTTTGAATTCTGCAGCAAAGCAGAAGTAGGAAAGATATCTCTATGTCTATTAGATAGTAGAGGTAAAATTGTAAAGGTTTTTCCTGATTGCTCAAAGGGACGTGAGCTGGTAGTTATAAATAATACTGATTATTATACTATATTGGTAGAAGGACTCACAACCAAAGGGTATTATAAAATATCCTGGGAAAGGTTTGGTGAAAAATTAACGTCCTATTAAAGTATAAAAGTAGATTGATAAATATCCATTTTTTAATATTTCTCCATAGGAGAGTATTTATGATTTAGCTGTGCTGTGATAGAGTTATAGTAAAGGATTATCTTGGAAGCTGAATTCAATGAAATGGAGAGAATAATATTGGAAATTTACTTTAAAAAGGAAATAGGAGATATTATTGATATATTTGATGCCCTATATATGGTAGTAAACATGGAAAAAACAGAAGGAATTGTACCCAGTGATTTAAAGGATCGGGACGAGGAAGTACATAAATATTTAAACAGCATTAAAGTTAAAAGTACACTGAATATGGAAAAGGTGAATTTTTATTATAAAGAGTATCAAACCATCAGAGAGAGTTTTACTATCTTTCGTTTGTTCATAAATTCTTTATATGATAAGAAGAATAAGGAAACAGAGTCTATTAAATACAACTTTACCCAAAAGACTGAAAAAGAAATACTAAAGGGAATTTATTATGAGATTCTAAGATATATTGAAAGCAAATATAATGTGAAAAACTCAGAAAATAAGAAAAATCCATCTAAAGATGATATCGTTGAGATTATAAAGCAGTTGGAAATTCCTGCGGAAGCTAAGTGGAATCTTTTTTTGGTGGTTGATAATCCTGTACTTTACTATGATGATTTCTGTAGGCTAATGGAGCAGTATTTACCTTATCATGAGAAATTCCATAGAAAGATGAAGGAAAGAAAAGAAGAGTTTAATGATTATATAAAGCATGAGCTTAAAAATAGGGGAGAAGAATTCATAAAAGAAATCAAAATTGTTGAAGAACTTAAAAATTTCCAGGACATATATATAAGTACCATTATGATGAGATATGGAAGTATTCTTTATGAGATTAAAGACAATAATTTATACATTAATCTTGGCCTGAGATACAGGGATACCTTAAGAAAATATAGAGGTAAAAGCAAAAGAGAGTATATAATCAGTATAATGAAATCTTTAGGAGATGAAAGCAGATTTAAAATATTAACTTTATTAAAAGAGAAGGCTCTTTATGGTCAGGAGCTTGCTGAGAAAATGGGGCTGACCACTGCAACTATTTCTCATCATATGAATTATCTTCATGGAACCGGACTGGTGACTGTAGATAAGATTGACAATAAAGTTTATTATAAACTGAATGAAGAATCCATACAAAACTTTATAGTTAACTTTAAAGAAGAGTTTAATATAAAGTAAAAGCTGCTTTATTTAGCAGCTTTTATTACTAATGCATAACTTTCGTCCTTTATATAAGGATTTTCTTTAAAGTCTCCATAAAGATTTATATCTTTAAATCCGGCATCCTCTAACATATTTATTAAACTCTCGCTTTGAAGAGGCAGAAGGGGAATGCTGTTTTCATAAATTTTTGTGATTTCATCCTCTACTATGGATAACTTAGTGTTAAAATAAATAATTGATTTATTCTCACTGGAAGCATATTCTCTGGTAAAGGATAATCCCTTTTCTGAGTACTTAATTGTAGGAAGTGATTTAATATTATATTTTAGTATTCTATCGTAGTTGATTATTTGCAAGAGTAGGAAGCCATCTTTTAAAAGCATTTCATGGAGAACTTTAAGAAGCTCTTTTATATGGGTTTCATCTGTAAGATGGACAATAGAATTTCCTATGCAGTAAATAGTATTAAACTTATCATTAAAAACCCTTCTGACGTCCCTCATATCCGCAGCTTTTACCCTTATATCAAGCCTCTTATGCCGAGCTTTTTTCATTAAAGAGTCAATCATTGCATTATCTAGATCTAATCCGTAAACCTCATAGCCCTTTTCTGACAGAGCTAAGGCATAATTTCCACTTCCACAGGCTAAGTCTAAAACTTTGGAACCCCTCGGAGTAAAAGCCTCTATAAAGCTTTGAGCTGCAGGATTCAAGGGGAATACTATGTCATATACTCTGCTTAATTCTTCATAAAATCCCATATCCATTCTCCTTTGAAAATTTGATAGTATTTTCTTTATTATACCCATAAAAGGCTATATGTGCAGTAACCTCTGTTACCGAAATCAAGCTTTTAAAGTATGTAAATATAATAGGCAAGGGAATAAATAAAAGAATGTTGACAAGGGGGTAAAAGGGGATTATTATATTATTGTAATTAGATATATATCTAATTAATAAAATGTTTTAATCTAATTAGATTAAAATTAAGTTATTTGAGATTATAATATAAATTGCTACTAACCCTCATGTAATTCTGCATAGGGGTTATTAACCCGACTAAGTGAGATTTTATGGTACCCCCCTAAAATTCATCAATCGGGTTTTTTTTATTTTAAAAAGCAATGCAGTTATATTAAGGCTATAAATTCATATTTAAAGAACTTTTATTAAATTTAATTATTTAAATATTCAGTAAATAACCCTTAAAATGTAGTATAATCGTGTTATAGATATGTATTTTAACTATATTAATGATTAATGAATATAATATATTTTTCGGCAGCAGGGGGTGGAATAAATGAAAATGTACATAGGAATAACGGAGCAGGAATGGTATGAAAACCTAAAGGACACAGATTTTAATGAGATTAATTTTTGGAAATTAGCAGGGAACTTTAATTTTAAAGCTTTGGATCAAGGTGATATGTTTTTATTTAAGCTCCACAGTCCAAATAATTACATCGTGGGAGGAGGTTTTTTTGAGTTATACGACATACTTCCTTCCTTTACTGTTTGGGATATATTTAAAGAGAAAAATGGAGTTAAAAGCTTAATGGAACTTGAACAGAAAGCAGCGGTATACAGCAGCCTTGCAGTTAGTGATAATAAGCTTAAAAATCTAGGGTGTATAGTGCTTTCTAAACCTTTTTTTCTACAGGAAAGTGACTGGATACCTATACCGGAGGATTGGAATATAAATATAGGTCACGGAAAACTCTACAATACTTTTAAAGGTATGGGAAAAGAACTTTTCATGCAGCTGGAAGAAAAGATTAATATGATGGAGGATAAAGGGACTAAAAAAAGTAAAATTCCCTCAGGCTTTAGTGTAAAAAATAAAAATAACCCGCCAGAGGGAGAAGGTGCGTTTAAGATAAGAATAACAGAGTCATATCATAAGAGTTGTGCTATCACAGGATACAAGGTACTTCCGGCTTTAGAAGCGGGATATATAAAACCTTTAAATTCAGGAGGTACAAATAACCTAGACAATGGAATATTTTTAAGAAAAGATTTATATACATTGTTTAATATGGGGTATATAACTATTGACGATAACTATGAAATACATATAAGCTGCAGGCTTAAAGAAGATTTTTCTGGAGGAAACGCATATTATAAGTATAACGGTAAGACTTTAAGGGTTCTCCCGGATAAATTTTTTGAGCTTCCAAACAAAAGTAATCTGAGATGGCATATGGAAAATGTGTTTTTGAAATAAAAAAGCAGACTATCATATACTTTTGAAAGTTAATAATAGTAATAAAGGTCAGCAGAGATAGCTTAGCTAATCTTGTTGGCCTTTTATTGCGCATGCAACAGTACCTACTATTCAATAAAAATAAAAAAGAATAATTTTTATTTTAAATTAATCTGTATTAACAAGAAGTTAAAAAACTTTGATAATTTAATAAAATTAACAAATTAATAATTAATAAGTATAATAAATGCATTACAAAATCATATTAATGAAATAAGTGTATACTTATTGATAATTTAGAAATATTTAATTCTGTTCCCTCTTGGTATTTTACTGATGATATAATGAGGTCATAGTAAAAAGTTTTCGATATTATATATTAATAAATAATAATTAATAAGAAGTTTGCTTTATTAATTATTAAAGTACAGTCATTATGTAAACGATATCTAAGGTTTTTGTTTAAAGTTTACTGGGTAAATATAAATTATATATAAGCTTCCGAACAATTGTATGGTTAAGTTCACAGAGGATGCCGCGTTTAAAGGAGGGGGATTAAAAGGAAAAGGTATTTATGAGAAAGATTATTATGAGGGGGAAAGAATAGTGATAAAAAGAGTTAATAAACGAGTTTTTTCTTTAATTCTTGTTTCTTTAATGTCTGTTGCAGCTTTATCCGGCTGTGGATCTAAAGCTGATAATAAAGGCGGGAAAGATAATAAAGGAGAAATGGGTACCGTTACAACAGGTAATAAATATAATAATGCTTTTATAGAAGGTGAAAAAAGTACAGAAAAGAATGTATTAAGCACAGTAATTGAGTTTGAACCGCCACCATCAGTACAAGGGAATCCTTATGCTAAGTCAGGTCCTAACTGGTCTTATTTACCTTTAATTTATGACTATTTAGCTGATTACTCACCTTTACCGGAAAGAACCTTTAAACCTTCGCTTTTAGAAAAGTACACTTATGAAGATGGTTTACTGGATATGACACTAAAGCCGGGGTTAAAATGGAGCGATGGCAGTGATCTTACCGCTGAAGATGTGGTTAATACCTTTTATATGTATCTTGGAAGATCACCTATGTGGAACTATATAGAGAAAGTAGACGTAAAAGATAATAATATTAAACTGAAAATGAAAACTAAAAGTGAGCTGGTATTAAATATGGTATTTGCTATTCCAATATCCTCTCCAAGAAAGATATATGGAAAATGGGCGGATAGATATAAGGAAGTAATTGAAAATTATAGGGAAATAGATCCTAGAACAGGAAATTATGTATGGCCAAAGGCTAAGGAAAAGATTACGGAAATTAACAATGATCTGTTGAAATATCTTCCTAACCTCACTGAAATTCCTGTATCCGGTCCTTATTATGCTAAAACTGTAAATACTACAGAAATTTTGTTTGCCGTTAATGAGAATTACAGAATAAAGCCTGAAATTGAGGAAATTAGAGGTTTAAGAGAGGCTAATACACAGACGTATTCCATAGCTGTATTAGACAAGCAGTTTGATATTGAAAATGCTGGCTTAAGTCCTGAATTGCACGAAGAGGTAGTGAAGAAATTCAAAGATGAAATAAGAATGTTCCTTTCACCTGCCTTTGCATCTATAGGATACTCCTTTAATGTAAATAAGTATCCTACAAATATTCCTGAGGTTAGAAAAGCTATCAGCAATGCTATAAACAGAGAAACAATAGCTCCTATTTCTGAACCTGGATCCCTTGTAGGAGATCCTAAAAACTCAGGGCTTTTACCTTCAATAGTTTCCAAGTTTAGTGATGATAATTTTTATAAATCTCTAGATGACCACGGATATAATCTTGAAAAAGCAGAAAAACACTTAAAGTCTATAGGATGGACTAGGAATAAAGATGGGAAATGGGTAGACGATAAAGGTCAGATGCCTGAAATAGAAATTGTTGTTGTAGGCGGCTGGGCAGCCTTTATGATTAGTGGTGAAGCCATAACTACTATGCTTAAGGAATTTGGACTTAATGCTATATTTAGGCCTATGGAGGAAGCGGCAGCTTGGGAATATGCTGATTCAGGGAAGTCTCACATGGTAGCGGATTTCTTTGGAGGAGTATCTACTTATAATCATCCTTATGAATCTTATAACGGCTTAGGGTACTATGGCAAAAGAATGGGAATAACCAGTGAGCCTGGAAAACCACAAATTTTTACAAACCCTGTTACAAAAGAGGAATTTAATTATACAGAAAAAATAGCAGAGCTCTTCAATGCACAGGGAGAAGAAGAGACCAAAAAGGTAACACAAGAATTTATGAAATTCTACAATGATTATGTATTTAATGTATCTCTTATTGAAAAATATAGGGTTACAAGAGTGTATGATACAAAGCTTTCCATGGCAGAAGCGCCAGTAGGCGAGGCTTTGAAGGATTTCTACTGGTCCTCACATTTAAATAATGCAATAGCAAAAATGGTGAGAGATAAAAAGATATATTTTGTAAAATAATCAGATATAATCTAATAATGAACTGATACTAAATTTAAATCCTATTTAGATTTTTATCTAAATAGGATTTGCTTTTTAAAATTAATGTGTATCTTTATATTTAAAATAATACAGATAGTGAACCTTAGTGTATCAATTAAAAATGATAAAATTTGCTATATAAGAAAAATATGATAAACATTAAAGCGAAAAAATACTATATTGGCAATATAATTTTAAAATTAATGTTAATTAATTATAAATTTTCTGTAATATGGACTTTGCTTGTGTAAATGTTTACCATGGTAGTATACAAAATTATAACAAAACTACAATTTAATGAAACTATTGCAGTGACGGAGGATAAAAATGAAGTATATTGTGGGAATTGACGGTGGAGGTACTAAAACCAAGCTTATAGTAATGGATACTGAGGAAAAGGTGCAGTTTTCTTGTATAGGAGGTCCCTGTAATATACTTTCCAGCGGTTATGATACTGTAAAGCAGTCTATAGAAATGGTTTTACAGGAAGGAATTATAGATAACGGATTAAGCTTTGATGATTGTATAGGTATGTGTATAGGAGCAGCAGGTGGAGCCCGTGACAGCGTTAAATCTCAACTTGAAGAGATAGTAAGGAATTTAGGGTATAAAGGGAATTTACAGATTACCCATGATGGAGAAATATCCTTAATAGCTGGATCTAGAGGAGAGGCGGCACTTCTTCTAATTGCAGGAACAGGAGCTATTTGCTATGGGAGAAACAAGCAGGGTGATGCGGTCAGGGTAAGCGGCTGGGGTCATATCATAGGAGATGAAGGCAGTGCCTACAGCCTGGGAATAAAAATTGTTAAAGCAGTGATGAAGGCTTATGACGGCAGAGGAGAAAAAACAGCATTGAAGGAACTCTTGTTTAAAGTATTACAGATTAACAGTGAAGAAGAAGTAATTATGAAAATATACGGAGAACAGAGCAATAAAGAGCACATTGCAGCTTTAGCGGTTCTTATTGAGGACGGATTAAAATTAAAAGATGCTGTTTCTATAAAAATTGCTGATGAAACCATAGATGAACTTGTTTATACGGTTTTACCTGCTGCAAAGAAGCTTGGCTTCATGGACAGCGGAGAAAGTTTCAAAGTTATTATAGATGGAAGTGTGCTTGTAAATAATGACTATATACGAGAAGGATTTACTAAAAAGATTCAAAGTATATTTAAAAACGCTTGTGTATCAATAACTGGACAAGATGCTGCTTCTGGAGCGGCCATTAAAATCTTAAAAGGAATATAGGTGGTTTTATGGATAAAGTTATTCTTGCAATTGATAGAAAAGCTGAAATACAAAGTGTATTAAAAAATAAAAGGATTGGATTAATAACTAATCCTACAGGCATGAATTCAAGGTATGAAAGCACTATAGATGTTTTTAAGGACGAATTGAATTTAAAGGCTTTATATTCTCCGGAGCACGGAGTAAGAGGAGACATTCAGGCAGGTGAAAAGGTAAGCAGTTATGTTGATAAACGCTCAGGAGTACCGGTATTCAGTCTCTATGGAGAAAGTAAAAGGCCTTCTAAAGAGATGCTGGCTGACATAGATGTGATGGTAATAGACATACAGGATGCAGGCTCGAGATTTTATACATATATCTACACAATGGCTTACTGCATGATGGGCTGTAAAGAGCAGGGAAAGGAATTCGTAGTGTTAGACAGGCCTAATCCTATTAACGGTATAGAGGTAGAAGGTGGATTAATAGAGGAAGGTTTTACCTCCTTTATAGGTTTATATCCTATACCTCAAAGATATGGATTAACTATAGGTGAGCTTGCAATGCTTTTCAATGAAGAGTTTGGTATAAACTGCCATCTGACAGTTATCCCAATGGATGGCTGGAGAAGAGAAATGTATTTTGAAGACACCGATCTTCCATGGATAATGCCATCACCTAATATGCCTACTTTAAATACTGCATTGGTATACAATGGAACATGTATCTTTGAAGGAACCAATATTTCAGAAGGAAGAGGCACTACAAAGCCTTTTGAAATAGTAGGAGCACCATGGATAGATGCTCATGAACTTTCCCGAAAAATGAACTTAGAAAATCTTCCTGGGGTAAAGTTTAGACCTGTATACTTCACCCCAACCTTTTCAAAGCACAAAGATGTGATGTGTGGCGGGGTAGAGCTAATAATAAATGACAAAGAAAGCTTCAAGCCAGTTTTAACCGGTGTAACCCTCCTTGAAAAGATTAAATCTTCTGATGAAGAAAAGTTCTGCTTTTTAGAGGCTTATTCGAAAAGTGGACGCCCCATGATAGACTATAATACCGGCAGCAGCTTAATAAGGAAAGGAATTTTAACACCTTTGGAATGCTACAGAAGGTGGCTGGAAGAAACAAAGCACTTTAAAGCTATAAAGGAAAAGTATCATATTTATTGATTTTAATTGTGGTGCCAGGCACCTGACAAGTGACAAATAATTATATAGTTACTATTTAGTTTTAATATAAGAATATTAAGGGGGTTATGTGGGTGGATTTAAAAAGAAAAATAGGTCAGCTTATAGTTGCAGGCTTTGAAGGGACAACGGTAACGGAAGAAATAAGAGAGCTTATAACAAAATATCACGTGGGAAATATAATTTTGTTTGAAAGAAATTGTAAAAATCCAAAGCAGGTTTTTGAACTGACTAAGAAGCTCCAAAAGATAGCCATAGAAAGCAACGGAGTGCCTCTATTTATAAGTATAGATCAAGAAAATGGAATGGTTGCAAGAATGTACAGCGGAGTTACTCATTTTCCGGGAAATATGGCTCAAGGTGCTGCAGACAACCTTGATTACAGCTATAAGATAGGCAGATATACCGGTGAAGGCTTAAATGCTTTAGGAATCAATTTTAATCTTGCTCCCAGTTTAGATGTAAATAATAATCCTAAGAATCCTGTAATAGGAGTGAGAAGTTTTGGAGATATCCCAGAAAAAGTGGCGGATTTAGGATGTGAAACCATTAAGGGAATGCAGGATGCAGGTATAATCGCTACTGCAAAACATTTCCCAGGTCATGGAGATACAGAAGTTGATTCTCACCTTGGATTACCTATTGTAAATCATGGCAAAGAAAGGCTTAGTTCCGTAGAGCTTTATCCCTTTAAAAAAGCTGTAGAAGCAGGGGTAAAAGCTATAATGACAGCTCATATAGTTTTTCCGGCATATGAAAAAGAAAATATTCCAGCTACTCTTTCCAGTAATATTTTAAAAGGTCTTTTGAGGGATGAACTTAAATTTGATGGTTTAATAATTACAGATTGTATGGAAATGAAAGCTATAGATGACAATTTTACTTCTGAGGAGGCTGCTCCTATGGCAGTAAAGGCAGGAGCTGATTTGATTTGCATATCCCATACTTTTGAAAAGCAGGCAGGCTCTATAAAGAGAATATATGAAAAGGTAAATGCCGGTGAAATCCCCATGGAGGTCATTGATGACAGGGTTAACAGAATATTAAAGGCGAAAAGTAATCTTAATTATAAAAATTTCATAGAAAAAGAATATGTAGATATAAAAAACCAGATGGATAAAGAAGAACATTTACTTTTAGCAAAAGAAGCCAGTGAAAAATCCATAACTCTTATGAAAAATGATAAGGTTATACCTTTGAATGGGAAAAATATACTTGTTATATCTCCAAAAGTAAAGGTTATCACCGGAGTTGAAGGAAAAAGAGAGGATTTGAACTTTGGAAAGATTTTAAGGGAATCGTTACCTCAACTAGATATATGTAATTATGAAATACCCATGGAGCCCAGTGATGAGGTAATTGACGGCTTATCAGAGAAATGCGGAGGTTATGACACAGTAATCCTCTGCACCGTTAATGGAAGTATATTTAAAAAGCAGCTTAATTTAGCTAAAAAACTACGAGGGGAAGAAAGAAATATTATACTCATAGTCATGAGAAATCCCTATGATTTTACAGAACTTTCTTGGGTAGACGGATGTCTTATGTCTTATGAATACACTAAGAATTCAGTAAACAGCTTGATAAAGGTATTAAAGGGAGAAATCAAGGCAGAGGGAAGGCTTCCTGTGAATTTACAGTAAAAATTATAAATATTTATTAGTTATGGAGAGGATGAAATAAATGAAAAAGCTGCTTATGACTGTTTTGACAATACTTATATCAGTAGTAGTAGTATTTGTAGTTATTGATGCTATGCCGGGAGATCCGGTAGATATTTTGGCAGGGGAAATTGTAAGAACAGAAAATCTTCCTTATGATCAGGCTTATCAAAGGGCTATAGCTACTTTGAATTATGACCCCAATATGCCTTCTTCAGAGAGATTTGTTCAGTATATGAAGGGAATACTAACAGGTAATTTGGGAACTTCAATGTCTTATAAAAAGCCTGTAATAGAAATAATAAAGGGAGCTCTTCCCTGGACCCTGCTGGTACTTACTATGTCCCTGACTCTTTCTTTCGTGGTAGGTGTGCTGCTTGGGATATATGTCGCCTGGAAACAGAAAAAATCAATTAATGCTGCTTTAACGGTGTATCAATCAATATTTGGATCCATTCCCGATTATATAGTGGCATATCTTCTTGTGTTCCTTTTTGCGGTTACTCTAGGACTGCTGCCTTCAAAGGGAGCCTATAGCTCAGGAGTAAAGCCGGGGTTTAACATGGCTTTTATATTAAATGTGCTTAAGCACACTATACTTCCTGTTATGTCATACTTTATGACTACAGTAGCCACATGGACAATTGCAATGAGAGCTAACTCATTAAATGTCTTAGGAGAAGATTATATCTCTTATGCTAATGTTAGAGGATTATCAAACAGGAGAATACTTGTACACTATTTAGGAAGAAATGCTATTTTACCTATGATAACTACCCTTGCAATCACTTTTGGATTAATGTTCGGAGGTTCACCCCTTATAGAAAATTTATTTCTATATCCCGGTGTAGGGTACTATTTAACCATGGCATTATCAAGAAGAGATTTTCCACTTATGCAGGGAATGTTTTTCATAATCATAATTATGGTTGTACTTTCTAGTTTGTTGGCAGAATTTTTATATAAGGTATTAAATCCGAGACTAAGGGAGAGATAAATATGAGTGAAATGCATCAAAGAGTAGTTATTGAACAAAAAAAATACAAAGTAAGCTACAGTCAAGGTATACAAGCATTTTTTAAGAGTATTTGGGGTAATAAATTATCCAGAATAGGATTCATTATACTGGCAGCATTTTTGTTGATTTCCATATTTGCTCCTATGTTTTTAGAAAGTCCTAAGTCTGATTATATGAACAGGCTTCAGGCTCCTTCCGTAGCGCATCCTTTAGGAACGGATTTTGCAGGCAAGGATACATTGGTGCAGCTTCTTTTAGGCTCCAGAGACGTTCTTCTGGTAGCGGCATATACAGCGGTTTTTGCTATAAGTTTTGCCTGTGTAATAGGAATAGTATCAGGACTCTTTGGCGGTAAAATAGATGAAATATTGATGATGTTTACAAATATCGTCCTAACTATACCAAGCTTCCCGGTAACCATGATATTATCCATGGCTATAGCAATAGATAATCAGCTGACCTTTGGTTTGGTTCTTTCCCTGTGGTCCTGGGCTGGGCTGGCAAAAGCTATCAGATCTCAGGTGCTTATTATAAAACATAAAGAATTTATAGAAGCCAGCAGGATAATGGGATTATCAAATTTCAGAATAATAGTTAACGACATTCTGCCTAATATAGTTTCTTATATTGCGGTTAACTTTATATCCATTATGAAAGGTGCAATATTAGCCAGCGTAGGTTTGATGTATTTAGGCCTTGTACCTTTTAAAGGAAATCATTGGGGGATGATGATAAATATTTCCCTGTCACAAACTGGTGCATTGCTGGGATCCAGCTCAATGGTTTATTTTTTGGCACCGGTGGTAAGTATAGTTCTGTTCCAGCTAGGCTGTTATCTCTTTGCTACTGGCTTAGATGAAGCATTAAATCCGAGATTAAGAGCTTAGGAGGTATAAAATGAAACCGATTTTAGAAATAAAAAATCTTTCTGTAGATTTTAAAGTAAATGATAAAGCATTAAGAGCTGTTGATGATTTATCAATGACTATATATAGAGGAGATATCGTTGGAATAATAGGAGAAAGCGGAAGCGGTAAATCCACATTAGCATCAGGCATATTAAAAACCGTTAGAGCACCAGGTAAAGTATCTCAGGGAGAAATAATATATCATACCCCTGATGGAGAAAAGGTTGATTTATTAAAGCTTAGCAGCAAGGAATATGCAAAATACAGATGGACAAATATTACCACGGTTTTTCAGGCTGCGCAAAATGTACTGAATCCATCTTTAAAAATCAAAGAGCATTTTTTAGAAACTGCATGGGCACACGACAACAGTTTATCTGATGCTGAAATAATGGAAAAAGCTAAAGAATTAATGAAAAGTGTGCGTTTAGAAGAAAGAGTTTTAGAAAGTTACCCTCATCAGCTCAGCGGTGGAATGAAGCAGAGAACCATAATAGCTCTAAGCCTTCTTTTAGAACCGGATTTGCTGATACTTGATGAGCCCACTACTGCATTGGATGTTATTACGCAATGGTACATAATTGACATTTTAAGGAAGATACATGATAAAACAAATATCACCATGATATTTCTTACCCATGATGTATCAATAATAGGTTCCGTTGTAAACAGGTTAGCAGTAATGTATGCAGGACAGTTAGTTGAATATGGGGATGTAGAAAGCTTGTTTTTTGATCCTACCCATCCTTATACCTATGGATTAATGCATGCTATACCATCCTTAAGAGATGATATGTCTAAAAGAAGAGCTATACCTGGGTATCCTCCTAATATGCTGAATCTTCCTCATATGTGCAGATTTACTCCAAGATGTCCTATAGCACAGGCTGGTAAGTGTGAGGGAATAAAAGAAAAGACGGATGTTATGTATAATTCGAAAGATAGTCAGTTTACGAGATGCTATTCATGGGAGAAGGTGAAAGAACTATGAGTTTAATGGAACTAAAAGATATAAGCATGGATTTTAAAGGCAGGGGCAAGGAAAAAATCGGAGCCCTTGTAGGTGTAAATCTTGATATAAAAGAAGGAGAAATAATTGCTGTAGTAGGAGAGAGCGGATGCGGCAAAACAACCTTAGGTAAGATAATAGCAGGAGTTCATGAGCCTACTGAGGGAGAACTTCTTTTTAAAGGTAAAAATATTAAAAGTCTGAACAAAAAGGAATTTAGAGAGTATAGGCTTGGAGTTCAAATGGTGCATCAGGATTCTTATGCAGCCTTAAATCCTAACAAGACTATTTTTCAATCTTTATCTCTTCCTTTATTTCAGCATAAGCTGGCAAAAAATAATGTTGAAGCAGTGAATATACTAACAGAATATTTTGAGGAGGTAGGACTTACTCCTGCAGATCAGTTTTTAGAAAAATATCCTCATCAGCTTAGCGGAGGGCAGAGGCAGAGAATATTGCTGGCAAGAGCTCTTTCTATGAAGCCTAAGCTCATTGTAGCTGACGAGCCTGTTTCAATGGTAGATGTATCCTTAAGGATATCGCTTTTGAATCTTATGACTAAGATGAATGAAAAGTATAAAATCAGTTTTATATATATAACCCATGATTTAGGAACTGCAAGATATATAGCTTCCCATGGGAGGATAGTGGTTATGTACCTTGGAAGAATGATAGAAACTAACCAAATCAGAGAGGCTATAGAAAGTCCTAAACACCCATATTTTCACGCTTTAATCAGTGCTGTTCCTGAAGCTAATCCAAAGCTTAGAAGCGAATTTATAAAGAAGCTTCCTTTAAGATCCCTGGATATGCCAAGCTTGTTGGACTTGCCTACCGGATGTAAATTTCATCCTAGGTGCCCATATTTCGATGACAGATGTATCCAGGAGGAGCCTGTATTAAGGGAATTCAAAGGGGGAAGAGTTGCATGTCATCACGCAGAAAAGGTTCTGGAGATAACAAGCAAAGAGGACTAGATATAAGGGTAATAACAAAGTATTTAAATATAATTGGAGCTATGTCAGGAGCACTTCTCATAATAAGCTTAATATCATTTTTTGCAGCTAGAGATATAGTAGAAGCAAATGTTGTATATCTCATGATTATTATTTTTAACTTATTAATAGTAATAGGAGTATGGATAGTTCCTAAAATACTTTTAAGGTATTTTGAAAAAATAAGCAGCAGAGAAAAGTTAAATAAAGAAAATGAGGGGGGAAAGCAATGAACATTTATAAGATGCAGGAATCTGATTTTCAGGAAGTTTTAAATCTTTGGAATGAAGAAAGGCATAATAATAGATTTCTCCATAAAAAGTTTAACAAGGAAGCTTTTATAAATAAATTTGTCAGCGACGAAAGTTCATTGACTAAAATTAATTATGTTTATAAGGAAAATGAAAAAATAGTAGGATTTATTAATGGCTGCTATAAAAATGAAGGTGATACAGGATATATAACCTTCGTCTTAGTGAAGGAGGAATACTTAAGAAGAGGCATAGGATCAGAGCTTGTTAATAAGCTTGAAGAGCGCTTTAAAAGTGTAGAGAGTATTAAAAAGATGGAAATCACCTTTTTTAATCCTATAAATCTTGAGTGGATTGTACCTGGAACGGCAGACCAGGATCATCCTAATGCTCCGGGACTTGACTTAAGCTCTCCGTCATATATTTTCTTTAAAAATATGCGTTTTAAGGATGTAGTAAATCAAAATTCCTACTACAGGCTTCTAGATGGTTTTGAATACAGCAGTGATATAGCGGAAAGGGAAAAGGCTTTACATGAAAAGGATATACATATAACCTATTACGATAAAAGCAAGCATTACGGTTTTGAAGAACTATTTAGGGATTTAGATAATCCTTTGTGGGAAGAAGCTGTAATGAGTAATGTTGAAAAAGGTGACAGTGCAAATCCTGTACTTATTGTAGAGCACAAAGGGAAAATATGCGGCTTTACAGGTCCTTTAACGGTTCAGGAAAGCAAAAGAGGATACTTTGCAGGGATAGGAATACACTCTGAATACAGAAAGCACGGAGCAGGAAAGGTACTTTTCTCTGCGCTGTGTAAAGGCCTAAAGGACGCAGGAGCAGAATATATGACCTTATTTACCGGAGATAATAATCCGGCGAGAAATATATATGAATCTGCAGGCTTCAAAATTGTAAGAAGCTGGGCAATAATGAGAAAGGAGTTTAAGTAAAATGGCAGATAAAAGAATTGTTATGGCTATAGGAGGCCATGTAGGGGATATGGAATTAACAGCAGGAGGAACACTTGCTACAATGGCTCTTCAGGGTCATAAGATAATTACTGTAGCATTAACTGCAGGAGAAAGAGGTAACCCTCCTACAATGACAGATAAAGAATATAGAGTGCAGAAAATACAGGAAGCGGAGAAATTTGCAGAAATGCTTGGAGGGGAAGCTGTAGTTTTAGAGCACCTGGATGGTGAACTTCCTGATAATAAAGAAGTAAGGCTTCAGGTAGCTGATTTAATCAGAAAATATAAGCCTAATGTTTTAATAACTCACTGGAAAAACAGCATGCACAAGGACCATGCTTTAACCCACAGAATTGTAAATGATGCTCAGTTTTTTGCTGGTCTTCCTGCATTGGAAAGAGAAAATCCCGCTCATTTTGCGGCAGGTCCATACTATGCAGAAAATTGGGAGGATCCAACAGATTTCAAACCTTATGTATATTCACTTATTTCCGACGAAGGTTTTAAACTTTGGTCAGAAGCTATAAATCATCACTGGTTTGCATTAAACAGCAGCTCATACAAATACAAGGAGTATTATTCTCATTTAAAAGCTGCAAGGGGAATTGAAGCTAGGAAAAAATATGCGGAAACCTTTGATATAGACCCAATACAAAAGAGAATAATAAAAGAAGGACTGTAAAAATTGACTAAAAGGTTTATAAAAACTGAGAAAATTTTTGAAGAAGCACAAAAGTGTGGGGTATTCCCAGGAGGTATACTTTCCATAGGAAACTCCACAGAAGAATTATACAGAAACTGTATAGGTTATAAAAGCTTATATCCAGAAAAAGATTTTGTGACGGAAGAAACTTTGTTTGATATGGCTTCATTAACGAAGATAATGTCCACTACCATGGTAGCTTTACGATTTATAGAAGAAGGCCTTATGACCTTAGGAGATACCTTAGAACTGTATTTTACAAATGTACCTGAAGATAAAAAACAGATAACCATACATAACCTTATGACTCACACAGCAGGACTTTCAGCTGTAATGCCTATATACTCTACAGCTTCCTCACCGGAGGGAGCTGCAGATAGCATATTGAAGCATCCCTTAGAATATGTTCCCGGGGAAAAGGTGGTTTACAGCTGTCTGGGATATATTCTTTTGGGTAAAATTCTGGAGATTATAGGCAGTCAGGATTTAGCAGGTTTAAGTTCAAAGTATGTATTTGAACCTTTAAATATGAAAAGTACCGGATATAACCCCAAGTCAGTGAATATAGCCTCCACAGAATTCCTTAAAGATAAAAATCTTTATTTAAAAGGGGTAGTTCATGATGAAAATGCAAGATACCTTGGAGGGATTTCCGGAAATGCAGGAGTGTTTTCTAATATAAAGGACATGAACACTTTTGCACAGATGTTGTCTAATGAAGGAGGGATAAAAGAAAAAAGCTTTATAGGTAAAAATACCTTTCGTATGAGTATTCATAATTATACCAGGGAACTTGAAGAGCAGCGAGGATTAGGCTTCAGTTTAAAAACTATGAAAAGTATAAATCACCCTTCTGGAGATTTATTCTCAGAGGGATCCTTTGGACATACAGGCTTTACTGGAACGTCTCTATGGGTGGATAAGGAAACCGGGATGTATGTAATACTTTTAACAAACAGAGTTCATCCAACCAGAGACAATATAGATATTATAAGGTTTAGAAGATTGCTGCATAATTGCATAATTACGGAATATTTGAGCTGATATTAAGGAGGTAACAACTATGAAAATAAAAATTAAATCGCTAATCGCCGGAGCTATTTCTTTAAGTTTAATGACTACAGTTTTAGCAGGTTGTACACAGGGTTCAAAAGAAGGAACCACGGAATTAAAAAATACTAAGCTTAAGCTTGAGGGGCAGCCGGTTAAAAACGATAAGGTTTTAACTACACTTATAAATGTGCAATCACCGCCGGCTTTTAATGGTAATCCTTATGATGTGGCAGGTCTGGATTGGTCAGTTCAGCCTCTTGTATATGATTATCTTGCAGATTTCTCACCTTTCCCAAGCAACACTTATAAAGAATCTCTTTTAGAAAGCTATAAGCAAGAGGGAAAAGTTCTAACTATGAAGCTTAAAAAGGATCTTAAATGGAGTGATGGAAGTCCGCTTACCTCAGAAGACATTATGACAAACTACTATGTTAACGTAGGTAAGAGTGCTATATGGACCTTTGCAGAGAAAATAGAAAAGATAGATGATCTTACTGTTAGAATTACCTTTGTTAATGAAAGCCCGCTAGCATTAAAATTAGCTTTTGCTTTGCCTATCATGTCTCCCGCTAAGGAGTTCGGCAAATGGGCAGCACAATATAAGGTTATTGCGGATACCCAAAGGGTTTTAAAATCAAATACCAATACATATGATTATACTCCTGAAGGACAAGCCAAGCTTACAGAGATAAATAACGATTTATTAGCATACAAGCCAGACCCAACAAAGGTTATAGCTTCCGGTCCATATGTTATAAGCGGAGTAACTACCTCTGAGGTAACCTTTAAGAAAAATCCTCACTACAGAATAGATGTTAAGATAGAAACCGTAAGAGGTCTGAGACCTGGAAGTGCCGAGGCTTTCTCAACTTCCATACTTGAACAGCAGTATACCATGGAAAACGGTGGATTGAGCCCAGATACTTCTAAACAGGTAGATTCAAGATATAAAGACACTATGAGAAAGATATACATCCCAGAATTATCACAGATAGGTTTTGTTTTTAATACCGCAAAATATCCTGTCAACATTCCTGAAGTTAGAAAAGCTATAACCATGGCTACAAACAGAGAAACCTTGGTAAATATTGCTGAACCGGGAAGTTTCTTAAGCGATACAAGAAACTCCGGATTAATGCCTTCATTGATTAAAAATTATACTAACGAAGGTTTTATAGATACTCTTCCTGATTATAAATATGATACAGATAAAGCAGCTAAGCTTTTAGAGTCTATTGGCTGGAAAAAGAATAATGCTGGAATATGGACCAACGAAAAGGGAGAAGAAGTACCTATTGAAATTGCAACAATAAACTCTTGGCCATCCTTAATGATGACTTCTGAGGCTATGGCTAGTATGCTTTCAGAATTTGGTTTCAAAGTGAACTTTAAGCCTATGGAAGGCGGTACTATATGGAGCTATTTAAGCAGCCCTGATGCTATGATAGGAAGCACTTTCTTAGGGGCAGCAGGAACCTATGCTCATCCTTGGGAAGCCTTTAATAATATATTAACCTCTACAAGAGTAGGATTCCCTAAAATAGAACCGGGACAGGACAGAATCGTTAAAGCACCTACCAGCGGTAAGGAATACAATGTTACTCAGATGCTTAGACAGTTATTTGCATCTAAGGATGAGAAAGAAACTAAGAAATTAACAGAAGAATTAATGACCCTTCTTAATGATATAAGCGTATTTATGCCTGTAATTGAAAAGTCTGCTCCTTTCAGAATATATGATCCTTCTTTAAGTCTTGCAGATGGTAAGGCTGGAGAAATACAAGAGAGTTACTATTATTTCGGAACTATGAATCAGGTATTAAGCAAGCTCATTAAAGACGGAGAAATATATTACGTGGACGAAAAGAAATAACTTTAAAATATACAGCTTAGTTATAAAATAGCTAAGCTGTATATACTTAATAAATTATTTCCGGAAAGGAATTATGAAATGGATAATATTTTAGCCCTAGACATTGGAGGAACCTTTATTAAATATGGACTGTTCTCAAAAAAGGGAGAACAGAAATTTACCGGTAAGGAAGCTACTGAAAAGGAGCCTGAAAGGTTTTTAAAGCAGCTTATAAATATTATAAAAAATATAGAAAGCACTGAAGAATTCGAAGGAGTAACCTTAAGCATCGGAGGCTTTATAGATCCTGCTACCGGAGAAAACACAGATTTCAGCGTAGGTAAGAATTTTACAACCTTTAATTTAAAGGGTGAACTTAAGAAAAGAACAGGTTATAACATATCCATAGAAAATGATGCCAATTGCGCAGCTTTGGCTGAGCTTTGGATGGGCTCAGGCAAAGGAGTTAAGGATTTCATAATGGTTACTTTAGGCACCGGTATAGGAGGAGCAATAGTTACAGAAGGAAGGCTTCTTCGAGGAAAAAGTTTTAAGGCAGGAGAGTTTGGACTTGTATATGTTCTTAAAAATAAATCCTCTGAAGGAGAAAGCTATGAGCCTGCTACAGCTACCGGCACTCTCGTAAAAAGGGTAAGAAAAATATTAGATAAAGAAATAGATGGAGAGTATATATTTAACAACCTGGAGAACGAAATAATTAATAAGGTCTATAAGGAATGGATTAATAAAATTTCTCTGCTTATAGGAGGTTTATGTATATGTATGGATCCTGAAAAGCTTCTTATAGGAGGGGGAGTAAGCTCTCAAAGCAGGCTTATTGAGGATATTGAAAAAGAAGCCCTGAAAATATATCCTCATTTAAAAGGATATACCTCTATAGAAGCCTGCAGCTTAAAGAATAATGCAGGAATGATTGGAGCTGTATACAACTATATCAACGAATATGAGGAAATCATATAAATATTTCGGAGGTGAAGATATAAATGTCATTAAAAATTGTAACCATAGGAGGGGGATCCAGTTATACCCCTGAGCTTGTAGAAGGATTTATTAAAAGGTACCATGAACTTCCAATAGAAGAACTTTGGCTTGTAGATTGTGAAGCGGGAAAAGAAAAGCTTGAAATAGTGGGTAATCTGGCTAAGAGAATGGTAGAAAAAGCAGGAGTACCTATTAAGATATTTTTAACCCTTAATAGGAGAGAAGCTTTAAAGGGTGCTGATTTTGTTACTACTCAGATGAGAGTAGGTCTTCTGGATGCCAGGGTTAAGGATGAGAGAATCCCATTAAGCCATGGACTTCTTGGACAAGAAACTAATGGTGCAGGAGGTCTGTTTAAAGGACTTAGAACTATACCGGTGATTTTAGATATATGCAAAGATATGGAAGAGTTATGTCCTAACGCATGGCTTATTAACTTTACTAATCCTGCAGGTATGGTTACTGAGGCTGTGAACAGATATAGCAGCATAAAGAGAGTTATTGGCTTATGCAATGTACCTATTGATATGCATACAGCTATTGCAAATATATTAAATGCAGATAAGAGCAAGGTAAAGGTAACCTTTGGAGGACTAAATCATATGGTGTTTGCTACCTCTGTATTTTTAGATGGAGAAGATGTTACATCTCAAGTTCTAAGTAAATGGGGAAAACAAAGTATGAATAATATAACTGGAACAGAATGGAACAATGCCTTTGTAAAGGAACTTGGAGTAATTCCTTCCCCTTATCAGAGATATTACTTTATGGCAAAGGAAACCTTAGAAGAAGCAGTTAAGAAGTATGAGGAAAACGGTACCCGAGCAGAAAAAGTAAAAGAAATGGAAGAAGAGCTTTTCGAAATGTATAAGGACACTGAATTAAAGGAAAAGCCAAAGCTTCTGGAAAAAAGAGGAGGCGCTTATTACAGTGATGCAGCCTGCAGTTTAATATCTTCTATTTATAACGATAAAGGAGATATCCAGGTAGTTAATACTGTAAACAGAGGGGCACTTTCAGATTTAGATCCTGATGAAGTAGCAGAAGTCAGCGCTGTAATAACAAAGGAAGGGCCTATTCCAATAACCATAGGCAAACTGCCTAAAGCGGTAAAAGGATTGGTTCAGCAGATTAAATCCTTTGAGGTTGCAGCCTGCGAGGCGGCGGTTACAGGAGATTACAATAAAGCGCTTCTTGCTATGATAATTAATCCTTTAGTAGCTTCCCAAAGATATGGAAATATAGTTTTAGATGAGCTTTTAGAGGCTCATAAGGAATATCTTCCGAATTTTTTTGAAACACGAAAATAAATACTGATTTTAATAAGGTGATAGTTTATGGTATATGATAAGGTTTATGACGTGCTCAAAGAAGAATGTCGTAAACAATTAGTTCATGGAGAAATTAAAGGTGTATCTGCTGCTGAAATTGCAGATAAGCTAGGAATGGTGAGGTCAAATGTGGTAAGGGCTTTCAGACAGCTTATAGATATGAATATGATTTATAAAGTGAATGGAAGACCTGTGCTTTATTACGTAGACTCCAGCGTTATACTATATGAGCTAAAGTCCAAGGATGAAAATATAAGCTTGTCTAATCATATAGACGATTTTCTTACTTCAAGAACAAAAAGGCTTCATTATAAGGGGTACTATGAAGAAGAAATAAAATATAAGCTTATTGATGAAGTAGAAAACTATATAAACAATTATTTTGATGTGTTTCAAAGCAAGCAGAAGGTAGATAAAAAGATAAAGGAACTTGCTGAGGTTAAATATATTATAGGTGTGGATGGCGGAGGTTCAGCGACTGAAGCCATTGCCTACACCTTGGAAGGTGAGGAAATAACCCACGGGATTTCCGGCTTCGGTAATATTGTAATAAATAAAGAGGAAGGACTAAAAAATATAGAAATTGCAATCCTTCAGTGTATGCAGAACCTCAGGCCGAGCAATTGTGTACATATTTATGCAGGCCTTGCCGGGGCTTATACAGGAAATAATAAAGAAGTTATTCAAAAATATTTAGAAATCAGATTTCCTGCTTCAGTAACGGTTATAAGTGATGCGGATTTAGCTTTTAATGCGTTATTAAAAGGAGAAGAAGGGATATTAACCATTGCAGGTACAGGTTCTATTTCCTTTGGAATCCATAACAATGAATACATAAGAGCAGGAGGCTGGGGGAATCTTATAAGCGATAGAGGCAGCGGCTATCATATTGCTATAAATGCATTTAAACAAATAATAGCAGAAAAGGATGCCGGTGCGGCTCCTTCCTACCTAAGCAGGGAAATTATGAGAGCATTAAATATAGAAAGCATCTCTGACGTTATAGATTATGTTCATACAGCAAATAAAAGCAGCATTTCTGCTCTAGTTCCTACTATTGTTAAAGCAGCGGATAAAAATGATAAAAGAGCAGTTTCGCTATTGAGGAAAGCCAGCAGGGATTTAGCGGATCTGACTATTAAGGTTTATAAGAGAATGGGCAGTCCTGATAATGTAAAAATTGCAATCCGAGGCGGTATCCTCACTAAGATACCGGTTATTAAGAGAGACTTTATAAAATACTTAGATAGTGAAATAACTGAATTTACTATTATTGAGGAGGATGTTTCTCCTGCAAAAGGAGCTTACTTTATTTTCTGCAAGGAAGCTTCTCAGAAAAAGCTGAAAAATAAATAAAGGCTGCAAACTACTAATACAAATAAAAATCATAGATAACTGAGATGAAGCTTAGTTATCTATGATTTTATTTTGATAATATTTATATGTTATAGTATATTTCAGCACTGTCTATTTCGCTGTCATCTTCATCCAGTATATAAGAGCCTGCAAGATAGGAGTGTAAAACTGCTTCTATATAGCTTCTGTAGTTTTCATCCTCCTTAGGAAGGGCGATAGCCGCTGAGATTTTTGTGTGATTTTCCGGTGCTATTAAAGCTACAAGTTTACGAATAGCATCATTAAGTTCTTTTCCTTGTAAATCTTCCAGCTCCTTGGGTGAGATATCATTATTATTTAAGTGAACTGACACAATTTTTTTGTTTTTATCTAGTTCAACCTGAATTTTGCCTTGAGAATCCAGTGATATTGTGGCATATACTTTATGTCTGGGAAAGTACAGCCAGCCGGAAATACCGATTATCATGACAAGTACCAAAGCTAAAGCATTTAACTTATAAGTACTGTTAAAGAATAAAAGGGGTTTAGTTTTTTTCTCATATAAGTCTTCCTCTAACACGTAAATTTTATCGCCTATGGCGAGCCCTTTCTTCTTTTTTACCTTAACAACGCTTCCATCATCGGTAATACCAAGGCAGTACTTGCTCTTTGTTTCCATTACTATTACCTTATACATGACGAGTACCTCGATTCTTTTTAAAGCCGTCTGATTAGTAGATAATCTAATTGCAGATTAGTTGTTAAATATATTGTCATCTGTTTAAGGTTCTGCTTTTCCAATGATAACTCTGATATTCAGTTGTAAGGATTATGAGGATAACCTATTAAGTGCTTTTATGCAGCTTCGTTTTGAGCCAGTATATTGACGCTGTCTATTCCCTCAAGTGAAAACATTCTTCTTATGATAAAATTATCCTTTCTTTCCGGAAGTATCGCTTCATATACCAGTTCGAAGGAGTCATCCATAACATTTTTTGCTCTTATATGATTGTTTTCATCCACATGGTCGATAATCTGCTGAAGAAGGTCTAAATCTGCTCTGCTTCCTCTTATAACCACCAGCATAGGCTTTTCGGTTTCTAAATCCTTTCTGCTGGTTAAAATCATAAACACCGCCATGGCAAGGGAACCTGCAATGCCTATAAGATAGGACCCGGTAGCAGATGCAATACCTATTGCCATGCTCCAAAAGATGAAGCCCATATCTCTTGGATCCTTAATATTAGTTCGAAATCTTACTATAGATAAGGAACCCAGCATTCCCAGTGAAAGCGCCAAGTTGGATTGGATTAAATCCATAAACACAGTAGAAATAAATGCTATCATCACTAGGGTTATGGAAAACTTTTTGCTGTAATAAATTTTTGAATGTGAATGCTTATAGGCAGCAGTCATAATAGCTGCCAGCAGAAAAGTAACCGCAAAGCTTATTAATATATCTATCCCTTGGGGACGTTTTACTATCATATTTAATAAATCTTCCATCTGTTTGTTATAACTGCCCATTTTAATTCTCCTTACTTTGCTTGAATTTTTGAAAATTTAACAGGGGTTATGGTTTTTCCGTCGCAAATGAAATCTACTGCAAGAAAGTCTCCCTCTGAAACAAAAATTTCTGTTTTCATGGCTTGGAGCCTTCCAATGATTTTATTTGAAAGGGAATTTGAGTCTTCTTCTTTATTACCTGTTAATATTGCATATTTAGGATTAACTGCACTTAAAAATCCCTGAGAAGAGGCGTCATCCTTTCCGTGATGTCCTGTTTTCAACACATCTGCATCTAAGGCTGTACCAGATTTGAATATATCCATTTCCTCTAAAAACTGAGCATCTCCCATCATTAAAAAGGAATTATCTCCGTAAGTTATTTTAAGCACCATACTGTTATTGTTAGCTTCTGTTGAGTCTAAGCTTATAGGGCCTAATACTTCAGCTTTTACAGGAATTTCACTTTCAGAAAGAATAATCTCATCTCCTGCCTTTACCTTTTTTAAAGTACTGTTATATTTAGAAGCTAGATCTTCTAAATTGGCTTTTTTGTAGGAGACAGTATCCAGTTCAGATACATATATAGAATCAACCTTCATGTCTTCTAATAAATACTGAACGCCTCCTATATGATCCTTATGTCCGTGGCTTAGCAATATTCCATCTAATTTATTTATGCCTTTTTCCTGTAGAAGCTGCTTGATAACGGGATATTTGTCCTTTTTTCCTGTGTCTATCATATAGTTTTTTCCATCAGGGGTTGAAATAAGAAAGGCATCACCCTTTCCCACATTTATAAAAGATACAGACAGATAGTCTTTTTTAGCCACAGGTTTAAATTCCTCCTTGGAAGTGTCTTTGCCTGAGCTGCAGCCAGTAAGCATTAAGATTACTGTGAGCATAATTGTTAAAAGTATTTTTATGTTTTTCATAACAGCCTCCGTATTATGCTACCTTAGTATCTGGAGCAAGAATGTTTATTCCCTGAATGCCTTCTACACTCCATAATTGAGATAGTATTTCTTTTTCTTCAGATTCCTTTAATTTAATTTCATATACCAGTTCAAAGGATTCTTGAGATATATTTTTTGCCATCATCCTGGTCTTACCTTTTATAGAAGACATAAGATCCGTTATTTCATCCATGTCCGCTTTACTTCCCCTTATTACAAGGGTGATAGCATCACGAAAAGATTTTGCTGCGCTGGTTGCCAGCATGAAGGCCGACAATAATAGGGTGCTTACTGTTCCCATTAAGAAGGCACCTGTAGCTGATGATATTCCAATACTGATGCTCCAAAATACAAAGCCAATATCCCTGGGGTCCTTTGTGTTAGTTCTGAACCTGCAAATGGAAAGTGAACCTAGAACGCCTAGGGATAAAAGTACATTGCTTTGAATTAAATTCAGAAGCACTGTAGAAATTAAAGATAGCATTATAAGAGTAGTATTAAATTTTTTATTATAGCTTAAGGAATCATGGCATAAACGATATACAAAATACATAACTGCTGATAAGGCTAAAGCAAAAATCATGCTCAATAAAAAAGACTTAACGGTAGGAGCAGTATTTAATGCTTCTGTTGTATTTATATTTGTAATATACTGAAATAATTTACTCATAAAAAAACCTCCAAATTATTAACAATAATACTGTTTTAATATTTTTCTAGATGATCCGAATTTGCTGGGTGGTTTCATGGATAAGTCGCATCGCTTAAATACCTCCTGCAGCTGTTCAAATAAGAATCTGTCATACTTTATCTCCAAAATTGATTTATCAGGAGATAAGACTTCCTTGAAATTAATATTATTTGAGAATATATCAAAAGAGGAGTCACAGAAACGCAGATGGTTGTCTAAGGTTACTCTAGTATTAAAATTCGGATGAGTATAAGCCCTTCTGTGATACTCAATAAGAGAAACCGGTCTGTAGCATTGAGCACACATAAGTCCATAGCCATACTCAGCTACGGGAGAATCATAATTTAAAAGTACGCTGTAATTTCCCTTTAACAATTCTTTAGCATCACCACTGCTTATGGTAACGCTTTCCTTAAGTTGGTGGTCATAAACCTTTCTTTTCACCTCAAACTTTGCTTTTGTATCTGAAGTGTCGTAGATACGAAGGCGAATCCTCTTTTTTTCTATGGCTCCGTTTACCTTATCCCAATAATCGTTATTGCATATACCATCAAAATAAACGCTCCTTACTCTATAGCCGTTGTAATCTCCGTAGCTGTCCGGGATCAAAAGCTTATCCAAAGCGTTTAGAAGGTAAAGCCTGTCTTCAAGGGAAACCATAAATTTTTTCTCTTTTCTTGCAACGGTCAAAACTGGGGTCCCTTTCCTTCCCATATATTCATCATTCCTTTCTCTTCCCTTCTACTACACAATACCTGGAGTTTTTTTAGTTTGGGTACCTTTTTGGAACAAAAAAAGAATATTCTTTAATTTTTACGACTTTTATGTATTAAAATGTCATAAATATGAACTTGAGAATATATTTTTACTGATTAGTCTATTAACTGAAGGTACAGTGAGAAGGAAGGAAAATTAAGGTATATCTTGAGGTCTTTTGATATAATAAGAGTGTAAATCAAATACAGTAAATAACTGGGCTGGTAAAATAAGAACAAGAGCTGCTGATTAACTATACATACAATTTAATAAAAGTATAAAATGAGGATTAATTATAAAAGAAGGAGAAGAGATATGAAAGGCATGGTACATCACATTGAACTGTATGTAAGGAATTTAAAGGAAAGTATAGAGTTCTGGGACTGGCTTTTAAAGGAGCTGGGATATGAGGAATACCAGAAATGGGATAAAGGGATAAGCTATAAGCTTCAGGACACATACCTTGTGTTGGTACAGGCTGAGGAAAGGTTTTTAGACATACCATACAATAGATGCAGGGCAGGCTTAAATCACCTTGCTTTTCACGGAGGAAGCCCGCTGTTTGTGGATGAAATTACAATGAAGCTGAAGAAAAAAGGCGTTAAAATCCTTTATGAAGATAAACACCCCCATGCAGGGGGAGAAGATCATTATGCTGTGTATTTTGAATCCCCTGAGAGAATGAAGGTGGAGGTAGTGGGAGAATAGAAAGGATTTAAATAACATAAAAGGAGAGATAAACTATGGAAGAAAAATGGTTAAATTGGGCAAAAAGGCTTCAGTCAATAGCACAGGCAGGACTTACCTATTCAAAGGATAAATATGATTTAGAAAGGTTTCAGCAGATACGAGATTTATCCGTAGAAATACTAAATGAATATACTGAAGCAGGCAGTGAAAAGATAAGAGACTTATTTTGTAATGAAACAGGATATCAAACTCCTAAGGTGGATGTAAGGTCTGCTATTTTTAAAGATAATAAAATCTTGCTAGTGAAGGAAAGCATAGACGGCTTATGGTCTCTTCCTGGAGGATGGGCAGAAATGAACCTGTCCATAAAGGAAAATGCTGTTAAAGAAGCTAAAGAGGAGGCTGGAGTAAATATTGTTCCTCTACGGCTCATCGCAGTTCAGGACAGAAGCAGACATAATAAACCTCCTTTTCCATATGGATGTTATAAGGTTTTTGTGCTTTGTGAGCTTATAGACGGTGAGTTTCAAAGTAATATAGAAACAGAGGAAAGCGGATTCTTTTCCCTGGAAAGCCTTCCGCCTTTATCAAGAGGTAGAAACACTGAAAAGCAGATAGAAATGTGCTTTGATTCATTGAAAAGCCCTCATCAGGAAGTTCTGTTTGATTAGTTGTTTCTAACATAAGGAAAAAGTTAAGAAGCATACTTGGTGTTTTTTATCTGTATATGAAAAGATTAATATGAAAAATTGTAGTATAATTACATTAATGGAATTGTTTCTATGGGTGAGGGGGGATTCATTTGCTACAGGGATTTAACGTAGAAAATTTAGTAATACTTTTTGCAGCAGTTTTTATTTTGTACCTTGCTTTTAAATTTTTAAAAGGAATTTTAAAGCTTATAATTACTGTGATTTTAATATTTACAGTGGGAATAAGTCTCTACAATATTTTTATAGTTCAAAAGCCATTAAGCTATGAAATAGACAGGTATAAGACAGACTTAGCATACTTCAAAAGTATGAGCAGCATTAATAAGGAAGCTTTTAATGCACTTAAAGAAATAAAGGAAAATAAAAACATACCTGAAAATGCAGATAAACTTAAGGAATTGGAAAAGCGGGCAGAAGGACTAAATCACAGCAGGGAAAGCAGTTTTATTCACAATGGGTATATAGTAAACTTTAAAAAGCTTACAGCTGCTGCGGAGGCCTACAAAACTGCAGGTGCTTCAATGGAGTACCTTGAAGAATTAAGCGCTATGTCGGATGATATTAATATAAAGCTGAAGGATATACTTTTCCCTAAAGAAAAACATTAAAACAGCAAATTTTAAGTTAAGAATGTAGAAAGGAGAGATTTATATGAAAATATATATAAGTGCTGATATTGAAGGTGTTACAGGGGCGACCAGCTGGAGTGAAGCAGAAAAGAATCATAATGATTACGGAGTTTTTTCCGATCAGATGACAAAAGAGGTTAGAGCTGCCTGTGAAGGTGCCTTTGCCGCAGGGGCTAAAGAGGTTTACGTTAAGGATGCTCATGACAGTGCAAGAAATATAAATATGAATGGATTGCCTGAATATGCTGTACTTCAGAGAGGATGGGCAGGAAATCCTATGTGCATGGTGAGCGGCTTGGATGAAAGTTTTGACGGGGCACTTTTTATAGGGTATCACTCAAGAGGAGGCAGCGGAGACAGCCCTTTAGCCCATACACTGGATACTAATCTTGAATATATTAAAATCAACGGGAGATATGCCAGTGAATTTTTAATCAATGCATATGCTGCGGCACTTTATGGAGTACCGGTGGTGTTTTTAAGTGGAGATAAAGGCTTGACAGAGGAAGTTAATGAGGTAAATAAGAACATTAAAACCCTTGCAGTAAAGGAAGGCATAGGAAACAGTACAATAAACATTCATCCTGACAAGGCTGTACGGCTTATTAAGGAAGAAACTGAATCAGCACTAAAAGGAGATTACAGCTTGAGCAAAATAACTCTTCCTGAGAATTTTGAAATAGAAATTGGTTACGGCAGGCATCAGACTGCTTATAGAAATTCCTTCTATCCCGGTGCTTATCTTGCTTCTCCAAAGGTAATAAACTACAGCACAAAGGATTATTATGAAGTGCTTAGATTATTTCATTTTTTAACATAGACAGGATTAAAGACTTTTAATCAGCACTGGCAAAGCAGGCTGCAGATAAAGGAGAAGTATTAAGAAAAAATGAGCAGTGTTATTATGACTTTAATTATTGGATTTTTATTTGGATATATTGCATTAAAGATTAAAATACCTGCGGGAGCCATGGTGGGAGCCATGTTTTCCATAGCGATATTCAATATTATAACGGGAGATGCAGCTTTATCTCAGGATGTTAAGATATTAACTCAAATGGCTGCAGGAGCTTTTATAGGTTCAGGAATAACCAGTAAGGATATATCGGGCCTTAAAAAAATAATTGTACCGGCAATTTTAATGGTACTGGGAATAGTATTTTTAAATCTTTTTATGGGATATTTAATGCATAAGATAACAGGAATAGATTTAATAACTTCTCTTTTTGCCTGTGCACCGGGAGGAATAGTGGACATGACCCTTGTAAGCAGCGATTTGGGTGCTGACACCCCAAAGGTTGCAGTGCTGCAGCTTGTGAGGTTTATAAGCGTTATGACCATTATACCTGCAGTGGTTAAAATAATTGCTAAAATTCGCAGCAGGAGAAAAAGGGAAGTTTATGATGAGGGTGCTTTAGAAATAGTTAAAAGCAATAGGGATGACAAAAGGGATAGTTTTACATATAAAGAAAAGGCAGCCTGTGTTTTAAGGACCCTGGCTATAGCGTTTGCAGCAGGTATCATAGGATATATAAGTAAAATCCCTGCCGGAGCCCTAACCTTTTCTATGATCTCCGCGGCAGCTTATAATATAACCACCAATAAAGCTTATATGCCTATACCTCTCAGAAGGATTACTCAGATATTGGCAGGAATACTTGTAGGAGAAAGAATGAATTATGGAGATTTAATTGCTCTAAAGGCTGTGATGTTTCCTGCATTACTATTAATCCTAGGAATAATTACAGTAAACTTACTCCTTGCTTTATTTATCAATAGAATCAGCTCTATAGACATTATTACAGCTCTTTTTGCCTGTACTCCCGGCGGAGTGGCAGATATGGCATTGATTGCAGAAGAGCTGGGAGCGGATGGACCTAAGGTCACTGTGCTGCAGCTTTGCAGATATGTTTGTGTTATAGCGTTATTTCCTATAATTATCAAATTTATAATTACATAAATTTATATTACAAACTCGTAGCCTATGCCCCATACTGTCTTTATGTAACGGGGCTTGCTAGGGTTATCCTCTATCTTATTTCTCAAATACTTTATGTACACCATCATACTGTTGTCATCAAAGTCCTGATCGTTCCAGATATATTTGTATATTTCCTCCTTTGAAAATACCCTATTGGGATTCTCCATAAAGAATTTCATTATCTTCATCTCTTTTGATGATAATGCTATTTCTTTATTATTTTTATATAATTTATAGTTATTTATATCGAATTTAAAATCACCTTGAATTATATAATTAGAGCTTAACTCTTCCTTTAAAAGCTCCTTGTGCCTCTTGATAAGAGATTTTATCAAAGCTGAAAGCACAGAAGGGCTGAAGGGCTTGGTTATATAATTGTCTGCACCTATTTCCAGACCTCTTATTATATCCTCATCCTCTTTTTTACCGCTGAGGAACACTATAGGAAGCTGGATGTCATATTTTCTAATTCTTTTAGCCACTTCATAGCCGGAAATATCCTCTAATAAAATATCCAGTATAATCAAATCTACCTTATACTTGGTGAAAATCTCAAAGGCCTCCTTACCTGTGGAAGCTTCATAAACTATCATATTTTCTTCTGTGAATATCTTTTTAATCAATTTTCTTACCGGCTCTTCATCCTCTACTATAAGAAGTTTAGCTGTATCCACGTATATCTCCCCCTGCATAAGTAAAGTGATAAAATATTAACGTTTTCATATTTGATTATATCATATACAATAATAGATAGTAATGGTAATAATGTAAAAACCTTTAAGGGAAAATTATAAGATCAATGTCTTTGGGGGAATAAATTTTGATAAAGAAAACCAAATTGAGAAATAAGATTATTAAGATATCAGTATATTCTTTATTGCTGGTGATAATATTCATACTGAATTTTCAGGTTTATAAGCAGTATAGAGAAATAATAGTAGAAAAGCAGCTTCAAAATATGCTGGGACTTTCCCAGGCCGTTTCAAGAGGAATAAAGCTTTATACCGACAGTATTATAGACAGCATGAGGGTTGTAACCTTAGATGAAAGCTTTAAATACAACTCTATGGAAGAGGGGCAGTCTATTATAAGCAAGGAATATTCAGACAAGCTTAAAGACTTTTATTCGGCAGAAAGAGGAAATATTGATAAATTGTATTTTTTAAACGAGAAGGGCAGCATTATTGCAGAATATCCACAAAGAACCTCTTTTATAAATAACGATTTTTATAAAGAGGTGGAGGCTGCTTCAAAAACAAAGAAGACCTATATAGGAATGGAACAGTACGATGGAAGCAACAATGTTTTTAAATTTAATATATATGAGCCTGTAATCCGTGAGGAAAAGGTTGTGGGGGTTATGGCGGTGACCATAAGCATGGAAACCATTTATGATAAATTAATAAGTCCCACTAAAATAGGAGAAAAAGGCTATGTTATGGTGAAAAATCATGAAGGTATAATAATAATGCATCCGGTAATGGAGCAGGTAGGTATGGATGTTATCGATACAAGAAAGCAGCTCCACCCTAACCTGGATTTCAAGGAGCTTGAAAATCTTATTGAACATCAGCTTAATAAGGAGGAAGGAACGGCGGTATACGACTCCTATTGGTGGGGGGACAAGATGCTTAAAAAGGTTACCAAGCTAAATGCATATACCCCTTTGGACATAGGAAACAGATTTTGGGTTATAGCAACTACTATGTCTTATAATGAGATACAGGGACCAATAACGGAATTTTTATTTAAGGTTCTTGGAATCACCGGCCTGATGGCTGTGATAGTTTATATGTTTATATATGATTTGATAAAAACAAAAAAATATAAAGAAGAGCTTATAAAAGAAACGGAATATCTTAAAAACCTCAATGAACTTTCGGAGCAGCTTCGAAAGAAGGAGGGGGAACTTTATCATTCCAATAAACTTAATATGATAGGAACTCTTGCAGGAGGGATCGCCCATGATATAAACAATCTTATGACTCCCATCCTTGGATATTCAGAATTTATACTTATGAGAATGCCTAAGGATAACGAATATTTTGAAGAAGTTGAAGAAATATATAAAGCTTCAGTAAAAGGAAAAGAATTAACGCAGCAGATATTATCCTTTACAAGAAGCGAAAAGGTAAAATCCAAGGTAGAAGCAGTGAATATTAAGGAGAGCGTAATGGAATCTATAACACTGGTTAAGTCAGTGCTTCCTAAGAAGATAACCATAAATGAGAAGCTTGAGGACTGTGGATACATAATGGCTAACTTCACACAGATACATCAAATAATTTTTAATCTCTGCACTAATGCCTACCAGGCAGTGGATAAAAGACAGGGTGTAATAAATATAACCTTAAGAAAGCTGGAACTTCAGGAGATAGAAAGTCTTAATAAAAAGCTCAGCAGAGAAAAGAGTTATTTAGAGCTTACAATTCAGGATAACGGACGAGGGATGGAGGAAGAGGTTAAATCCAGGATATTTGATCCCTTCTATACCACTAAAGCAAGAGGAGAAGGAACAGGACTAGGGCTATTTGTAGTGCACAATATTCTGGAAAAGTACGGAGGAAGCATAGAGGTTTACAGCAAGCCGGGAGAAGGCAGCAGCTTTAAAATATATCTTCCTTTGGCCTCTGAAGATGAAATGCAAGAATCTGTTTCTGCTGAATTAGAAGAAAATTTCCATGTGACTAAAAAGAAGATTCTCATAGTAGATGACAATAAAAATATTTTAAAGCTTTTGAAGAAGGAACTGTCTTTTAAAGGTTATGAAATAATAACTGAAACAGATAGTAAAAAGGCACTGGCAGCATTTGAAAGTCAGTATGACAGCATAGACCTGGTAATAACAGATTACATTATGCCAAAATATAATGGAATTGAACTTGCAGAAAAAATGAAAAATATCAAAAGCAGTATAGGTATAGTTTTATTGACAGGATACATCGAAGAGGGTGAAAAAATAAACCTTTCGGAGGATATTATAGATGCACATATATCCAAGCCTATTGCATTGGAAGAACTTTTAAGGGTGATACAGAAAATATTTAAAAAAAGCTTATAATTAAAAAGTTCTTAAAATATTTTAATGCTATTTTAAGAACTTTTTAAGATTTGAAAAAAAGAACACTAAAAAAACACTGTTTATAGGCAAAAAAGGAAAAACTTTATTGCTATGGAAATACCCCCTATTTATAATTAAGATAGTTAGCTAACTATTAGAATTTTCCATTTTAAAACGTTTACAAACAATATGGAAGGGTGTTTTATTATGTTAACTTTTTTAGGTTACGGTATAGTAATTACTTTTATGATAGTAATAATGGCAAAAAAGATGTCAGCCATGACTTCTCTTATACTTATACCAGTAGTGTTCGCTGCAATAGGGGGATTTGGATTAAAAGATATAGGTAAGTTCTGTAAGGCTGGTATCGGAAGCGTAGCGCCTACAGCGGCAATGCTCCTTTTTGCAATAATGTTCTTTGGATTAATGATAAATGCAGGATTATTTGATCCTCTTGTAAACTGGGCTATAAAGAAGACTAAGGGAGACCCAGTTAGAATACTAGTGGCAACTGCGATATTAGCGGCTGTTATTTCTTTAGACGGAGACGGAACTACAACAACTATGATCTGCTGTACAGCTTTAGTTCCAATTTATAAAAAGCTTGATCTTAAACTTCTTTATCTTGCAACTATAATAATACTTCAAAATTCCATTATGAATCTTCTTCCATGGGGAGGACCAACAGCTAGAGTTATGTCAGCCCTTAAACTTGATGGAGGAGAAATATTAAGACCTTTGGTTCCAGGTATGATAATTGCAGCTATATATGTAGTTGGAGTTGCCTATATACTTGGAAGAAAAGAGCGTAAGAGACTTGGTCATAAATTCGTTGATGAGACTGCAATAGCAGAAATTGCAGCAGCATCACAAGCTGAACTTTCAGAAGAAGATGCTGCTTTAAAGAGACCAAAGCTTATATGGGTAAATTTAATCTTAACTTTATTGGTTGTTTTCTTACTGGTAGAAGGAACACTTCCAGCAGTGGTTATTTTTGAAATCGGTACAGCTCTGGCACTGATAATTAATTATAAATCATTAAAATTACAAAGAGAGCTTATTGAAAATCATGCAGGAAGCGCTATACAGGTTATTATAATGGTGCTTGCAGCAGGTATATTTATGGGAATATTAACAGGTTCAGGTATGGCCGAGGCTATTGCACTCAGCATGACTAAACTAATACCTGAAGGACTGGCAGCAAGATTCCCTCTTATCACTGCTATTATAAGCATACCTGGTACATTCCTGCTGTCAAATGATGCTTTCTACTATGGAGTACTTCCTATATTAGCAGAAACCGGTGCAGCTTATGGTTTTACATCACTTCAAATCGGTGTTGCTTCAGTTATGGGACAAGCATTCCACCTATTAAGTCCATTGGTAGCATTTATATACTTGTTACTCCAGTTAACAGAAGTGGACATGGGAGAATGGCAGAGATTTTCTGCTAAATGGGCAATAGGAGTATTTGTAATATTCGTTGGTGCAGCAGTAGCTACAGGAGCTTTTCCTCTATAGTAAAGTTTTAACTTGTTCATATTATTACTGTTATGTGAGGTGAAAAAGTTCCTTAGGGGACTTTTTTACCTCTTTGCTTAACTGGAAAAATTTACACCTGAGTATAGATAAGATTTTAAAAAGGATAAATAATTTTAAATCAGGAGGGAATAAACATCCATGGAATATATGGACAAGATTTCAAAAAAAATCAGTTTTAATGAGGATAAGCCTCTTAAGGAAATACTTTATGAATGCCTTAAGGATAATATTATAAAAGGTGTTATACCTGTGGGTCAGAGAATAGTAGAAAAATCTCTGGCGGATAAACTCAATATAAGCAGAACTCCGGTGAGAGAAGCTTTAAAAAGGCTGGAGCAGGAGGAAATAGTAGAATATGTCCACGGAAAAGGGATTATTGTAAAAAATATTACGGAAGAAGAAGTTGTGGAAATATATAAGATAAGAAAAAATCTGGAGGTATTGGCGGCTGTAAATGCCATGGAAAATATTTCAAAGGAAGAGATAGAAAATATTGAAAGACTTCTGAATTTAACTGAAGAGAAGGATAAACAGGGAGATATTAAGGAAGTTATCAGACTCTTTGCAAAGTTTAACCAAAAAATATATGAAGCCAGCAGAATGAAACGGCTCACCTCGATGATTACCAAATTAAAGGAATACCATGAAAGGTTCAGAGATATTTCTATGGCTGAAAACTCCAGAAGGGAAAAAGGTCTTATTGAGCATAGAGAAATCCTAAAAGCCATAGGGGAAAAGGATTATGAGCGGATTGAAGATATGATATCCAGGCATTTGGATAAATCCATGTGCCTAGTGTTAAAAGAACTAAGGGAACAGAAAAAGATCCTCAGTGCAGACAAAAATGATAAGGAAAATGTGAAAAATGGAATATGAAATCATAGAAAAACGAATGTTCCTTGATGATATAGAGGATAGAAAAGCCTTAGAGCTGCTTTTAACTGAGGAAGGAATAAAACTTGATAAAAACCTGGAGTATACCGTAGGAATATATTCTGGTGAAAGGCTTATAGGCACAGGTTCTTTTTTTAAGAACACTTTAAGATGCCTGGCGGTAAGCAGAGAATACCAGGGACTGGGACTTATGAACAGGATAGCTTCTCATCTGATGAACGAAGAATATCAAAGAGGGTATACACATATATTCTTATACACTAAAGGCGGTGCGGCTGAGACCTTTAAAGACATGGGCTTTTATGAGATAGAAAGAATTAAAGATGTACTGGTGTTTATGGAAAACAGGAAAAATGGAATAAGGGAATATGCAGAAGGGCTATATGCGGATAAAGTTGTCGGTGACAGCATAGCTTCCATTGTAGTTAATGCAAATCCTTTTACTTTGGGACATCAGTATTTAATAGAAAAAGCTGCATCAGAAAATGATGTGCTTCATGTCTTTGTAGTTTCGGAAGAGGCCTCTGTGGTTCCTGCTTCCGTAAGGTATGAACTGGTTAAGCAGGGAACAAAGCATCTTAAAAATGTAGTCCTTCATAAGTCAGGTGACTATATTATATCTCATGCCAGCTTCCCCTCCTATTTCATAAAGGAGGAGGAGAGTGTGGTAAGGCTTCATGCAGAGCTGGATATCAGAATATTTGCTGACTATATTGCTAAATCCTTAGGGATAAGAAGGAGATATGTAGGTGAGGAACCCTTTGATGAGGTTACTAGAACCTATAATGAAGTTATGAAGGAAAGCCTTGAAGAAAGAGGTATAGAATGCATAATAATCCCCAGATTTTTAAAGTATGGTGAAGCGGTAAGTGCTTCAAGGGTAAGAAGATATATAAGGGAAAATAACCTGGAAAGCATAAAAGACTTGGTACCTTATACTACCTATGACTATTTTAAGTCACGGGAAGGAAAGGCTTTAATTGAAAAAATAAAGAAGAATCATGGAAGACATTAGGAGGGGAAGAAAATGAAAGCTGTAAAAAGCTCAATGGCAGGGACTTTAGAGTCCAGTGATATTCAAATTACCATCGAGCCCATGAATAATCAGGGCATTGTTATAGAATTAAAAAGTTCCGTAGAAAAGCAGTTTGGAAAGCAGATAAGAAGCACTATAACTGAAACTTTAGAAGGTTTAAAAATGAATGGGGTTAAAGTGATTGCTATAGATAAAGGAGCACTGGATTGTACAATAAAGGCCAGGGTTCAGTGTGCAGCTTACAGAGCTGCAGAAATACAACAGGGTTATGATTGGGAGGGGATTGAGTAATGGAACGTTTAAGAAGGACTATGATGTTCGTTCCGGGAAGCAATCCTGGAATGGTAAAGGAAGCATATATATATAAAGCTGACTGCATAATGTTTGATCTTGAAGATGCTGTAGCTTTGTCAGAAAAGGATTCAGCAAGATTTTTAGTATACAATGCCTTAAAGAGCGTAGATTACGGCAGCACAGAGCTTGTAGTCAGGATAAATGCTTTAGATACGCCTTACGGAAGAGAAGATATAGAAGCAATGGTGAGGGCGGGAGTTCATGTGATAAGACTTCCAAAGACAGAAAAGAAAGAAGATATATTAGAAGTGGAAAGAGAGATAGAAAAAGTGGAGAAAAGCTGCGGCAGGGAAGTTGGAAGTACTAAAATGATGGCAGCAATCGAAAGCCCTTTAGGCATTATTAATGCTTATGACATAGCCTCTTCAAGCTCAAGACTCATAGCAATGGCTTTAGGAGCAGAGGATTTCGTAACCAATATGAAAACCAGGAGATATCCTAACGGTCAGGAACTCTTTGCAGCAAGAAGCCAAATCATTCTTGCAGCAAGGGCTGCAGGGATTTATGCCATAGACACTGTATATACCGAGGTGGATAATGAACAGGGCTTCAGAGAGGAAGTTGAACTTATAAAGCAGCTTGGCTTCGATGGAAAATCTGTTATAAATCCAAGGCAGATCAAGCCTGTGCATGAAATATATACTCCTTCAGATAAAGAGATTAAAAAATCCGTAGATATTATAAGAGCAGCAAGAGAGGCAGAAGAAAGAGGATTGGGAGTTATAGCCTTAAATGGAAAGATGATAGACAAACCTATTATAGATAGAGCAGAGAGATTACTGCAGCTGGCAGAGGCTGCAGGAGTGTATAAGGAGGGCATATAAATGAAAAACAGCATAGGAAGAGAGATTCCGGAAGAAGTATTAAATGGAAAGCCTCTATTTCAAGGCGCCTTTTCCAGAATGGGAGAAGTTAAAAGGACAGCTCCCAGAGTTATGCCCGGAAAGCCTCAGGATAGCAAGCTTTTAGAAAGCTTAGAAGAAGCGGTAATGAAAAGCGGATTAAAAGATGGCATGACTATTTCCTTTCACCACCATTTTAGGGAAGGGGATTATATATTAAATAAGGTAGTAGATATTATTGCGGACATGGGTATAAAGAATCTTACCCTGGCTTCCAGCTCATTAGGAAGCATCTATAAAAAGTTGATTCCCCATATAAAAAATGGAGTGATTACAAAGATAACCACCAGCGGTTTAAGAGGAGATCTTGGCGATGAAATATCCAGGGGACTAATGAAGGAACCGGTGATAATAAGATCCCATGGAGGGAGGGCAAGAGCTATTGAAAGCGGTGAAATAGAAATAGATGTAGCATTTTTAGGAGCTCCTTCCTGCGATGAATATGGTAATGCCAGCGGTACAGGAGGAAAAGCAAACTGTGGCTCCTTGGGTTATTCTATGGTAGATGCCGATTATGCACATAAGGTGATCATGATTACTGATTGCATAGTACCTTTCCCTAATATGCCTGCCAGCATTCCTCAGAATAAGGTGGATTATGTGGTTAAGGTAGAGGAAATAGGAAACCCTTCAGGAATTGTATCCGGTGCTACCAGATACACAAAAAATCCTAAGGAACTGCTTATAGCGGAATTTGCCAGTAAGGTTATTACTAAATCTCCTTATTTTAAAGATAATTTTTCACTGCAGACAGGGACCGGAGGTTCCACTCTTGCAGTAAGCAGGTTTATAAGAGATGAAATGTTAAAAAAGAATATTAAAGCAAGCTTTGCCCTCGGTGGAATAACAAAACAGATGATAGAAATGCATGAAGAAGGACTGATTAAAAATATTTTCGATGTACAGGATTTTGATTTAACAGCAGTAGAGTCTATTTCCAGAAGTCCTATGCATCATGAAATAGATGCCTCCTTCTATGCTAATCCCCACAACAAGGGATGCATAGCAAATAACCTTGATGTAGTAGTGCTATCAGCCTTAGAAATAGATACAGACTTCAACGTAAATGTAATGACAGGTTCCGATGGAGTATTGAGAGGTGCTTCAGGAGGACACTGTGATACAGCAGCCTGTGCTAAATTGACTGTAATAGTATCTCCCCTTGTAAGAGGAAGGATTCCCTGCGTGGTGGAGGAGGTAAATACCGTTATCACTCCAGGAGAAAGCATAGACGTTTTGGTTACAGAGATAGGTATTGCAATAAATCCTTTAAGACAGGATTTAATGGAGATTTATAAAAATGGAGATATACCTGTATTCACCATAGAAGAGCTTAAGGAAAAAGCCTTGAGCATTGTAGGGATACCAGAAAAAATTCAGTATGAGGATGATGTGGTGGCACTGGTAGAATACAGAGACGGAAGCATAATAGATGTAGTTAGAAAAGTGAAATAAAGGAGGTTTTTAAGTGAGTATATACTTTCAAGGTCTAGAACAGAGTCTTGAGGACATATTAAAGAGCAGGGAAGAAAGATCAAGACATCAAAGAAATCTTATAGAAGGGTTTGGCAAAACTTTATTATCCTTTAAATTAAATATCCCCGGACCGGTAAAGAATAACTCACTTATAAAATCTGTTTTTCATGAAGGGATTAAGGAAATAAAGAGTTCTATCGAAAAGTTAAAGGTAAATATTATATTGGAAGAAACGGTTTATAAAAACAGCGGACCTGAGTTTTATGCTGTGGCTGATATGAAGGCTGATGAATTAAAGTTTTCAGCAGTTAGAATAGAAGAAAACCATCCTTTAGGAAGAGTCTTTGATTTTGATATATGGGACAATACAGGAAAGCAGCTTTCCAGAAGTGATTTAGGTTTTCAGGGAAGAAGGTGCTTCCTCTGTGAGGAGGAGGCCTTTAACTGTGCAAGAAGCAGAAAACACAGTATAGAAGAAATGATAAGCAGCATTGAAAGCAGAGCTTTAAAATATTTTGGAGAAAACTCTAATAAACAGGCTCTGCTACCACTTACCAAGGAGTGATTAATGGTGGATAAAGTAAAGATAACTGAAACAGCATTAAGGGATGGACATCAATCTCTTATTGCTACCAGATTAAGTACGGAAGAAATAATACCTATTTTAGAAAAAATGGATGAGGCAGGATACTATTCACTGGAGATTTGGGGTGGAGCTACCTTTGACGCCTCTTTAAGATTTCTTAAGGAGGATCCCTGGGAAAGACTGAGAAAAATAAGAAGGGTGGTTAAGAAAACTAAGCTTCAAATGCTTCTGAGAGGGCAGAATCTTCTAGGTTATAAGCATTATGCTGATGATGTTGTGGAGGCTTTCATAGAAAAATCTATAGAAAATGGAATAGACATAATAAGGGTATTTGATGCTTTAAATGATGTGAGAAACCTGGAAACCTCTATTAGAGCTGTTAAGAAATTCGGTGGTCATTGCCAGTGCGCCTTAAGTTATACTATAAGCCCTGTACATACTACAGATTATTATATAAACCTGGCAAAGAAAATGCAGGAATTAGGGGCCCATTCTATATGTATTAAGGATATGGCGGGGATATTAACTCCCTATACAGCTTATGAATTAGTTTCGGAGCTTAAAAAGGTTATAGATATTCCTATAGAGCTTCACACCCATAGTACCAGCGGAATTGCATCCATGACTTATCTTAAAGCGGTGGAAGCGGGAGTAGACATAATAGATACAGCTATATCACCTTTTGGAGAAGGAACTTCTCAGCCATCAACTGAATCTCTTGCGGTTACCCTGAGCCAGGGAAGCAGAGGCACTGATTTAAATTTGGATCTGTTAAATGACATTGCGGAATATTTCAAGCCTATAAAAGAAAAGTACAGAGAAAATGGAATATTAAATCCTAAAGTTATGGATGTAGAGCCTAAGACTCTTACTTATCAGGTTCCCGGAGGCATGCTTTCAAATCTTTTATCCCAGCTTAAGCAGCAGGGGGCGCTAGACAAATATGAAGAAGTGCTTAGAGAAATACCAAGAGTAAGGGAGGATTTAGGTTATCCGCCTTTAGTTACCCCTTTAAGTCAGATGGTTGGAACTCAGGCGGTATTTAATGTGCTTTCAGGTCAGAGATATAAAATGGTGCCCAAGGAGATAAAGGAATATGTAAAAGGATTGTATGGAAAATCACCTGCACCTATTAAAGAAGAAATAAGAAGTAAGATTATAGGGGATGAGGAAGTCATAACCGTAAGACCTGCAGATTTAATAAAACCTGAAATAGAAAAGGCTAGGGACGAGATTGGAGAAATAGCAGAATCCTTTGAAGATGTGCTTTCTTATATTTTATTTCCTCAGGTGGCAAAGAGCTTTTTTGAATACAGGACAAAAGGAGAGCATCTCACTGAAGAGGTTGAGACTAAGGAAGATAAGGGTGTAATGCACTATATTACTGTAACTATGTAGAATAAGGATGGTGAAAAAGTGGGATTTTTAAGCAGCTTAAGCAGGCTTTTCAATAAAGAAGAAATAGATGATAAGCCTGAAGAAATATCTATATTAAAAAAGGAAGAATATGAGATAGATGAAGAGGATAGGCTGGTGGTTGCTCTGGCGGCTTCTATCATGGCAGGAAAGGATAAGCCTGATTCCTATTTTCACATTTCAAAGATGACCAGAATAAAATAACGGATTTATCAGCTTGGAAGGAGATAAATAATGAAAAAATATATTATAAAGCTAAATGGAAAAACCTATGAAGTAGAAATGGAAGAGGTAACGGCAGAGCAAAGTGCAGCTTTGGAGAATGAGAAAGCATCATCAGTAAAGAATACTGAAGCAGCTCCTCAAAAGGGAGAAGTAAACGGATCAGGATTAGTTATGGATGCTCCTATGCCTGGCAACATCATAGAGGTTTCTGTAAAGCAAGGCGACAGAGTTAAAAAGGGAGACCTGCTTGTAATATTAGAAGCTATGAAGATGGAAAATGAAATAGTATCGCCGGTAGATGGAACTGTGGTTAATATAGGTGTAACTAAAGGACAAACTGTAAACCCTGGGGATACACTTGTGGAGATAGCTTAATAGGCTCAGGAGGGAGAATTGTATATGGAAATATTAATACAAGGGATTGCATCACTTACCATGAAGCAGATTATAATGTGGATTATAGGTGGAATTTTAATTTATTTAGCTATAGAAAAGGAATATGAACCGGCTCTGCTTTTGCCTATGGGATTTGGAGCCATGCTGGTAAACTTCCCGGGAACAGGAGTGCTTACACAGATTATTGGAGGAACCAAGGTAGAAGGAATATTAGACTTCCTATTTGCCGGTGGTATAGCTACTGAAATGTTTCCTCTTTTAATATTCATAGGTATTGGAGCGATGATAGACTTCGGGCCTCTTCTGCAAAACCCATTCATGCTGCTTTTCGGAGCTGCTGCTCAATTTGGGATATTCTTTACCATATGCGTTGCAGGACTTTTTGGCGGCTTCAACATAAGAGAGGCGGCCTCCATTGGAATTATAGGGGCAGCAGACGGACCTACTTCAATTTTTGTAACCAGCCAGCTGGCAAAGAATCTTATAGGACCAGTTACTATTGCAGCTTATTCCTATATGGCTCTTGTACCTATAATTCAGCCTTTTGCCATAAAGCTGGTAACTACTAAAAAAGAGCGTCAAATAAAAATGAAATATGAAGCTGCAGGGGTATCTAAAGCTACTAAAATTTTGTTTCCTATAGTGATTACCATAGTTGCAGGATTAATAGCTCCTATATCTCTTCCATTAATCGGTTTTTTAATGTTTGGTAATTTATTAAGAGAATGCGGTGTGTTGGACAGATTGTCCAGTACAGCTCAAAATGAGCTGGTTAATATAGTTACCATACTTCTTGGCATAACTATAGCAACTAAAATGACCGGGGAGGAGTTTATTCAATTTAAAACCCTTCTCATCATAGGCTTTGGACTTATTGCTTTCATTTTTGATACCATCGGAGGAGTTGTTTTTGCTAAAATAATCAATATATTTAAAAAGGCAGCAGGAAAGCCCCTTATAAATCCTATGATAGGAGCAGCAGGAATATCTGCTTTCCCAATGTCTGCAAGGGTTATACAGAAGATGGCTCAGAAGGAGGATCCTCAAAACTTTGTGCTTATGTATGCTGTAGGAGCTAATGTGGCAGGGCAGATAGCCTCTGTTATAGCCGGAGGACTTATCCTTGCTTACTTTGTTTAAAACTAATTTTACTACTTTAGAAATGAGGAATCAAAATGAATATAAACAATAATCTCCCTGTATTCTATGAAGGCTTAAAGATAATGGTCTTCGGCATGACAGGAATCTTTCTTGTACTTTCCCTGCTATTTGCAGCCATAAAAGCTTTATTGAAAATTTTTCCAAGTGCCAGGCACCTGACAAGTGACAAAAGTCATGGAAATAAATAATAATTTGGGTTTTATATGGTAAAATATTCATTTGTATAGTATAATTCAAATTAATAAGCAGAATAATAGAATATATTTCTGATAAAGGAATGAATGCTATTATGAGAAAAAATGAATTTAAGGAATTTACCATAAAAGACTGTATAAAGTCAAATATAGTTTCATCAGTTATATTTGCAGGAATGTTAGTGGGGTTATATTTTATCAGCAGTTTAATAATTAAAGCGGCCAGATATAGAGCTGTGGTTCAAGGAAAAGACAGCGGATGGTCATTTTTAGGAGTATTAATTTTAGGAATTCTTATAATAGGGTTAATAATGATAATTTATTCCTCTTTAATCCCTATGTTTATAAATATCTATCCTAAATTTATGGATAATTTAAAGTCTCTTATATTGATATCAGCAATAAATATATTTTTTTCCTATACGGTATATAGAGCTTTAGGAAAAAAATTATCCTTGATTTATGCTGTGTTTTCTTTAGGAGGAATGGTTACAGTTTTGTTGGTAAGATATAACAGCATAAAGAATGCAAAAGGTGAATAAATATATATTGAATTAAATATTGAGGATTGTTACTGGTAAAGCAGGCAAGACCTAAAAGTTCGGGGAAATATCTTTGTATAGGATAAATCCGTTCTTTTAGGTCTTTTATTATATAAAGGCTTATATTGAAGTCAATGCATAATAAAAATATTAAAGGAGTGTTATGCGGATGAACAGAGAGCAAGAGCTTTTAAACAGGGCACATAAGGAAATTAACGAAAATAAGAAGCTGGTAGAGAAAGACTGCTTTAGGCAGAAATATCATATTCAGCCTCCTGTAGGATTTTTAAATGACCCTAATGGCTTTATTGAATTCAATGGAGAGTATCACGTTTTTTATCAATTCAACCCTTTTTATCCTGGGGAAAAGATGGTGTATTGGGCTCATGTAAAAAGCAGAGATCTGATTAACTGGGAGGAGCTTCCCATAGCTTTAGCTCCTAGTGAGTGGTACGAAAAAAATGGCTGCTATTCAGGATCAGCAGTAAAGAATAAAGGTGTTTTGACTCTTATGTATACAGGTAATGTACTGGACGAGGAAAGGAACAGAGAAGCATATCAGTGCTTGGCTGAAAGTACTGATGGTGTGAAGTTTATTAAACACAGCAGCAATCCTGTTATAGATAAGCAGCCCTCAGGATTTACAGCTCATTTCAGAGACCCTAAGCTGTGGCAAAAGAATGGTTTGTGGTATATGGTGATAGGTGCACAAACGGATAAAGAAGAAGGAAGGGTACTTTTATATAAATCCAGGGATTTATTGAATTGGGATTTTGTAGGGGCAACTGCAGGAAGCAATATGGAAGGCTTAGAGGATTTCGGCTATATGTGGGAATGCCCTAATTTATTCAATATGGAAGATAAGGATATATTAATCTGCTGCCCTCAGGGGGTAGAGCCTCAGGGGTTATTATACAATAATCTCTTTCAATGCGGATATCTGGCGGGAAAGCTGGATTACAGCAGCGGTGTGCTGAAGCATAAAGGATTTACAGAAATGGACAGAGGCTTTGAATTTTATGCTCCTCAAATTACCGAGGACAGTAAAAACAGAGTTCTATTAATAGGATGGATGGGAATGCCGGGAGATGTACATCCCACTGAAAAATTCAGATGGATGCACTGCTTGACAATACCACGAGAGCTGAAGCTGATAGGGGAAAAGCTCCATCAAAGTCCTGTAGAGGAATTGAAAAGTTTGAGAAAGGAGGAAATCGCTTATAATCATGTAACTATCACAGATGAGGAAATTCAGCTGGAGAATATATCAGGAAATAACTTCGAGCTGGAAATAATAATTGAGGAGATAGATGCTGAAGAGTTCGGAATAAAGCTCAGAACCTCCAAAAGTAAAGATGAATACACACTTTTGAATTACAGCAGAGACAAAAAACTCATTATCCTAGATAGAAATAAAAGTGGAAAAAATCTTAAGGGTATCAGGGGCTGCAGACTTTCTAATGAACTTAAGAGCTTGAGAATATTTTCAGATAATTCCTCTGTTGAAATATTTGTTAATAATGGCGAGGAAGTATTTACCAGCAGGGTGTTTCCTGATATGCTGAGTACAGATATTTGGTTTTTATCCAATAATGGAAGGGTAAACATAAAATCCGTAAGAAAATGGGAGATATAAAAGCGATGAAAGGATGGGGAAATCATTGCATAATAAGGTGATGTCAGGATGTGATGGGGTTGAGGGTAAAGAAGGTATTTAACAACAATGCTTTATTAGTAGAGGATAATGGAGCTGAAAAAATTGTAATGGGATCGGGCATTGGTTTTCAGAAAAAAGTAAAAGATATAGTGCCCATAGAAAGAATTGAAAAAATATTTGAACCTAAAGAAGAAAAGGAATACGAGGCTTTTAAAAAGATACTGGAAACCATACCTACTGAGCACATAAGAATTGCAGAAAAAATAATTAACTATGCAGAAGAAAAGCTTGAAACAAGGCTTAAAGAACATATCCATATAGTGCTTGCGGATCATATTTCCTTTGCTTTAGAAAGGATTTCTTCAGGATTAAATATTAAAAACAAGCTTCTTAATGAGATTGCACTATTATATAAAAAGGAATTTGAAATTGGTAAATGGGCTGTAGAAATAATCAATGAGGAGCTTAGTACAAAGCTTCCCATAGATGAGGCTGGATATATTGCTCTTCACATTCACGCCGTATATACCAACAGCACTTTGGAGGAATCTATAGATGCAGCTAAAATAATAAGAGACATGATAGATATAATCCAGGGTGAAATGAATATAGATATAGATAAAGACATATTATCTTATGAAAGGCTTGTTACTCATCTCCGCTTTGCACTTCAAAGGAAAGAGGACAATAAGGAATTTCATGATTTGGATTTAGAACTTATACTTATGATTAAGGAAAAATATACACAATCCTATGCTTGTGCAGTTAAAATAAGAGATTTTTTAAAGGATTCTTATAATATTTATTTTGATGAAACAGAGTTATGCTATATATCTCTTCACATTGAAAGAATAAGAAAAAAACCTTAATATTACCTTGGAAATACTAAAGATTCAAGAAAATCCTTACTGTTGGATTTATTTTTACCTAGGTTAAATATAATTAAATGTTCACATATTATTTATTGATATAATATGGAAAATATGATATCATTTTCATATAAAATAAATATTCGGATTGTTACTGGTAATGCAGGCAAGACCAAAAATATCAAAGAGCGTTCTTTGAATTTTTGGTCTTTTTTTATTTATCAGTACAGTTATTAAGAACTTATTATTAAAGGTAAATCATTAAAAAATATTATAAGGGAGGTAATAGGTTATGACGTCAAGAGAATTAGCTGAAAAAATACTTCAGAACGTAGGAGGAAAGGAAAATATTGATGCAGTTACTCACTGTGCCACAAGATTAAGATTAACTTTAAAGGATAATAAAAAAGCAGATACTGAAGCGATTAAAAATCTGGATAAGGTAGTTACTGCCTTGGTAAGAAGCGAACAGTTTCAGGTAATACTTGGAGTGGGATTAGTTGATGAAGTATATAAGGAAATGATTGAGCTGATGGGCGGTTTTGAAACTAATACCACTGAGAAAAAAGCATATCCTAAAGGTATTAAAGGAGTTATGAAAAGGTTATCTAATATATTTGTTCCTTTAATACCGGCACTGGTAGGCGGCGGTATGCTAATGGGAGTGAATCACCTTTTAAAAACCTTCGGTGTTGTAAGTGAGACCAATGAGATTTCCCAGCTTTTAGGACTGTTTTCAAGTTCACCCTTTGTGTTCTTATATATACTGGTAGGATATACAGCAGCAAAAGAATTTGGAGGAACACCTATTTTAGGA
>NZ_CCXI01000132.1 GCF_000820705.1 Clostridium polynesiense | reverse complement strand
GATTTCCCAGCTTTTAGGACTGTTTTCAAGTTCACCCTTTGTGTTCTTATATATACTGGTAGGATATACAGCAGCAAAAGAATTTGGAGGAACACCTATTTTAGGAGCTGCAGTAGCTGGAATTCTAATGCATCCTGACCTTGCAAATATAACTTCCGTGAGCTTCTTTGGAATGACGTTATCGATACAAAAGGGAGCAGGAGGAATATTTGCTGTACTTCTTACAATTTGGTTTATGAGTTATGTAGAAAGAATGAGCAGAAGAATAGTACCTAAGGTACTTCAGCTGATTTTAGTGCCTCTTATAACCTTTGTAGTAACAGGCTTTGCTGCTATTTACCTCCTTCAGCCTATTGGAACAGCACTGTCAAACGGCTTTGCGTCAATAGTTACCTTTGCTATTAATAAGGGAGGAATCATAACAGGACTACTTCTTGGAGGCTCCTTCTCCACAGTTATAACTACCGGTCTTCATCAGGGGCTTACCCCTTTGTATGTGGATCTTTTGAATAAAACAGGAGTAAACCCGCTGCTTCCTATATTAGCCATGGCGGATGTAGGACAGGCAGGAGCAGCCTTAGCGGTATATTTTAAGGCTAAAAACCCGAAAATAAAGAGTATTGCAGCAAACTCTCTTCCTGTGGCACTTATGGGAATAACAGAACCTGTTATGTTTGGATGTAATCTTCCTTTGGGTAAGCCTTTTATAGCTGCTGCAGTAGGATCAGCCTTAGGGGGAGCCTTTATAGCAGCAACAAATGTGGTAAGTATAAGTTTGGGTTTATCCTCAATTCCTTTGATTGCAATTATTAAAAATGGATTCGTCCTTAAATATATCATAGGATTCTTAATCGCTTTTGGGGTTGCGTTTGCAGTAACCTACATGCTGGGTTTTGACGAAAACACAGAAGTTGAGGAGCTTAAGGAACTTAGATAAGAAAACTGGCATATAAAAAAAGTTAGTAATATACATCAATAAAATTTTAAGTTAAATATAAAAGATAGAAGAAATATTCTTCTATCTTTTATATTTTTAGGATGAATATGATAAAATAACTATTATATTTAATTTTAAATTTATGGAGGTAATATGAGTAAATTATACATAAGCGATTTAGATGGAACCCTTCTTAATAATGACTCTGTGCTGTCTGACTATACAGTTAAATCCTTAAATAAACTCATTGAGGAAGGAATGATTTTTTCTATTGCAACGGCTCGGACCCCTGCTACTGTAGTTAATCTGTTTGAAAGGGTAAACATTAAAGTTCCTGTGGCACTTATGAACGGTGCTGTAATTTATGATATAAAAAATAAGAAGTACATAGACGTAAGATCCTTTGAAAAGAGCACTGCAGAAAAAATAATAGAGGTTTTGGAAGAAAATTATGTTTCAGCTTTTATGTATACCATTGAAGATAACTATTTAAATGTTTACTATAAGTCATTAACTAACAGGCTGGAAAAGAGCTTTGTAAAGGCAAGGCTTAATACAGGTTTTAAAACCTTTATACAATGTCAGGGATATAATGAGTTTTTAAAGGAAGGAAATTCTATATTATTTTCCGTTATGGATGAATATTCTAAACTTGAAATCCTTAATGAAAGTCTTCAGGAAATAAGCGGAATAAGTTCCTTCTGCTACAGAGATATCTTTGACAAGGAGTATGGATATCTGGAAATATACTCTAAAGATACCTCTAAGGCAAAAGCTATAGAAAGATTGTGTGACATCATAGGGACAGATGAAATTATTTCTTTTGGAGATAATATTAATGACCTTCCTATGTTTGAAATTTCTAAGGAATGCTATGCAGTAGGAAATGCCGTAGATGCTGCAAAGGAAATTGCAGATGATGTTATTGACAGTAATGAAAAAGACGGAGTGGTGAAGTTTTTGTTGAATCAGAGGATATAACTTTCTATATGAGGTGACAAAATGGAGCATTTCAATAAATATATAAAAAAATACTGGAAACCATTTTTGGCTGCAGTGGCATTTTTGACTTTTGAGGCTGCCTGCGATCTAATGCAGCCCACAATAATGTCTAAGATAGTAGATGTGGGTGTGGCAAACAAAGATATGAATTATGTGCTCAGGCTTGGCGGAGGAATGCTTTTAGTTACAGCTATGGGAGCTTTTGCAGCCAGTATGAGAAATATAATATCCAGTAAGGTTTCACAAAAGTTCGGAGCAGAGCTTAGACTGGATTTATTTAAGAAGGTTCAGGGACTTTCCTTTGACAATATAGATAATTATGAGGGAGCTTCCTTAGTGACCAGGCTTACTAATGACGTCAATCAGGTACAGATTTTTGTAAACGGACTTATGAGAATATTTGTTAAGGCTCCTCTTTTGTGCATAGGAAGCCTTATTATGGCGGCGAGATTAAACTCCAAAATGTCCTGGATACTCATAGTAATCGTGATTATTGTAGGTTTGATTATAACCATGAATATGAAGATTGGTTACCCGTTTTTTAAGAAGGTTCAAAAGGCATTAGACAGGGTAAACAGCGTGATAAGGGAATATTTATCCGGAGTGAGAGTGGTTAAGGCTTTTAATAGATTTGATTATGAAGTAAACAGGTTTGAAAACACCAATGAGGAATTCTTCAAAGTATCAACAAAGGCTATGAGGGTAATGGCTATATTTTCTCCGGGAATTACCCTTACTGTTAATTTAGGTATTACAGCGGTTTTATGGCTGGGTGGCATAAGGGTAAGTACAGGAGAAATGCAGGCAGGAGAAATAATAGCTTTTATTAACTACATGACTCAGATACTGTTTTCCCTTATGATGATATCCTTTGTGTTTACTATGTTTGTCAGAGCTAAGGCTTCTGCAGAGCGTATTTCCGAGGTTTTAAAAGAGGAAAATACAATGATTCATAAAGAAAGCACTGTTGAGGAAACCTTTGTAAAAGGCAGGATAGATTTTGAAAATGTATCTTTTTCATACAAGGGAGCGGCAGGAGAACCGGCTATAAAGAATATAAGCTTTACCTGTATGCCTGGAGAAACCGTTGGCATAATAGGCTCTACCGGTTCAGGAAAGACTACCTTAATAAACCTTATTCCACGTTTCTATGATGCCACTTCCGGAAGGGTTAAGGTGGATGGTATAGATGTTAAAGATATTCCCATTAAAAATCTCAGGGAGAAGATAGCTCTGGTGCCTCAAAAATCCGTGCTTTTTACAGGAACCATTGAAGAAAATATAAGCTGGGGAAGAGAAAATGCAGATTTTCAGGAGGTAATAGAAGCGGCTAAAATCGCCAATGCCCATGAATTTATAGAAGATAAGAGAGAAAAATATAATACCATAGTAGGACAGGGAGGAGTGAATTTTTCCGGAGGTCAAAAGCAGAGAATAGCTATAGCAAGAGCGCTTATAAAAAAGGCTGAGATTTTGATTTTAGATGACAGCACCAGCGCTGTGGATGCTTCTACGGAAGCAAATATAAAAGAAGCTTTAAAAAAATACTCTAAAGGATTATCCACTATAATAATAGCTCAAAAGATTACCTCTGTGGCAGATGCTGATAAGATAATAGTTTTAGATGATGGAGAAATGGTGGGGATAGGCAGTCACAAGACTCTTATGAATTCCTGTGATGTATATCAGGAGATATTCAAGTCTCAGATAGGTAGGGAGATGACAGGAAATGAATAGAGAGAGAGGAAATAATAAAAATACCAATCAAGGTTTTCCCGGAGGAATAGGAAGGATATCCGGCAGGGGAGGTTTCGGAAGTCATAGAGGCATGGCTCCAGTGATTAAGCCTAAAAATTTTAAAGGGACCCTTAAAAGGCTTTGGGGATATTTTGGAAGAGAAAAAAAACTTTTGTTTATAATCTTTACATTCATAATAATAGATGCATTAATATTGCTTTTTGCACCCTATTTAATAGGAAAGGCGGTAGAATCTATGTCCTCTTTTAGTGAGGGAGTAGATTTTAATCTCTTAGGGATTATAGTTTTAACATTGCTTACAGCTTATGTTGCCAATGCTGTGCTTAACTTTTTTCAGGGGTGGCTTATGGCAGGGGTTGCTCAAAGGATAGTAAAGAGCTTTAGAAGCACATTATTTGAAAAGCTTCAAAAGCTTCCTGTGGCTTTTTTTGATGTACATTCTCATGGAGAAGTGATGAGCAGATTATCCAATGATATCGAAAACATAAGCGGTACTGTTTCTCAATCTACCACTCAGCTTATGTCAGGAGCCATAACTGTCATAGGATCTTTAACCATGATGCTGACATTGAGCCCGCTGCTAACTTCAGTTACTCTTGTTACTGTTCCTTTGGTTTTTGCTCTTGCAAAGACCATAGCAAGAAAAACCAGAGTGCTTTTCAAGGAGCAGCAGGCGGAGCTTGGCACTCTTAATGGACAGATAGAGGAAGCCATATCCGGCATACAGATAATTAAAGCCTTCAACCATGAAGAAAAATCTATACAAGAGTTTCAGGAGATTAATACAAGACTCTGTGAGGTAGGGACAAAAGCTCAAATATGGTCAGGTTTTTTAATGCCTATAATGAACGTGATAAATAATTTAGGGTTTGCCCTGGTTGCTTCTCTAGGCGGGATTTTGGCAGTAAAAGGATTGATTTCCGTAGGAGTTATAGCAAGCTTTTTGATCTATTCAAGACAGTTTACAAGGCCTTTAAATGACATAGCAGGTATATTTAATAATCTTCAGTCAGCGGTGGCAGGGGCAGAAAGAGTCTTTGAAATCCTTGATGAAAAGGAAGAACCCTTGGATCCCCCTGAGGCTTCAGAGCTTACAAATGCTGAAGGAGAGGTTACCTTCCAAAATGTAACCTTTGGATATAAAGAAGAGGTACCCATACTTAAAAACATAAGCTTTCATGCGAAGGCAGGCAGTAATATAGCATTGGTTGGGCCAACTGGGGCAGGTAAAACCACCATAGTAAATCTTATTACCAGATTCTATGATGTCAATAAAGGCAGTATACTTATAGATGGAAGGGATATAAAGGACTACTCCAGAAACAGCTTGAGAAATACCTTTGGCATAGTGCTTCAGGATACCTATTTATTTTCCGGCACCATAGAAGAAAATATAAGATACGGAAGACCGGAGGCAGATTTTGAAGAAATAAAAGAAGCAGCAAGGATGGCAAAGGCAGATACCTTTATAAACAGACTGCCTAAGGGATACAAAACCATGCTTCAGGAAAGCGGCGCCAACTTAAGTCAGGGTCAAAGGCAGCTTTTAGCCATAGCTAGAGCCATACTTTCTAAGCCATCTATACTAATATTAGATGAGGCAACCAGCAGTGTGGATACCAGAACAGAGCTTAATATTCAGCAGGCAATGCTTAATATAATGAAGGACCGTACCAGCTTTATAATAGCTCATCGCTTGAGTACCATAAGGGATGCGGATATTATAATGGTGATAGATAATGGACAGATAATGGAGCAGGGAAATCATGAAGAACTCCTTAAGAAAAAAGGAGTATATTATGATATGTACTACAGGCAGTGCTCCATGGGTGAATTATAGACTTAGAAGCTTTTAATAAGCTCCATGGTAAGAATATATAACTTGTGAAAATAATTGCTCAATCAGCAGTACTTTACTTTCATTGAGCAATTATTTTTTTATGTTATAAAGATAAATAAACATACATGAAGAGATAAATATAAAAGAAAAATATATATGTAAATATAAACAAATGGATATTTGAAACATTATATTAACAATTAAATCTCTATATGCATTGATAGAATACGGTTTTTTAGACAGGGAAAGGGATGGAGCTTCTTATTGGGTGAAGGAATAAAGTAAAGAAATCAAACAATGCTCATTTATCAAAGGTTTTTGATAAATGAGCATTGTTTGTATATATATTAAACTTATGAAGTTTAACTGCTTAAGTCTAATATATCCCAGTTTTTTTCATTTATTTTAAGCACATTAATCCCCTTCATAGAAACTGTTAAATCCAGGGGGATAATATTTGCTTTAATCCATTCTTTATAAAGCTCCTGTCTTTCGGTGTCTTTTTTTAGGAAGGCAATTCCACAGTCGCCTCCTCCTGCTCCTGAAGATTTTCCACAGCCAAAGTTATCAGCAATAGAACTTAGTTTTTTAAGCTTTTCTGTTTCTATATCTGCACCGGATTCTGCACCAAGGTTACAAAGTGCCTTGCGGTTTCTAACAAGTGCATTTACCGCTTTTGCACTATTATTTTCCTCAAAGCTATCAATTAATTCTTTTACTGAAAGAGAGCTTTCGTTTAAAAATTCTTCATAAGCATTTAAATTGTTCTTACGAAAACTTTGTATGCATTTAATCATTGGAGCTGTGGCTGCTGCTTCCTTTGTCCATCCTACAGCCAGACAAAGGTCAGAGGGTGGAGTCAATTTTCTGATGGATAAATTTGGCCAGGGACTTTTTATAATCTCTGTAAGTTTTTTATTATCCTCTAAGGATTTTAATATCCATGATGAGCTGAAAGCAGAATATTCAAGCCATCCGCCATAAACCGCAGCGGCAATATCTGCACCGGAACCGCTTCCTTGGGTTTTTAAATGGGCGATGGCAGAAAGCTTAAAAATTTCCTCAAGACTTGAAGAACCTCCATTCCTATGCAGCTGCAGAACAGCAGAAATTACCGCAGTTGAGATAGCAGCACTGGAACCAAGACCGTATTTTTTCCCTGTGACGGAATCATCAAGTTCGCTTACGATACTTAAATGAAAGGGACGAAGTGCTATGGAATTTTCATGAAGAAAAGCAATAGCTGCAGCCATAGAATTTTGAAGAAAATTCAGCCTTGAATCCTCTGTATTAAATTTTAATCCTTCCGATGTTAACTCCCAGGTAATATCCTCTAGTCCCATCTGTGGCAGAGAAAGGTGATTCTTACTGTGGGGTTTAATATAAGCCGTTACATAACGATTTACAGCGATGACTACAGCTTTTTGCTTTGGCTCCAGCACAGCATACTCTCCGGCAATCATGAGTTTACCTGGAACTTTTACGCTATAGCTTGAGTAATCCATATTTCTTCCTCTCTTTCTTTGATAAAATCTATAATCTTTGAATAATCCATGGTGCAGAGTATAAAATCATAAATAAAACCCCATAATTGACCCCTAATCTATATAAAAGTCCGGAAACTATGCCGATTAGAAGAACACCGGCAATATTAATCAAGCCTGCATCCATAAAAGCTAATAGAAGCACAAGACTGAAGAATAAGCCTAATAATGCCTCATGGGGAATTTTTTTAAAAACAAAGGCACAAATCTGTCTTGAATATTTTACTGCAATAAAATATGTAAACAGGGAGGCGATGGTGGCTCCTATTAGGGTTGACCACACAAAATCCCCATTTGACAAAAGGTGATGCATATTATGCTCTAAGGTATATACTGGCTGAGCATTAAAGAGCGGATTTGCCGGCCCAAGGGCTACGGGAGATAAAGGTATTCCCAAAGCTATAAGAGGAATCAAGGCTCCGGAAATATAAGTTGCCTGAGCTAGGGCTTCCATAGTAGATACTGCAAGGGAAGCCTTCTCAACAGGATCCTCTGTACGGCTTGCAAATAGCTCTCCAAAGAAGGTGGTTAGACCCACAGGACTTAGTATAAAGGTTACAGATCCTATAAGGGAAGCTATTACACTGTATACAGTCTCTTTTTTAGTTAAAATCTTAAAAGGATTTGGAAATTTTCCTATTTCTTCTGTGTCCTTTAAATTGATGGTTTTTTTGTCAAAACGCTTCATACTGTTTCTTTTATCTTTATTTAAAAGCTCAAAGAGGGTTAAAATAACCGGTCCTATGGTAATAGCCAGAAAGAAGGAGGTAAATACGTTTGTTCCTTTTGGTACTGCTCCTATTTCCCAGTAAAGATAACGAAGTCCTTGAATTAATAAAGCAAAGGGAAGTATTGAAGCAAGGGATACCCATCTATTTTTACTCATTAATGCCAGTAGTATTACTCCAATGAAAAACACTACATCTCCATATTGTTTAATAACATTTGCAAAAGGGATTAAGGCATTAGCCAGAAATAAACTCACCGGTATGGAAACTATAGTACCAATAATAGCACCGGAAGCAATTTTTCTGATACTTGTATCAGTTAATCCATGCTTTTTTAAAACCATGGCATGCTCCACCATAGGAGTAGACATAACACCTGCTGGAATCCCCGCCACTGAAACAGGAACTGCATCAATCAATTTGCATGCCACAATAGCTGAGATAAAGAAGGACAGGATTACTGCTGGATTTACTCCTGATAAAACCAGTACTAAGGTAATAGGTGCTATAGTTGCTGTTTCATCAGCACCGGGAGCAGCGCCTATAATTGTATACATAACTGCTGCAACTGCAGAAGCAAAGACCATTTGTAAAATTAATGGAATACTCATTTTAATCCTCCTGAATCTTTTCTATAAATAACCTTTTAGGCTTAATAAAAAAGCTGCATATTACAAAGCCCAGAATTGCACCGCTTAAACCAAAAAATAATGGTTTAGGAGGGGTATTAGGTGCAAGAAAATAAGCTGCAAAAGTAGTAAAAGTGCATATTGCAAGGGATACAGTTAAATCTTTTATATATACAAGATCTTCCCAAACTTCAATATTCTTTTTTGAAGCATCGTCTTGGGGAGACTTTTCTATTTCTAATGACATATTGTCCATAAATTCAACTCCTATTTAAATTATCCTTATAATATATTAAATGATTCTGTTTTTATAAATAGGCAATACTAAGGTGATTGAGTATTTCTTTATAACTACAGGATTCGGCCTTTTATAAATAAGTTATACCGGAACCGGGTTTGCAGGTAATAACTTCCAGTACCCCAGGGGTAGACAGTAAAGCTTTATACACCATTTTCTCATCTTCAGGGAGGCAGAGCACTTTTACATTTGGCCCTGCATCTATGGTGAAATAAACCTGAATACCGGAGAGCCTTAGCCTTTGAACTTTCTCAATTACCGCTAAGGTTCCGCTTTCCCAGTATATAATGGGAGGTTTTGCTCCAAGCATAGTAGCATGCATCTTAAGAGCATTTTCCTCCACTACCTCACCAAGAACTTTAAAATCCTTAATAGAAATAGCTTTTTTTGCTGTTTCTAAGTCTTTTTCCACAGTGTTAAGCCAGCCTTGATAAAAAGGAGAGGTAAGTACCGTACGCTTCATTCCTTCTCTGCTGGAGACCTTTTTTTCCTTAGAGGCTACTAGAACTGAAAGAATGCTTATATCCCATTCTTTTTCAGGTAAAAGCTGATTAGCGGCAGAATCCTTTCCGTCACTTTTTTCTCCTTTTTGCCATTCTACATATCCTCCATAAACAGAACGGCAGGCAGAACCTGAACCCTGCCGGGCAAGGATGGATAATTCCTTATCATTTAATTGTAAATTAAGAGCCTTAGCTGCAGCTCCTGCCAAGGCGGCAAAGCCTGAGGCAGAGGAGGCTAATCCTGCAGCTATAGGAACTTTATTTTCCGAGGTAATCATAGCATTTAAATCTATACCCGCTAATTCTTTTATCTTACTAAGAAAATTAAAAACCTTCTTTGATTCTTTTTCACCTGCTTCACTTCCGTTTAGCAGAAAGGTATCCTTACTAAAGCGTTCATTGAATTCAACGGTGGTTACTGTAAAAAATCTATCAAGGGTGATGGATATACTGCTGTTCATAGGTAAAAACAGCTTTTCATCACGTTTTCCCCAATATTTAATGAGTGCAATATTAGTGTTTGCCTTTGCTGTAGCTTTCATCTATCTATCCTCCAATTATCTTTCGGGAAAATATAAAGTATCCTGGCAAGTGGAAAAATACCAGCTTTCCAAGGCACCTGCCTTCATTAGTGCTTTTGATATCACTTTAGCTTTTTCTAAGTTATCTGCAAGGGCTATAATACAGCCTCCTAAACCACCACCTGTTAATTTTGCGCCCAGAGCCCCTTGAGATCTTGCTGTGTCAATTAAAGCGTTGAGCCCGTTATCACTGACACCTAGGGCAATAAGCTCCTGCTGATTGTCATTTAGTAATTTTCCCAGTAAATTTATATCCCCATTTAAAAGAGCTTTTTCCGCCATATCAGTAATTTCCTCTATTTTATCCAGGGATTTTTTTACCTTTTCCCCATCCTTAAGGTAATTTTTTCTTACATTTTCCACTGCTCTGCGGGTATCACCAATTCTGCCTGTATGGGCAACAGCAATAAACAAAGGAGCCTCTGAAATGAGAGGGGTTATATCCTTGCCCTTTTGAAAGAGGATAGGATGTCTGCTTGATACTGCCGCCATGTCTATGCCGCTGGGTTTGCCATGAGCATATTCTTCCGCTATTTGAACAAGGTAAAACAGCTCTTTTTGTGAAAGCTTTTGATGAAAGAAGGAAAATAAACCTCTTACTACCGCCGTAGCTACTGCTGCACTGGAGCCTAAACCGCTGCCTAAAGGAATAGCGGATTCAATTTCAATACTTAATCCCTCTAAGGGTTTATCTAAAGTATTTAGTGTTTCCTTTATGCATTCTAAAATACCCTTCATCCTTCCAGGCATTTTCTCCAGAGGACCGGTATAAATTGCAGATTTAAACTTAATAATTCCAAAGGATTCCTTTATTAAAGCTTTTACCTTTAAAGGGAAGGGGAGAGCAATAGCCGGTTTACCGTAAACAACGGCGTGCTCTCCTACTAATATTAACTTGCTGTGTGTTTCTCCTTCCGCTGATTTAGCAGAAACTTTATTCATATAAGACCATCCTTTCAAAACCCTGCAATTCCTTAATCTTCACCTTTAAATATAGTGCAACTTAAAGACAGTGGAAAATTTTAAATTTCCCCTTAGAGCTTAGTATTTATAATATAATTCTACCGAAAATATATACTTTTTATAGAACTTTTTATATAGTCTATCACTCAAGAGGTGTATCTTCAACTTAAATCAATGCTATCATAAAGAAAGATATTTGAAAATGATAAACATTATCAGTCAATAATAAATTATAATTGTAATAGAGGATTCTATCAAGCCTGCTTTTAAGTATTTAAATGTAAATTTAAAAAAATATATTGAATTATGGATTAAATCAAAGGGGAAATCTATTTATATAAGTAAAATACACAGAAGGCATTTAAGCTTTCTGTGTATTTTATTATCCGGTTATTTTATTAAGAAACCTCTTTAAATTGGTAATTATATAGTTCAGCATAAATACCGTTTTTCTTAATTAAGGTCTCATGATTTCCTATTTCTTTTATTCCTTCATCGGTTAAAACTATAATTTCATCTGCGTTTTTAATGGTAGAGAGCCTATGAGCTACTATTATTGAAGTCCTTCCTCTGGATAGTTCCTCAAGGGCGCTTTGTATAATCATTTCAGTAGCATTATCCAGAGCTGAGGTTGCTTCATCCAATATTAAAATAGATGGATTCTTAAGGAAAACTCTAGCTATGGAAATACGCTGTTTTTGTCCTCCTGAAAGCTTTACTCCACGCTCTCCTACATATGTGTCATAGCCATTTTCCAAAGACAAAATATAGTCGTGAATATTTGCTTTCTTAGCTGCCTCAATGACTTCTTCATCAGTAGCTTCTAAGTTTCCGTAAAGAATATTTTCTTTTATGGTTCCAGTAAAGAGGAATACATCCTGAGCAACTATACCTATATTTTTTCTTAAAGAGTTTCTTGTTAAGGTGGTTATATCGTGTCCATCAATAGCGATTTCTCCTGAAGAAATTTCATAAAAGCGAGGGATTAAATGGCATAGAGTAGTTTTACCACCGCCGGAGGGACCTACTATTGCCACAGTTTTACCCTGTTCTATATGAAGAGAGAGGTTATTTAATATTAAGTTGTTTTCATCGGATTCTTCACCGTCTTCATTTAATATTCCATTTTCGTATTGAAAGCTAACATTTTTAAAATCAATTACTCCATTAAGCTTGTCTATTTCTATAGCATCTTCTGCTTCAGGTTCCTCTGCCACCGCCATAAGCTGTTCGAAACGCTGGAAGCCTGTCATACCGTTTTGAAGCTGCTCATAAAACTGAACCAGACGTTTAAGAGGGTTTAGGAACATGCTGATAAATAATATATACATTGCAAAGTCCCCTACATTTATTATTCCTTTAAAGTAGAACATTCCTCCTACCACAAGAACTAATAAATATAGTAAATCCATAAATAAGCCCATTCCGGCAGAGAAGTGAGCCATTACCTTGTAAGCGGCAGCTCTGGCAGCTTTGAAGCTTTCATTATAGTTGTGGAATTTTCTTTCTTCATATTTAGAATTAGTATATGCTCTTGATACCCTTATACCTGCAATAGAGTTTTCTAAGCTTGCATTAACCTCTGCTATCTCTTCACGGGTTTTGGTAAAAGCATTGCTCATGTTCCTTCTCATTTTCATTGAAAACCAAACAAGAGGTGGAAGAGATAAAAAGATTATAACGGTAAGAGGCACATTTATTGTACTTAATATTATAAAGGAGCCTATAAGAGTTATAATTGATATAAATAAATCCTCAGGACCATGGTGAGCAAGCTCTGAAATGTCCATTAAGTCATTTATTATCCTTGACATAATAGTACCGGTTTTATTTTCATCGAAGAAAGAAAAGGGAAGCTTCTGAAGACGAGCAAAAACATCCCTCCTCATATCTGCCTGCATGCGAACTCCCACAATGTGACCATAATACTGAATAAACCAATTAAGTGCTGCTTTTAATATATAAATAAAAAGAAGTGCAACAGACCATACAATCAATAATCTTAAGTTCTGGTTTGGAACATAATCGTTGATGATGTTTCTTGCAATTATAGGATAAAACAAGTCACAGATAGCTACAGTAAAAGCACAGAGCAAATCAAGAAAGAATAGTTTTTTATGCGGCTTATAGTAGCTTATAAATTTTTTAATCATATTCATAGATCAATAATCTCCCCCTTTAAACTTCATAATGTCCTAACATAAAATTTTACAGTATAAATGAAAAATTATCAAATATTCACTTATACTGTAATTTAGAATTAATTTGTTTTAATTTATTTAATTCTCTGGAAATTTCCATAAACCTGAGGTTAAGATATTATTTTTACTCTTCCTCCAGAGCTTCACCAAGCCTTCCGCTTATAAAAGCAAGCTCCAGCTCCAGTTTTGATATTTCATCCTTTATCTTATTGAGATTATAAAAACCTTCTGAAGAGGATATAGCCTTTTTATTTTGTGAATATTCTTTATAGCTCTGCTCATAGGTGTTTATTGTAAAATCTTTAAGTTCAAAGATTTTATCAGCTATATTATTTATAAAATATCTATCGTGGGAAACAAAAAGTATGGTTCCCTTGAAGCCCTGAAGAACCGCTTCAATCCTTTCCCTTGACGCTATATCAAGATAGTTGGTTGGATCATCCAAAATTAACAGATTTGCTCCTGAAAGCATGAGTTTAGCAATAGCTGTTCTGCTGCGTTCTCCCATGCTTAAGCCCTGAACTCTTATAAGATATTTTGGAAGCTTTATTGTATTGAGGTTTTTATTGATAACTTCAAAGGCAGGAACAGACTCCTCTTTTGGTTTTTCAATCTTATTACTTTCAAGCCTTTCTAAAGCTTTTTCCTTAGCATGCATTATGCTAACCTGTTTTTTTGCCTTAGACCGCCAAAAATCGTTCTGCTCTGCGGATTTATGAGCCTTATCATACCAGATCCTTCTGTCAGTTATCATCTCCCTGAGTGCATGGATTTCCTGCTGTTGCCTGCCATATTCCTTAAGAGTATTTCTTTGCTCATTTTCTCAAAGAAAAATTCATTTGGATTAAGATACCTTATTTTTAAATGGGAAGGAGAATAGCTAAGACTTCCTTTTTCATATTCCTCTAAGGCTGCTATAATCCTTGCCAGGGTGGTTTTTCCCACACCGTTTCTGCCAATCAGTCCTATTTTTTCACCGCTGTTTATCCTTCCTGTTATATTTTCAAAAACAAGTTTTCCTTTATAATCCTTACTTAAGTCATTAAAAGATACCATCATAAAATCATCAACCTTTCTATGACCTCATGAGACAGGGGAGTTAACAGAGAGAAAAAATAATAAAGCTGCAGTACTTAAACTCTGCAGCTTAACAGGCAAATTAAATAAAGGCACAACAAAAAAATAAAACTTAAGCCTTTAACCTCTGTGCATATAAATAGTACTAGTTCCTAACTGTTAACTCTAAAAAAGTACATAGCTGTCCCATGACCTTTAAAGAATTTTATTACATTGCTCACCTCGTATTCATAATATTTGATATTACTATCAAATTAGTAATAACAGAATTTTGAAAAAAGTCAAAGAAAAATAAGCAGGAATAAAAATGAAAAAATGCAAAATAATTATTGTATATGAAAATTAAGTGTGCTATATTATATGTAAACAATGTAAACGATGTAAATCGTTATATTTTTTTACTGTTAATTGTTAAACAATATAACAATATAACAGTAAAATAAGTATTTTGGGAGGAGAAAAATGTTTAAACAAGTTAAGTCTCAAAATTTATCTGAGATGGTTGTAAAACAGATTATTGAATTAATTGAAGCAGAAGAGTTAAAGCCAGGTGATAAGCTTCCTCCGGAAAATATTTTTGCTGATGAGCTGGGGGTAAGCAGAGGAATTCTTAGAGAAGCTTTAACCATTTTACAATTTCAAGGTTTTATCAGCAGAAAGCCAAAAGATGGGACATACATAAGAGAATTAGGGGATTACAAAAAGGCCAACCAATCAATCACTGAATCTCTCAAGGATGCTACTTATATGGATTTAATCGAGGTTAGAGAAGCTTTAGAATTAAGAACTGTTGAGTTAGCTATTGAAAGAGCAAGGGATGAAGAAATAATTAAGATTAAAGATTATTTAAACAGCATTAATATTGATGATAAAAACTACAATATTATGGATTATAATTTTCATTTAAAAATAGCGGAGCTCTCTAAAAATATACTATTAATAAACTTTATTGATAACTATTATGGTTTAATTGAAGAGCTTGGAGAAAAGAGCAATAAAAAGGCAGAAAGAAAACAGGAAATAATTGATGAGCATAAGAGCCTTATTAATGCAATATACAGCAGGAACGTTAAGATGGCAAAAGAGGCTCTGACCTATCATTTAAGAAAAGTCAGAGAAATAATAAGTAAGAATGATATTACAAAGGGGGGCAATAATGAATAAGCAGATAAAGATTTTCTCTCCTTGTGGAATATTAGGATATGGATTTCCTATAGAATCCTTTGAAAACGGTTTAAGAGACAAGCCTCATGCTATAGTGGTTGACGCAGGATCAACGGATGCAGGTCCGCATAAGCTGGGTGCTGGAGTATCTATAGTAAGCAGAATGGCATGCAAAAAAGATCTTCTCTTGTTAATCAAGGGAAGCAGGAAATTGAATATTCCTCTTATTATAGGGTCTGCTGGAGGTTCAGGTGCCAGAGTCCATACCGACTGGACCTTAGATATTATTAATGAAATACTAAGAGAAGAGAAAATCAATATAAAAATGGCTGTAATATGGGCAGATATAGAAAAAGAAAGGGTAAAGAGGGCAAATAAATCAGGGGAAATACTGGATATGGGAAGCAATATACCCAAATTAAATGATGAGATAATTAACGAAACAAACAGTATTGTAGCCCAAATGGGAATCGAACCTATAATTGAAGCATTAGAGAAAAAGTCGGAAATAATATTATGCGGAAGAGCATATGATCCTGCACCTTTTGCTGCGGTAGGTATATTTAATGGCTTTGATCCGGCATTATCCTTTCATCTTGGTAAAATACTGGAGTGTGGAGCTTTATGTGCGGAGCCCGGTACTACTAAGGATTGTATTATGGGGGTTATTGAAGAGGATAGTTTCTATGTATATCCAACTAATACCGGAAGAAAATGTACCACTACCAGTGTAGCGGCACATACCTTCTATGAGAAAGACCATCCATACATTTTAAAGGGACCGGGAATAGAGTTGAATCTTAAGGATTGCGATTTCCAGGCTGTAGATGAAAGAACAGTAAGAGTAAAAAACAGTAAAATAATCAATACTCCGGAATATTACATTAAACTTGAGGGGGCAAGAAAAGTATTATACAGAACCTTTGTAGTAGCAGGTATAAGAGATCCTCTTCTTATAAATAAGGTGGAAAAGATAGAAGCTATGGTGGTTAACGGAGTTAAGGAGTATTTTTCTGAAATACCATCTGAGGATTATAGGATAAACTTTATAAATTATGGATTAAATGGAGTTATGGGGGAATTAGAACCTTCAAAGGAGATTCCAAAAGAAGTAGGTGTGTTATTTGAAGTTTTGGCTAAAACACAGGAACTGGCTTCAGCCATATGCAGTGCTGTAAGGTCTTCCTTTATGCATTATGGATATGAGGGCAGAAAATCCACTTCAGGAAATCTTGCGTTTCCCTTTTCTCCAAGTGATATTGATTTTGGACCGGTGTATGAGTTTAGCGTTTATCATTTAATGAAAGTTAAAAATGGAAGAGAAGTATTTCCTATTGAATACATGGAGGTTAACAATGGATAAATTAGTGGAACTGGCAAAGGTTTTGAGAAGTAAAAACAGCGGCCCTTTTTCTATTACACTAGACATCCTTTTCAAAGATTATCCTGGTTACAAGAGAGTGGTAGATTCTAATAAAATTACTGTAAAAAGCGTTGCAGAACTATATAGATTAGATGAAAAAGATATTACTGAATTGGTTTTCTTTGATAAAGGATTAGGAATTAAGATAACCTTTAACAGGCGAATATCTTCCGGTACAGCCGGTGATAGAGACGTATATGGAGCTCAGCAGCATGCACCGCTTTTTGATATTTTAATACCTTAAAAGAGGAGGTTTGCAGTGGAAATCAGAGGCGTAAAGAAAAAGATAAATCAAATAAAAAAAGATAAGATTTTATATCTTCTTATAGCTCCTACCTTAGTGTACTTTTTTATATTCAGATTATGGCCTATATTAAATATGAAATTAGCTTTTTATGATTATAAAGCAGTTGGACCGTGGAAATTTGTGGGGTTGAAATACTTTAACCTAATATTTAAATCTCCCTCTATAAAAATAATTTTAACCAATACTCTTATAATAAGCTTTATGAAATACGTGCTGCTGTTTCCTTTTGTGGTGTTATTTGCAATTCTTCTTGCTGAGATAAAAAGCACATTTTTCAGAAAATATGTACAGATAGTATCCTTTTTGCCGCACTTCTTATCCTGGGTTGTTATAGCAGGGATTTGGATATCCTTCCTATCTCCTTCCAGCGGAGCAGTAAATCAAATACTGGGGATATTTAATATACCTTCTGTGAGTTTTATGACTAATAAAGATACTATAAGATGGGTCCTTTTGTTTTCTGAGGCATGGAGAAGTATAGGATGGGATTCCATCATATACTACGCTGCAATCATATCAATTAGTCCAAGCATCTATGAAGCAGCAACTATAGATGGTGCAAATAGATTCAGCATAATTAAATATATTATTATTCCTGCTCTTGTGGTTCCTATGGTAACAATGTTTATATTAAATTTAGGATTCTTCTTAAATGCTGGATTTGATCAGGTGCTAAACTTCACTAATGATGCTGTTAACAGTAAAATAGACATTCTTGATACTTATATATACAGGATAGGATTAATAAATGGACAGTATTCCTTGGGAACGGCAGTAGGAGTTATTAAAGGAATAGTAGGAGTTGTTTTAGTACTGTTTACACATTTAGGGTCCAAAAAGTTAACAGGTAAAGGAGTTTGGTAGGGTGAAGAAGTTAAAAGATAAGTTCAGTTTTTATCAGATTATTATAATTATTATTTTTACATTTATAACATTAACCATGATAATACCGCTGCTTAATATTCTGGCAATTTCTTTATCCGACTCTTCAGTTTCTGCAAAAATGTCAGGATTGGAGATTTTACCAAGAAATCTAAGTTTATTAAATTACAAAGTAATACTAAGTCATCCGGTTTTATTACCGTCCCTTCTCAATTCTATATTTATAACCGTTGTAGGAACAGCGATTAACATGTTGCTAACTACCACAGCAGCTTATGTTTTGACAAGACCAAAGTTAGTTTTTAAGAAGGTTTTAATGGTATTTCTGATATTTATGATGCTGTTTGATCCTGGAATAGTACCTGAATATCTAGTAATTAAGGATTTAGGTCTCATGGGAAGCCAGTGGTCTGTTATATTGGTTAATGCTGTAAATGTATATTATTTAATAATTATGATGAGATTTTTCAATGAAATTCCTCAGGAAATGTTTGAGGCTGCTGAGATAGACGGCTGCGGACATTTAAATCTTCTTTTTAAAGTAGTTTTTCCTTTATCTAAAGCAGGTATTGCAACTATAACTATGTTTTATGCTGTGCTGAGATGGAATGAGTATTTTAAAGCAAGTATTTATATAGGAAGTGCAAAAAAGACCACACTGCAGGTAATATTAAGACAGTTTATAGTTTTAGATGACACTGTTTCAATAATAGGAGCTCAAAACATCCTAAACTACAATGAACTTGCAAAGCTTGACTATAATGCATTAAAGTACGCCACTATAATTGTGGCAATCATACCCATACTGATACTTTATCCGCTGGTGCTTAAATACTATGCTGGAGATGTAATGGCTGGGGGAATAAAAGAATAAAAGTAAAAATTAAGGAGGAAATATAATGAAAAAATTTATGTCTGTTTTTTTAGTTTCTATTATGTCCTTAACTTTAGCTGCAGGGTGCGGAAAAACTCCTGCAGAAACTCCCGGAAGTGCAGAAAAAATTGGTACTAAAGATAATCCTGTAAAGGTCTCTATCATAACCAAGGATGTTAGTCCTAAGGAAGAGGATGTTAAAAAGCTGGTGGAGCAGATTGAAGCAGGGCTTGCAAAAGAAGAAAAATTTGTGAAAATAGAATATCTGGAACCACCTGCAGGAGCTTATGCTGAGGCTGTGCCTTTAGCTTTTAGAACAGGACAGATTTCCCCGGATATAATCTACTTTCAAGGAGGAGACATACCTATTTCAAATGATGGTATGTTAGAAGACCTAACTCCATATATTGAAAAATCTAAAAATCTAAAAAATATTCTTGAAAACCATACTACTGAAAAGCTTAAAAACTATCCTTATCTATTATGGCCTGCAGCTGCCAGAGTAAGTACACCTGTTATGAGAAAAGATATAGCGGATAAGCTTGATAGCTATAAAGATGTTGTTGAAAACCCAACAGCAGAAAATTATGAAAAGATGTTTAAGGAAATAGTAGATAAAAAATTAGCGAAATATGCTATAACCGCAGATGGTGATTTGACAAGATTAGATAGTGTATTTAATCATGCTTTTGGAGTTACTGCAACGGTAATTAAAGAAGATAATAAATGGGTATTCTCTAAAGCAACTAAATTTGAAAAAGACAAGCTTGAATATTACGCTGATCTATATAAACAAGGATTAATAGATCCTGAATATATAACTAAGAAGTGGGATGCTATGGAGAAATCCTTCTATGAAGGACAATCTGCTTTTGTAGCTGCTACTGCAGGAAAAGTTATAGATATATATAATAATAAAATGATTCAGACTCAAGGAAAGGGTGCTGAGCTGGTAGTACTTCCTCCGGCGAAAGGTGTTTCTCAGGGTTATCAATCTGTTGATGTTACAAAAGAATCAAGAGGTTTTGCTATAAATTCCCAATCAAAAGTTAAAGAAGCTGCCTTTGCTGTTCTTGATTTCATGGCAGGTCCGGAAGGTATGAAGCTTGATAAGCTGGGAATTAAGGATGTTCATTATACAGAAAAAGATGGGAAAATAGTTTATACAGATAAGTTTAAAGAATGGTGGCCTAGATTCTTCGAGACTATTAATAAATTCGAACCTCAACCTGCACTAGCTGAACCTATAATGGCTAAGCCAGCCCTTAATTCTCTTGAAGAAGCAAAAAAATATTATAAGCAGGATGTAAATGTTATAATACCTGCTGAACTTACTCCTCAATGGGATGCTATGAGAGCTGTATATAAAGAGTATGCTTCCGACATTATAAGGGGTGTTAAGCCAATAAGTTCCTTCGATGAGTTTGTTAAAAAATGGAATGAAGCTGGAGGAAATGAATTCTCAGCATATTTAGAAGAAAAGCTGGGAAAATAAGATAACATTAAGCGGCAAGTTATATTGCCGCTTTTAAAAAAAGGAGCTGCAGAGTATGCAACATGATTATATAGAAAAAGTTTATGCTGGTTTTATAGGAATGAATATTGGAATAAGATTAGGTGCTCCTGTAGAGCCAACTATCTGGACTTATGAAAGAATAGAAAGAACATATGGAGATATTACAAATTACGTTAAGTCTTTTATTAATTTTGCCGCAGATGATGATGTTAACGGACCTGTTTATTTTTTGAGGGCAATGTATGATGAAAACCAAAAAGATGGTCTAAAGGCTGAACATGTAGCTGATGCCTGGCTGAATTATGCAAGAGAAGGTGTAGGAATGTTTTGGTGGGGAGGCTACGGCACCAGCACAGAGCACACTGCATATCTAAATCTTCTTAATGGTATCCAGGCACCGAAATCAGGATCTATTGAGCAAAATGGAATAATTCTAGCTGAGCAGATAGGTGGACAAATATTTATTGATACCTGGGGATTAATTTGGCCTAATAATATTGAAAAAGCAGCAGATTATGCCATGGCAGCAGCAAGCGTCTCTCATGACGGAGAGGGTTTAAATGGAGCAAGATTTATGGCGGCGTGCATTTCAAAGGGTTTCACAGAAAAGAATCCGCTAAAAATAATTGAAGCAGGCCTTAAGGTTATTCCTAAAGAATCCGCCTATAGCAAAGTAACAGAGGCTGTTATAAGCTTTTATAAAGATAATCCTGAGGATTTTAGAAAATGCATGAAGTATTTACAGGATAATTGGGGATATGACAAGTATAGAGGTGTTTGTCATATTATCCCTAACGCAGGGGTGTGTGTATTAGCTTTATTATATGGTGAAGGAGACTTTAACAGAACCGTTGAAATTGCTACCATGTGTGGCTGGGACACTGACTGTAATGCAGGAAATGTAGGAACTATAATGGGAGTAGCCTGTGGATTAGAAGGAATTAAAGAATGCTACAGAAGTCCTATAAATGATTCAGTGGTATTATCAGGAATATCAGGATATCTTAATATTTTAGATATCCCAAGCTATTCAAAAGAGCTTGCTATACTTGGCTATAAGCTTGCAGAAGAAGAGGTGCCTGATTATTTAAAAGAAAGTTTTAAACAGGGAGAAATACATTTTGACTTTGAACTAAAGGGTTCTACCCATAACTTTAGGGTATCCGATGATTTTTATTGTTCTATAAAGAATTCCAGAGATAAAGCGTATAAGGGACAAGGATCTCTAGCGGTTCTCTTCGACAGAATGGAGAGAGGAAAGAAATGTAAGATATTTTATAAGCCTTTTTATAGAAGAACCGATTTCAGCGATGAAAGATACATGCCTGTATTTTCGCCAACTGCTTATTCAGGTCAGGAGGTTTCCATGTTTGTTTATGCGGAAAGGTGGAATGGGGAAAGCATTTATATATCACCTTATGTCAGGAACAGCACAACAAAAGAAGATATACTTTTAGACGGAATGGTAATAAATGAAGAAGGATGGAGAGAAATTAAATTCATAATACCTAATATGGAAGGTGCTGTGATTGACGAAATAGGAATAGTTCTTGAGGGTAATTCACCGGGAAAATATAAGGACTTAGGAATACTTTATATAGATGAATTTAAAGTTAAGGGTAAGGCAGATTATGATATTAAAATTTCAAAGCAGAAAAAAGAGTTTGCTTCAATAACTCCCTTTTCTCATAACCATGGTTCGTGGAATATAGAAGAAGGCCGCATGGAGTCTATAACTGTTAATCATGCAGAAGCGGTAACAGGTAATTATTTTACAGAGGATGTTAAAATAAATGGTTCCGTTATACCTCAAAACGGTACAAGCCACTTAATAAGCGGAAGGGTACAGGGAGCACTAAGAGGTTATTATGCAGGATTCATAGGAGAAAATGAGGCTGCGATATTGGTTAATTATAAGGGATTAAAGATCTTGGCAAAAACGGAATATAACTGGGAGTTTGGAAAGGAATATGAATTTGAGTTTATATTAAAGGGCAGTATGCTCCAACTAAGCATAAATCAGGAGAAGGTTCTGGAGGTTTTTGATAATTTAATTTCTTATGGTATGGTAGGATACGCTAAATACTCCTTAGGAAGAAGTCTGTTCGGAGATTTAAAGGTTAAAGAGCTTTAATAACTATATATATTAATATTTTATATTACAGCATAAAGGAGATTGAGGTTATGATAAGTAGAAGTGAATTAATCAATAATAGAGAATTAGCCTTGGATAAGGCACTAGGAGCATTATCGGGACTTGCAATAGGGGATTCCTTCGGTGATGCATCAAGAAATCAAGAAAATCAGATGAAGTATGGTATTACTACTGATTTTAATAAAGGTGCTTCTTGGAGTACAGATGATACTGAGTTTGCCCTGTTAACAGCAAAAATATTAATAGACTCTAAAGGCAGACCTACTTCAGAGGATGTAGTCAGGGCTTGGATGGAAAATGTTGCTGTACAGGATGATTTTCCTAGAGGCGGATCCAGTGAAATTGAAGGCGCAAGAAATATAAAGAGAGGTATAATGCCTCCTTACTCAGGAATGTATAATGCATACTATAATAGCGACGGAAGTGCTATGAGGATAGCTCCTATAGGTATAATTTGTGCAGGAGACATAGAAAAAGCTGCTGAGCTTGCAGAAACAGATGCCTGCATTAGCCACTACAGAGAAGGTATATGGGGGGCTCAGGCTGTAGCTGCTGCAGTAGCTGCGGCTATGGTTGACGGAAGCATTGATGAAATAATTCAGGCAGCTTTAAGTGTTATACCTAAGGATTCCTGGTTATATTATACTATCAATAAAGCTATGGAAATAATTGAAGAAAATAACGGAGACTTTTTAAATTCATGGATGGTTCTCCATGATGAATTATGGACAAGTTACAAAGCAGTAGTTCCTGAGGCTGTAGCCAGTGCTTTTGGAATTTTAAAATTAGTAAATAAGGATTTTAAAACAGGGGTAATTGCAGCAGGAAACTTTGGAAGAGATGCTGATACCATAGGTGCTATAGTGGGAGCAATACTTGGGGCAAAATATGGTGCTAAAAATATGCCTGAGAAATGGATAGAAAAAACAAGATATCCTTCAGGAACCTGTCTGAGCTTTACTAATGGACTGGATATTAAAAAGCTCAGTGAAGAGCTTGCTGAGCTTATAAACTAGAACTCTATTGACTAATATAAATAGGTATATGTATAAAATTTAAAAAGAGATAAAATAATAAAATACCTCTGAATTAATGTATAAATGCATTTTCAGAGGTATTTTATGCTTAGACAAAACTATTTATCCATATAAGAACTAAGTATCATATAAATAAACTATTATATACAAATAACAGAATTTAAAGGTATATAGGTGAAATTATCATAAAAGCAGGAGAGAATTTTGAAAAAGAGAAATTTAAAAGTTATCACAAGTATCTCCTTTCACCTCTCATCTCTCACCTCACACATCTCACCTATGACATCAGACTTCTCACCTCTAACTTGCTCCTCTGTTTTTCTATAAATCATCCTCATAAACAGCCGCTTTAGCATAGGCAGTAGACTTTGCTTCAAAGAAATCTGTTTTTACAGCATTTGCGTCGGAATATTGATCTATCCAGGGAAGGGGATTTTCAGTAATTTCATATAGAGGTTCCATATCTAAATCCTTTAATCTCAGATTTCCTAAGTACTTAATATATTCACTGAGAACATTTTTATTAAGTCCCTGAATTTATTACCTATTACATAATGTCCCCATGCTATTTCATTTTCCACACCGGTTTTTATCATGTTTCTCAGTTCCTCCACGCTTTCATCGGTGAAGAGATGAGGCTCTTCCTTTTTTAGCTCCCTGATGATGTTTCTGAAAAGCCAAAGATGAGTGTTTTCGTCTCTGTTTATGTATCTTATCTGCTGAACACTTCCGGGCATTTTTGAGTTTCGCTCCAGGTTATAGAAGAACATAAAGCCTGAATAAAAATATATTCCTTCTAGAATGTAATTTGCCATAAGGGTTTTAAGCAAGTTTTCAGGAACAGGATTATCTAAAAATTCATTATAAAGATCTCCTATAAATTTGTTTCTTGACAATAATATAGGATCGTCCTTCCATTGATAGAGTATTTCATTCCTCTTATTAGGAGGACATATTGTATCCAGCATATAACTGTAGGACTGAGAATGAATAGCCTCCTGGAAGGCCTGAATGGTGAGACATAAATTAACCTCGCTGGCTGTAATATAGTTATTTACATTCCCTAGATTCTCCATCTGTACGCTGTCTAAGAAGATTAAAAAAGAAAGTATTTTATCATAGGCCGTCCTTTCTTCTTCTGTCAGTACCCTGTAATCCTTAAGATCCTGAGCCATATTTATTTCTTCAGGTATCCAAAAATTATTCATAGCCTGTCTATACCATTCTGAGGCCCAGGTATATTTCATATTGTTAAAATCATTTAAATTAGTGGTATTTCCATTTATAAGCCTTTTTTTAGATATATCCGTATCACCGGATTCATTGAATAATGGTTTTTTATTTAATGCTTTCATTTTATTACCTCCCGGTTTAAGAAATTTTTCTTTTATTATTCTTTAATATATGAAAGCTATGAAGAGCAGTTTTCACAGGTATTTACGGATAAGGATTTTGATCTTAAGTAGTAAATGCTTTTTATTCCGCTCTTCCATGCATCTATATAGAGGTTAAGTATTTGCCTCATTGTGTAGTCTGTAGTTATATATAAATTAAAGGATTGGCTCTGATCTATATGCTTCTGCCTGGCCGCATTGGCTTTAATACTAAAGTGCTGATTTATATCATAGGCGGATTTATAAAGGGAAGAATTGGTGTTTGTTATATCTGGAGCAACCTTAGGAGTTATAATGCCTCGCTTTTCTTCAAAATAAAACCTTGCCATTACAGGATCTATACCTTCTGTAGTACCAGCGATTGAGGCTGTGGAACCGTTTGGAGCTACTGCCATCAGGTAGCCGTTTCTTATGGAATTATTTTTTACTTCTTCTTTTAATCTCTGCCATTTTGGAGAATCATAGCCTCTTAAAGAGAAATAATCTCCCGTCTGCCAGTCTGACCCTTCAAAGTATCTGTAGCCTCCTTTTTCTTTGGCTATATCCATGCTTGCTTTTATAGCAAAATAGTTTATTTTTTCATAAATACTATCAGCAAATCTTATATGCTCGTCGCTTTCCCAATCTAAATTATTGTTTGCCAGCATATGATGATAGCCGCTGGTGCCTAAGCCTATGGCTCTATAATTTTTATTGGTTATCTCTGCATAAGGTACAGAATAATAGTTTAAATCTATGACGTTATCCATTGCTCTCACTTGAGTTTCAACTATATATTCAAGTTCCTCCTCATTATTAACATCGATTTTACCAAGGACCAGAGAAGAAAGGTTGCATACTACAAAATCTCCGGGCTTTGTTTTTACCGTTATAGCTGCCTCACCATTATTCTCTGTTACCTCTTCTTCAATAAACTCTATAGGACTCATATTCTGCATTATTTCTGTACAAAGGTTTGTTGAATAAATCATTCCTTTATGCTTGTTTGGATTCATTTTGTTTGCTGTATCCCTGTTAAATATAAAGGGAGTTCCAGTTTCTGATGTGCTTTTAATAATGAGCTTTATCAAATCCTTTACCGGCATTTCTCTTTTTTCTATTGAAGCATCATTAACGCATTCATAATATTTCTTTTCCCATTCTTCTCCATAAAAATCGCAAAGCTCATAGCCTTTAAGCTTTTTTATTTCATGGGGACACATCATATACCAGACAGAGTTAATATCTGTCTCTGCTAGATGCCAGAATAAATCAGGGAAGTTTATGCCGGGGAAAACATCATGAGCCTTTTTGCGGTCATCACCGTTATTGGTCTTTAGCTGAAGGAATTCCGGAAGATCTTTATGCCATGCATCCAGCCATATAGAAACACTTCCGGTCCTCATGCCCAGCTGGTCCACAGCAATGGCTGTATCATTAAACAGCTTTACCCAGGGAATCACGCCTCCGGAGGCTCCTTTAAAGTTTCTTATATCTGAGCCCAAGGCACGAACTTTTCCAAGGTATATACCCATACCTCCTCCGAACTTTGAAACCCTGGAGAAATTATCTAAGCTTTTATATATACCCTGAAGGCTGTCGGGTACGGTATCTATAAAGCAGGAGCTCAGCTGATGATAAGGCTTTCTTGAATTAGACATGGTTGGAGTGGCCATGGTAGCCTTTAGTGAGCTTAAAACATCGTAAAATCTTTTTACCCAATAAAGCCTTTTTTCTCTTTTTTCCTTCATGGCAAGATGAAGAGATATACCTATAAACATTTCCTGGGGCAGCTCCATTACTTTTCTGTCCCCATTTTGAATTAAATATCTTTTATAAATAAGATTAATACCGCTATAGTTAAATAAATAATCTCTTTCAGGAACTATGTATTTTTCTGCTTCATTAATTTCTTCTCGGCTATAATTCTGTAATATATATTTTCCATAAAGACCTTTGTCCGTAAGTGCTTTTATTAGGGAATAAAGGCTGTTGTATTCCGGAAATCCTCGGTTTTCGGAAACCTCCTTATACATACCATGAATAAAAAGTTTAGAAGCAGCAAATTCCCATTTGGGACTTTTATCGTCTGCAAGTTCTAAAGCACACTGCACTACAGCTTTTAAATGCTCTTTTTCACTGGCTCCCTCTCTAAAGGAGTATTCCATTGCCCTTAAAAGCTTTTCAGGATTATATAAATCATCATATTTGTAGATTTCTTTACAGGCAAAGGAGGAAATATCTTTTAATTTTTCAGGTATAGAGTTAAGTGCTTGATTCATTATGTACACTCCTTTTTATAAATATACTATATATTGTGGTTTTTATTTATATAAACACAATATGTAGTTACAAGTGGTATTATAGTTTAATAATTGATATATTGTAAAATTGAAAAAAGCTGAAATTTTTAAGTTAGGTAAAGCTATCTGATAAATTACTATAAAAATCTTTAATTTGGAATAATGATTGGTAAATAGTAGCTGTTATTTAATTGGAAATTGAAAAGACAATGTAAAATTAGAAATTAAGAATTATAAATGAAGGAGGAAATTCCTACGGAATTTCTTAAATTAAATTTAAGAAACTCTGTTAGGAGTTTCATCCTTCATTTTGCATTTTACATTTATAATTTTTAATTATCTTTCCTCATATTATTTAAAGGTCTATGGTAAAATATAGAATAGAGATATTATAATGGGGCATATCTCACATTAGCAGGCATTATTTATTTCATTTATTAATCTAATTATTTGAGGGGGCTATTTATGAAAAGTATAGGCAGAGAATTTATGGAGTTAACAAAGTATAAATACGAAGGGGAAAGCGAGCAGGAAAAGGGGACAAAGCAGCCTCCATTGGAGCTTTCTTATGATTTTAAAGGCAGAATAATTGATCTGCCGGATCCTTCAGACATAACCGTTAAAGATATTACCTTAAGAGAGGCTATTGAAAACAGGCATACCATAAGAAGCTACACAGATGAAAAGCTGACCTTAGAGGAGCTTACTTTTTTATTGTGGTGCACTCAGGGTGTAAAGGATATTAAGGTTGGAAAAGCAACCTTGAGGAATGTTCCCTCTGCAGGAGCAAGACATGCCTTTGAGACCTACCTGTTAATAAATAAGGTAGAGGGGTTAAAGGTAGGGTTGTACAGATATGTGGCCTTAGAAAATAAGCTTATAGAGGTGGAAATAGACCAAGCTATGGCTGAAAGGGTTTCTAAAGCCTGTTCAGAACAGAAATTTATTGAAAAAAGTGCAGTAACCTTCATTTGGACAGCAGTGCCTAACAGAATGACCTGGAGATATAGTGAAAGAGGCTATAGATATATGCATTTAGATGCCGGACATGTATGCCAGAATTTATATTTAGCAGCAGAAGCAGTGGACTGCGGAGTGTGTGCTATTGCTTCCTATGATGACGATGAACTGAATTCACTTTTAAAAATTAATGAGGAGGAAGCTTTCGCTATATATGTAGCTTCCCTGGGGAAAAAATAATATGGAAAATTTTACATTTGCTAAAAGCACCAAAGAAGAGATTGACGAAATAGAAAATGAGCTGGTGGAATTCAATAATTCTAAAGTTCCCTTTACTCAGAAGGAATCCTTTATATCCATGAGCAGAACTATGAAGGATGAAAAGGGAAATATAGTTGCCGGATTAAGTGCTGTGCTTTATTGCTGGAACTGCTTGTATATTGATATGCTGGTGGTGAAAAAAGAATTCAGGGGAAAAGGACATGGAGCACAGCTTTTAAAAGAAGTGGAAAAGCAGGCAAAAGAGCAGGGCTGTTATTTAATCCACTTAGATACCTTTGATTTTCAGGCAAAGGATTTTTATATTAAACAGGGATACGAAATTTTTGGAGTTTTGGAGGACTGTCCTAAGGAACATAAAAGATATTTTTTAAAGAAGCTTATATAAAAAAATAATATACTACCTAAGCTTTGCAGCAACTTTTAAAAAAATTCATTAAACTAAACTTAATCGGAGGTGGTAATTTTAATGACTCAGTTATTGATACTGTCAGGAATAGTGCTGCTCATATGTATAACCTCCAGTAAATTGGTTTACAGATTTGGAGTTCCGGCACTATTTATATTCTTATTACTGGGAATGCTCTTTGGATCTGATGGCATAGGGGGAATATATTTTGATAATTTTGAGCTGTCAAAGGATTTATTTTCTTTAAGTCTTGTTTTCATAATGTTTTATGGAGGATTTGTTACTAACTGGAGAATGGCTAAACCGGTAGCAATCCAGTCCGTTTTATTATCTTCCTTAGGTACAGCCATAACTGCAGCACTTACAGGATTGTTCTGCCACTTTATATTAAAAATGACGATTTTTGAAGGCTTTTTAGTGGGAGCTGTGGTAGCCTCTACAGATGCTGCTTCTGTTTTTTCCATCCTTCGTTCCAGGGAATTAAACCTTAAAGGTGGGCTAGCATCCCTTCTGGAGGTAGAGAGTGGAAGTAACGACCCTTTTGCATATATGCTCACCGTAGTGGTATTAAGCTTTATGAATAATTCAGGACAGAATCTCTTAAAGCTGCTTTTCAATCAGATTTTATTTGGAGTAGGAATTGGGATACTCCTTGCTACAGCCACTGTATTTATATTAAATAGGGTTAAATTTGAAATAGACGGAGTTTACCCTATCTTTGTTACAGCTATAGTGGTTTTAGGATTTGCCTTAAGCGAGGTTATGGGTGGAAATGGATTTTTGTCTGCCTATGTTACGGGAATTATATTAGGAAACAGCAGAATAACCCATAAAAGGAGTCTGGTACATTTTTTTGACGGGGTATCCTGGCTTATGCAGATAATGCTGTTTTTCACCTTAGGACTTTTATCCTTTCCTTCTCAAATTAAGCTCATAATTGCTCCCGGCATATTGGTATCTTTATTTTTGATAATCGTAGCCAGACCTGTAGCTGTATTCAGCATCTTAAGCTGGTTTAAAATACCTGTAAAGCAGCAGCTTTTCGTGTCCTGGGTAGGGCTTAGAGGGGCAGCTTCACTGGTTTTTGCCATTTATGTTGTCACAAATGATGTATTTGTTAAAAATGATATATTTCATATAGTGTTCTTTGTGGCATTATTTTCAGTTCTGGTTCAGGGGTCTCTTATACCCTATCTTGCAAAGAAGCTGGATCTTGTTGAAGCTGAAAGTCCTGTATTAAAGACTTTTAATGACTATGAAGAGGAGTTTCACACAGAGCTTAAGGAATATACAGTAAATAAAAAGAGCCCATGGAAGGGAAAAACTATCATGGAAGCAGATATACCTGAGGATATTTTAGTGGTGATGATTAAGCGTAAAAATGAAATTATAGTTCCAAAGGGCTCCACAGAAATCTGTGAAAATGATGTATTAGTTATGGCAGCAAATTCCTTTAAGGAGCTGAGGATTTAAAAGCAAAGGAAGAGGTGAAAATTTGAATATATATGCATCACATCTTATAAAAACAGAAGAAATGCAGGATATTTTAAAAGAATATAAGGTTAATTTAGAAATTGTAAACTTTGGAAGCGCCATGATCCTGGATGATTGTGATCATTATTTAAAAGAATACAAAAGGGATATGGAAGGTTTTTTAGATAACAGAGAAATTACAATTCATGGCCCCTTTATAGACATGTCTCCAGGAAGTCCTGATAAGTACGTAAGAAAGGTTACCATGGAGAGATTTCAGCAGAGCTATGAAGCAGCAAAAAGCTTGAATGCTGGGCGTATGATATTTCACAGCGGTTTTATTCCAAAGGTCAGCTATGGAGAGGAATGGCTTGAAAATTCTAAAGTGTTTTGGGAAGAATTTATTAAAGATAAAATAGATTCCATGAAATTTCACATTGAAAATGTTTTTGATGATGATTATAGACTCATTAAAGAGCTTATTGAATATATAAACCATCCGAACTTTACAGCCTGCTTTGATATTGGACATGCTAATGCCGCTTCTAAAAATACCATAAAGCACTGGATAGAAGGATTAGAGGACAAAATAGACTATGTTCACCTCCACAATAATGACGGAAGCTTTGATTATCATAACTCTCTTCTTGAAGGAAGCATAGATATGTCAGTAACCTTAGAGCTGTTAAAGGCAAAGGCGACTAAAGCTTCCTGGTGCCTGGAGGTGTTTAACACTAAGGGGATAATTGAGTCTCTAAAGCTGTTAAAAAAATTAGGATATTTAAAATAAATTTTTATTTATATATGAGGGGGATATTTTTATTATGGCTTTCGATTTACTGTGGGCAATAGTTATTTTGTTTTTAATTATATATTTTGCTGTAAGACTAGCTTTAAATCCGAAAATAAAGGCAGATAAACAAAACACATTATCTCTGCTTAAATTTCAAAATATAATTACTATAGACGAATATAATAAAATCTCAAAGGCATTAAAGGATAAAGCTTTTAGGCGACTAAAAGAAGAAAAATATAAGAAAAGCTTAGAGTTTTTAAATGAAATAAAAGAGTTTTTCTCGGAAGAAGAGCTCAATATTAAAAAACAGCTTCTAATGGAGAGATATAATATAAGGTGAAATTAAATTTTAAAGCCAGCAGAATTGAGATATCTGCTGGCTTTATTTTACTTAAACAAATGGATTTTTTTGCTGCTGTTTAGGTTTTTTGCGATTATTACAAGTATAGGCATAATAAATATACCTAAAAATCCAAAGACTTTAACACCGATAAACATAGACATAAGAGTTGCTAAAGGATGGAGGCCAATCTGCTGTCCCACTATCTTAGGCTCTAATATGTTTCTTACTACTGTTATCACTAGATATATAATAATGAGACCTACAGCAAAAGCAATATTCCCTTTTATTAACTCTATAATTGTCCAGGGAATCAGTATTCCCCCTGTCCCTAATACCGGAAGTATATCTACCATAGCGATTAAAGCGGCTACTACCATTGCATTTTCAAGCCTTAATATTGAAAATCCTATAGACAGTTCCACAAAGGTAAGAGTCATTAATATCCCATATGCCTTTACAAGCTTGAATACACTTCCTACCATATAATTTCTTACATCAAAAATGATGCTTTTATTTTTTTCTGAGAATTGCTTTAGGATAAAACCTGTTATTTTATCATAGTCTAAAGTGAAGAAAAAGGTTGAAATTATGGTGAATATTAAGCCGATAAAGAAGCTTGGCACAGATTTTGCAATTCCTGTAATGCTGGCAACTGCTTTGGAAGAAACTGAGGTAACAATACTTGTTAAGCTCTGTGTAAAATTAGGAGCGATGTTTGAAAATCCTTCTACCAGATTAGGAGCTATAGGAGATACCAAGGCTTCAAGATTGTCCAGTAAAACTGTAACTGCTGGTTCGATGCTGTATGTATAAATATCCGGCAGCTTATAAAACACATCCTTAAGCATGAGAAATATTTTCATAGTTATTAAAACTATAAATACACCTACTGTGCCGAAGAAAAGGATGAGCATTACTGAGGCAGCCAGCTTGTAATGAATTTTCAGCTTCTCTGATATAAGCTTTATTGAGGGTCTTAATATAAAGGCAATGGTAAAGCCCAGTATAAATGGCATAAACCAAAAAAGACCAAATCTAAAAATGACGATTATTATAAACGCAACTAAAATATAGTATAAAAAGTTTATAATAAAGGCACGTTTTTTTTCTATATTCATAATGCTTACCACCTATTGGTTAAGATTTGTAGATTATACTACAATTATATCAAATGAAGCATTTTATAACAAATATTTCTATCAATAGATTACATAAGAGGAGCAAATAATCTAAAAAATCTCTCTAAAATCCTTTCTTTTAAACCTCTGTTTTTAAAAGCTTCATAGTCGAGCTCTATAGAGTTTTTTATATCCTTCTCAAATATTTTTTCATATTCTTCTGCAAAATGGTCATCATATATAAAAGCGCATATTTCATCATCCACCTGGAGGCTTCTCATATCCATATTCACAGAGCCTATACAGGAAGCTATAGAATCAATGGACATTGTTTTAGCATGGATATAGCCCTTATACTTATATACTTTTACTCCGTAATCTATAAGCTCACTGATATAATAGTTTCCTACAGGTTCCAGGAAAAAGCTTGGACTTATATTAGGAATCATTATATTAATATCCACACCGGAGGCTGCGGCCATTTTAAAAGCATCCATTAAGGTGTTGTCAGGTATAAAATAAGGAGATTGAAGATATATTTTCTTCTTAGCTGAAGTTATCATCTTTAAATAGCTCATTTTAGTATATTCTTTATGGGTGTTTACCCCTCCTGCAACAAACTGACAGAACAATTCATCCTTAATAGAATGTTCAGGAAATAAAGAAGCTAATTCTTCCTCTTTGATTTTTATAGATTTAGGTTTATTGGAATAAAACCAGTCAGAAAGAAAGTAGTATTGAAGTATATAAACCCCGTCTCCCTGAATCCTTATCTGGGTGTCCCTCCAGGGGGTCTTAACCTTATGAAGGTTTACATACTGTTTTCCTATATTCATTCCTCCGGTATATGCGATCTTCCCATCAATAACTACTATTTTTCTATGATTTCGAAAATGGGTAAGGAAGGGTTTTAAACGCTTTACCTCACCTCCTGCATCCATAAGAGGCTTAAACAGGCTTTTGGGGGTGGTAATGCTGCCTATGCCGTCGTACATAACCAGAACCTTTAAACCCTGTGAGGCCTTTAAAGCCAAGATATCAATGAGTTTTTTACCGATTATATCATTATGTATAGAGTAATACTGTACATGAATGCTTTTTTCAGCGGAGAGCATATCACTAAACATTCTCTTATACTTTTCTTCTCCGCCTACGATTTGCTCTATCCTATTATTTTGGGTAATAAGGCTTTCGCTATAATTTAAATTAAATCTCACCATAGCTGCAAGCTGATTTTCGTTCAGGCTTGAAGAAGCGAGATGCTGGTTTTTTATCTGCTCCAGCTGTTTATAAAGGACTTGTCTATATCCGTTATTAAGCTTATTATTTCTAATCATATAGGTAAGTTTTATACCAAAGGTTGATCCGAATATCAGATAAAAAATGATTCCTGCTACAGGCAGAAAGCATAAGACTGCTACCCACAGCAGGGCTTCATTAGGGTTTTTGTATTCAATAAATACTACGGAAATAATTAATAATAAATTGATTATAAATATAATTGCTTCAATGCTCATTCTATTTCACCTTCTAAGTTATTCCTTGAAAACTGAGTTTAAGATTTATACAAATTTTTAAAAGCAGGTATATACAGTGCAAAGGACAAAAGCATAAAAAATGCAGAAATACAGATTAATATATTAACCGCAGTGGTATTAAGACCTGGAATTGCTATAATTATAAACATATTAATATAAAACACAGCGGTAGATACCTTTCCAAACCACTTTGCCCCATCCAGTTTTTTTCTCTTTCTTAAAAGCACAAGACAGGATATTGCCATAAAAAGCTCTTTTAATATAAATATAACCACTAAAGGAACAAACATCCCTTTTAATCTAATCATTAAACAAAGCACTATGGCACCCTGAGTAAGCTTGTCTGCAATTGGATCTATTGCTTTTCCAAGTTCCGTTATCATATTGTATTTTCTCGCTATATATCCATCTACTAAATCTGTAAGCCCAGACAGCAATATAATGAAGGAAGCTACATAATAATCCTTCGGAGCAGCTGCATATATATAAGTTTTTAAGAAAAAGGGTATGAGCAGTATTCTTATATAACTGAGAATATTAGGAATGCTAAAAAGTTCTTTTGAGTTTATCTTCATTTATAATAACCTCCTTCTTTTTATATACTATTCTAATACATATTTCAGAGTTATACCAAATCTATAATAAAAAATAATAATCGATAATTTATTTTTTTATAATATAGCATGAATTAGTTTATACTCATCTGATTAAGGCTATTAAATTCATTGTTTTACTAATATTTGACTAAAGATTTACAGGTATATAATATTAACATGATTATATTTATAAAATCCTTAAATGGTTTATACCTAAGGACTACTTTTATAAATATGAATTATATCTATAATTATTAATAAAGAATAAAGCCCTACAGAGTATACTGCAGGACAAATCCAATTATTATTGTGAAATCCTTCTGAAAAATATTTAGTGATTAAGGGGTTTTTCAGGTTGTTTTTCTTTTTTATTTAAACTCTCCAAAAACTCCCTTTGAGCAGCTATGGTAAGCATAATGCTTCCAACAGCAACTACAAAATTCCCTAAAACATTTATATAATCTGCATCCTGATTTTTAGTAAGGGTTAGAGCAAAGGCTTCCGCAGCCAGACTCAGCTCTTCTGGAGTACAGTTTTTAAAATCTATCAAATTAAATCACTCCCTTCTCTATAATAAATGAAAAGAGAGTGATTTTTATTACTTACCTATTATTTTTTTGCTTAGAAAGGTCGGTGACATATGAGAGCCATGGTATACTGGAAAAATATTCATGAGTATGTATCTTTTATTAGGGAATTTAACGAAATTTGCTGCTGCCCGTATGCTTTGCCTCTCAGAGGTGGTAAAGAATCTGTTTAATATTTTATTTAAATAAATATTTTTACTATAATAGAGGATTTTCTCATATCTTTATGGAAGAATAATATTAACATATACTTGAATAAATTCAGGGATATTAATTTTATAAAGGAGTAGTGAAGATTATGGGAAGATTTTATGTTAGTTTTGAAAACAATGAAACTAAAGACACATCCAGCGGGATTAGTATTCCTGTGACTTACCACTATTGGAAGCCTTTGATTGAGCATTTTATAAACACCTGTACAGGCTTTAGGCTGGATTGCTGGGAAGATGAAAAAGAAGCGGTAAAGTCAGCAGAAATTCTGGGCAGAAAAACTGAAAGTTATGCTGCGGGGATGGTATCCTTTGAAAATAGCATAAGTCCTGAATTTATTGAGGAAGTTTTGAATTCTCCTTTAGACAAGGAAGGAAAGATAAAGTGGTTTGGCGTAAATCTGAAAAAGGATGATGAGTATATGTTGTGCTGCCAGCATTATGGAAGTGAATTTGTCACAGGCTGGCTAAAAGACGAGGACGCAGATTTTATTAAATCTGTGATTCCTGAGGATTTTACCTTTACGGTATATGATGAAGAATAAAGAAAATTTATTGTGAATAATTTAATAGAATTATAAAAGAGATTCTCTGAGGCTTGCTTGGAGAATCTTTTTTTATTTCGAATATTATTTAAGATGGTTTTACAGTATAATTAATATATAGAAGTAATTGGAATATTATAAAGGGTGATAAATATGCCGTTAAATGAAAGCGATTTATTGAAGCTTACTGAATTGTTTAAAAGTATTTTCGATGTGTTTCATGAAGAGATTGTTCTTCAGAATGAAGAGGGCAGAATTCTTTACTGCAATGGTAAATATAAAAGCTTTATAAAAGATAATGGGCTTTATGTGGAGAGCTTCAAAGCATTTTTTGATGCTTATGCTGTGGAGGGAGAAAAAGATATAGTAAAGGTAGGAAGTATTAAGAAATCCGTTGTGAAAATTCCTCTTTCAAACATATTCAGCGGGTTATATTTTATTACCTTAAGGGATTATCATGAGGTTTTAAGAGGTGAGGATGAGCTTCAGGACATAGTAAAAGGAATAGATATTTTAAAAAGTCTTTTGGATACCTTTTACTATGGAATGGCTCTGGTGGATTCAAATGGAATAGTGGTTAAGTGGAATTATGAAAATCTCTTTGGCATCAAGGAGGAAGAGGCTCTGGGAAAGCATGTTACTGATATCATCGATAACACAAGGCTCCATATAGTTGCAAAAACCGGTGAAAAGGAGCTTATGCAGATTCAGGATATAAACGGTATGAATGCGGTTACCAGTAGAATTCCTATATATAAAAATGGTGAGGTGATAGGAGCAGCTGGAGCGGTTTTGTTTAAAGACACAAAGGAGCTGAAAAAGCTCTTTAAGCAGATTGATATATTAGAGAAAAATGTACATAAATATAAAAGGGAAATTGAAACCATATATGAAGCGAGATACGGCTTTAAGGATATCATAACGGAAGATTATAAAATGATGGAACAGAAAGAAATAGCGAAAAAGGTTTCTTTAAGCGATGTAACCGTGTTAATACAGGGGGAGAGCGGCACAGGAAAGGAGCTTTTTGCCCATGCTATTCATAAAGAAGGATTAAGAAGCAGAGGGCCTTTTGTCACTATAAACTGTGCATCTATACCAAGAGAACTCATGGAGTCAGAACTTTTTGGATATGAATCCGGAGCTTTTACCGGAGCTAAAAAAGAGGGGAAGACAGGAAAGTTTGAATTGGCAAATGGAGGGACGATACTTTTGGATGAAATTGGGTGCATGCCTATTGACATGCAGTCCAAGCTTCTTAGGGTGCTGGAGGCTAAAGAATTCGAAAGGGTGGGAGGAAATAAAAGAATAAAGCTAAATGCCAGGATAATAGCTTCTACCAATGAGAACATCGAGCTGGCTATTAAGGATAATAAATTCAGAAGTGATTTATATTACAGGCTTAATGTAATTAAAATAGAAATTCCTCCTTTAAGGGAAAGAAGACAGGATGTTGTTATACTCTGCAAAAGTATAATTAAATCCATCGCTGAAAGATATTATATGACTACTAAAGAGTTTTCCCCGGCTTTTATGGAGGCTGTAAAAAGCTATAACTGGCCTGGAAACGTGCGGGAACTTAAAAATGTAATGGAAAGAGCCATGGTGCTGTCTAAAGGTGAAATTCTTACCACAGAAACCCTTCCAAGCTACATAGTAAAGGAGGATTACCACAAATACAGTGAGGAAAACTATTCTTTAAAAGAGATCCTGGAAGATACAGAGAGAAATGCCATTAAAAGAGCAATTATGGACTGCGGAGGTAATAAGACCTTAGCTGCTAAGAAGCTTGGAATTCATAGGACGGCTCTTCATAAAAAACTGCAAAAGCTGAGGATTGATGAATACATTTAATTTTTGCTCATCTATAGAAAATATTATTTTCAGCAGGACTTGCTGCTTGTTATAATTGATTGTTATTTATGGTAAATATTATTCAGGATGGGTGTTATTATTTATAATAAGTGAATATCATTTATGTTGTGTAGTAAATTTTATACAATTAGATTTAAAGTGTAGAAAATATGCTACATATAGATAAAAGGCTTTAAATAAGAAAAATGGTGTGTTTTTAATTAGATTAATGAAAAAAGTGTAGACTAAATGCTACACTTTTTATTTTTATTGTTTTATAAAATCCTTCTTTTAAATAGATTTACCCTCTAATATGCTGATTAACTGGATTTTCAGGCTTTAATTATATGATTAAAAGAACTTTTACCTTAAAAAGTGATATCTTGGTTAATTTTGTTAATATATGGCACAAGTATTGCTTTAGTAAAGTAGTGATATCTAGAGGAAATAGATAAATTAATATATTTAGAGGGGTGGATTAATTGATTAAGTTAATTAAATGCGGTGATGCTGTAGATTTTATAGAAGATGGTATGACTTTAATGATAGGAGGATTTTTAGGATGCGGAAGCCCGCATAAGTTAATAGATGAAATAGTTAAGAGGAAGATTAAGGATCTTACTATAATTGTAAATGATACATCCTACGAGGATTATGGCATTGGAAAGCTAGTGGATAATAAGCTGTGCAAAAAAATAATGGCTTCTCACATAGGAACCAATAAAGAAACCGGAAGGCAGATGTCTGAGAAGGTAACTGAGGTGGAGCTTATTCCTCAGGGAACTCTAGCGGAAAGAATAAGATGCGGAGGAGCCGGGCTTGGAGGAGTGCTTACTAAAACAGGAATAGGAACTATTGTTGAAGGTGGAAAAAGAAAAATAGAGGTTGATGGAGAGGAATATCTTTTAGAAACTCCTTTAAGAGCTGATATTGCTTTAATATATGGAAGTAGTGTAGATAGAAAAGGAAATATCAGCTATTCTGGCTGTACAAGAAACTTTAATACGGTGATGGCTATGGCTGCAGATAGGGTAATAGTAGAGGCTGAAGAGTTTATCGAAGAAGGATATTTAGATCCAAATGAGATTATTATACCTGGAATTCTAATAAATCATATTGTTAGGGGGGATATCAATGACTAATTACGATAAGAAGGAAGTTATTGCAAAAAGGGTAGCTAAGGAACTTAAAGACGGGGATTTAATAAATCTGGGCATAGGTCTTCCCACCATGGTGGTAAATTATATTGATAAGGATTTAGATATAATATTTCAATCGGAAAACGGAATTATAGGTATTAAATCTCTAGAAGAGGGAGAAGCAGAGGATAAATGCATAGTGAATGCAGGAGGACAACCTGTTTCTGTGGAAGCGGGAGGAGCTTTTATAGATAGTGAGATGTCTTTTTCTATAATTAGAGGAGGACATATAGATGCTACGGTTTTGGGAGCTCTTCAGGTAGATGAAGAGGGAAGTATTGCCAACTGGCTTGTTCCTGGTAAAATAGCTCCTGGTATGGGCGGAGCAATGGATCTTATTATGGGAGCTAAACGGGTTATTGTAGCTATGGAACATACTCTTAAAGGAACGGCAAAAATATTGAAAAAGTGTACCCTTCCTCTAACAGCATATAAACAGGTGGATTTAATAGTGACTGAAATGGCGGTTATTCAGGTTACTGAAAAAGGCCTTATGCTTCGTGAGATTAATTCCAGATACACTATAGATGATGTAATAAATAACACTGAAGCTTCGCTGATTATTCCGGAAAAGGTTGGGAGCTTTGAATAGAGGTAAACTAAACAAGTATGTTTTATAAAAATTTTTATAAACAGGTACTTTATCATATAAAATTAAAGATTAAATTAATGGTAGAAATCACTCACTCCAATTAAAACTTACTTTAACTTATAGTAAAATCAGTATGCTTTATGAATAGCCATGGTATAATTAATTAAATAGTTAATATCATGGAATCAGGAGTGAAAAGATGAAAATAGGATTAGTTAGACACTTTAAAGTGGATTGCCGTAAGTATAAACGTATGTCCTCCAGTGACTATAATAAATGGGTGGAAACCTATGATATTTCACCGGTTATTGAAAATCCTGTGGATTTAAGAGGAGTTCAATGGAGCAAGTGCTATGCAAGTGATCTTCCAAGAGCTGTAACCACTGCTGAAACTATTCTGAAAGCAAATAATCTTGATTTGGACATAATAAAGACGGAGTTTCTTAGGGAAATTCCTGCCTCTGCGGCTTTTAGGACAAGTTATAAATTTTCTCATAATTTTTGGAGTATAAGCAGCAGGGTAGCCTGGTTAATTTCTCACAAATCTCAGCCTGAAAGAAGAACTGATACCCTAAACAGGGTGAAAAAAATTCTAGATGAGGTGGAGAAGGAATCAGACAAAGACACACTGTTGGTGTGCCATGCTATGATAATTCAGACCCTTCAGCAAGAGCTGAAGCGGAGAGGCTTCAAAGGTAAGTATATACGATTTGCTAAAAATGGTCAGCTTTGCGTCTGGGAGAAATAGGTTCTACCCCAGGGGTACTGACAATTTATGTCATCACCCCTGGGGTAGAACCAAAAAATGTAAGCGCCTCAGGGGTGCTTACATTTTTTGGTCTTATTTTTGTTGATTAACTTAGAATTATGGATTATAATGTAATAGATAACATTTTAGAATTTCAAAGGAGGTATGAAGATGAGGGATATAGTAGATTCTTTAATAAAAACATTTAAAATTGAATATTGTTTATTAGAGCGAGAAAGCCATCTTTATACCAGATATGAAATGCTGCCATAAGGGAGTATTATAGTTTGATTATGTCCGGGTAAGGGTTTCTTGCCCGGTTTTTTATATTTGTAATAATATACTTATGTATCTACAAGCAAGGCTGGTTGTCTATAATAGAGGTTAGTACATCTATTAGAAAGATTAATCTGTAGTCTAGATAATCTCCTGTTATGTCTAATAACTGAGATAATGTTTTGAAAAAATGTTAGAGGTAACTTTTGATTAGTAACAATATAGATGTAATAAGTGCAGTATATAATAATTTTATTGATGAATGTAAGGATATCCGGGCATGTAATAATTTGTCCGGATTATTTTTTTGCTTTACCACAAAGTTTAATGTTATGGCAGATTTAAAAGGAGGAGATGAAAATGATGAAAAGTGCGGAAAAGATTTATAAAGAAGATGTAATGAAAATTTATATTAGAAGTTTGGAGGAAAAAATTATTGAAGAAAAATTATGATTTGTTAGACCTAGGATGGAATGAAGGCTTTCAAAATGAATATGATATGTTTAAAGAAAATTATGAGGTTGGAAGAGTTTCTGTAGAATATAAAAATCTTTATAGAATATATACTCAGAATGGAGAGGTATATGGAACCATATCCGGCAAAATGATATATAATGCAGAAACTAGAGAAGATTATCCTGCAGTAGGTGATTGGGTAGTTCTTAGCCCGGGAGAAGATGGAGATAAGAGGATTATACAGGGTATTTTAAATAGAAAAAGTAAATTTGTAAGGAAATACGCAGGGAAGTCCAGAGATGAGCAAATAATCGCTGCCAATATAGATACTGCATTTATATGTATGTCCTTAAATCAAAACTTTAATTTAAGGAGATTGGAAAGGTATATAACCATGGCTTGGGATAGTGGAGCATTTCCGGTGATATTGCTTACAAAAGCAGATTTATGCGATAATATCTCAGAGCTTTTAATGGAAACGCAAAACTCAGCGCCTGGAATAGATATTATACCCGTGAGTTCTTTTCTCAAAACAGGAATTGAAGAATTAAGAAAATATATAAAAAAGGGCAATACTGTAGCGTTTATAGGCTCATCAGGAGTTGGTAAATCTACTATCATAAATGAACTTTTAGGAGAATATAGGCAAACAACAAAGGAAATAAGTGAATCAGAGGATAGAGGAAGGCACACTACCACAAACAGAGAGCTTATGCTTTTACCTGGAGGAGGAATACTAATTGACACTCCGGGAATGAGAGAACTTCATATAACAGATGTAAAAGACAGCATAGATACAGCTTTTTTAGATATTGAAACCTTGGCAGCAGAATGCAGATTTCCAGACTGCCGTCATGATTCGGAGCCGGGCTGTGCAGTGAAGAAAGCCATTGAACAGGGCGTATTACATCAGGAAAGATATCAAAGTTATATAAAGCTTAAAAAGGAATCTGAATTTATGGAAAGAAAAACTAATGCCAAAGCTAAGAGTGAATACAAAAAAATGCTTAAAAAGAGAAATAAATTAAATAGAATTAAGAATGTAAAGTAATTATTTGAGTACTAAAAATGCAGGAACTAAGCCTTGGTTAATCATTTGGGGCTTAGTTCCTTTTTAACTAATGTGCATATTTGAATTATAATTCCATGAAAGGAGTTATAATATTATCGAAATATTGACCGATATGGCAGGCTGTGTAAAAATATATTCTATAGTATAGCATCTGCTATTTGATTATTTACTCATGAGAGGTGGAGAGTGGTGACGCAAATGAAATGTTTAAGGTATACCGATATAATATGGGATTTTGACGGAACTCTTTTTGATACATATCCTAAAATGGTAAATTCTTTTAAAAGAGCTCTTTTAGATGAAGGAGTTACTGCTGATCAGGAAGAAATATTGTCTTACATGAAGGTATCTGCAAAGGATGCTTTAATGCATTATAAAAGCAGATACAGTATTAGAGAGGGCTTTATGGAAAGATTCCAGAAATATGAAAAGGATGTGAAGGCGGAAGAGGTACATCCTTTCCCTTATGCAGAGGAAGTATGTATTGAAATTAAGGAATTAGGGGGAAGGAATTTTATAGTTACCCATAGAGGAGAAAGCACTATGGATATTTTAAAATACCATGGCATGCTGGGACTTTTTACTGAAGTTGTAACGAAGAATAATGGCTTTAAAAGAAAACCTGATCCTGAAGCTTTTCAGTATATTATAGATAAATATAATATAAATAAGAAAAAGGCTCTTATTGTAGGGGACAGGGAATTTGAAGCGGCGGCAGCAAAGGCTGTGGGGGTAAAAAGTTGTCTTTATGATACTAACAAGGTAGATAGAATAACTCAACCGGAGTATTACATTCAATCTCTAAAGGAGCTATATGAAGTTATACTGTAATATTATGGAACTACCCTGGGGTGCTTCCTTAAAAAGGAAGCACCCCAGGGGTAGTTCCATTTAATTCCTTAACAAACAATTCACTAAAGTAAAGCTTGACAAAATATTCTGAATAATGTATTATTTAGATAATCAATAAATCATTTATAACCTCTAATGATTTATGGTAATAAAATATTTGGAGGTGGTAATGATTAATTATAGGAAGGTACTTCTAGAATACTAATATTTTAAAGGGGTGAGACCACCAATATAATTATTGATTTACCTAATAATTTCTAATTCTTTATTCCTCTTTAGTATAAGAGTTAATATAGATTCGATGGATCATTAGCTTTAAAAGGGAATATTGGATAGACATTTGAGAAAGGAGACTCAGTATTTGACTGACAATAATCCACCAAAACAGATAGAAAGTTAGAATGGCTGCTTATATTATAAATATTCATTGCAGCTGTTCTAACTTTCTTTTTTTGTGTCCTTTAGATTTCTTTCTAGTAAAATGTGAATGCTTAATAAAATTATAATGAATATATTTAACAAAAAGTTAAAAAAATATAGACTAATTATGAATGAACCTCAAGGTGAATTGTTATATAATTAATATACAAATATTACCATAGGTTGTAAATAAACATAAGAATATTACTTTGCAGGGTGTTTGGGGCTATAAAACATAATCAGAGATAAATCATTAGTATAAAAGTAAAGATATCCAGTTATTTATAATAAAAAGAATGTCGACAAGAGAAGACATAGATTCCTATTTTTAGTTAATACTTGACAATTGTAGTTGGTATAATAGTATAATAATATCATGATATAATTTAAAGCTATAGGATACAGGGAGACAAGGACAGTAGTATATTAATAAACTTTAAGATTAATAAAAGTCATAACAACATTCGAGTAATCTTTATTGCATATTGAATATTTATTGTGGGGGAGTGTATTAAAGTTATGGGGAACTTTAAAGTACAAAACAGATTAAGATTAATTTTAATCTTAACTGTTTTAATTTTTATTTTTATATTTCAAGGGTGTGGGCATAAGCAGAATAAAGTTAATAAACTTGCTCTAACAGAAGTTAAGCTTCAAAAGCTGACACCGATTATGGGACAAGATAATACTTATAAGTATGAAATTATTAATACTGTAACAGATAAAAATCTAGTGAATAAAATAGCTCATTCTATAGAAAATGCGGAAAAAGAGGAAAAGGATTTAGGGTACGTCAAAAATAATGAGATGCATCATGAAATTAGACTTGTGTACAAAAATATAGATAAAAAAAGCTTTAGCTTATGGATAGAAAAAAATGTAGAAAGAGCAGTAATAAGCAATTTAGGATACTTTTATCTCGATAAGGATACTACAGAGCTTTTAAAGTCGCTGCTTTTTGAAGATAGCAAAAATTAATAATATTGAATAAAATGCTAATATATAATGATTTTTATAACTGAGTTGTGGCTTGAAGATTATTAAGATAGGGTTACTTTAATTTTTTATTTATATAATAAATTATACTATATTGACATACCGATTAACTGTGGTAAAATTGATTAAAATATAATAATTTATATATGTTTTAACTTATATAAGTATTTCGTATAACCCCAACGATATGGGTTGGGGGTCTCTACCAGGAACCGTTAATTCCTGATTACGAAGAAGATACCTATAGTGTATTTTCTTTGTAGTCGGGAATTTTTATTATATAAAAAAGTTATTATTAAAGAGAGTCTAGTAAAAGGAGGAAACTATGGAATTTAAATCTCTACCTAAAATTGAGCTTCATTGCCACCTTGATGGCAGTGTGCGAATAGAAACTATAATAGATATAGCTCGTAAAGAAAATATTCAGCTCCCAACCTATGATACTAATGAACTGAAGAAATTGGTTACAGTAACGGATGGATGCAGCTGTCTGGTAGAATATATATCTAAGTTTAAAATACCAATTATGGTAATGCAATCAAAGGAAAGCCTCCGTAGGATAGCTTTTGAGCTTTACGAAGATGCTGCAAGGGAAAATGTTAAATATTTAGAAGTTAGATTTGCACCTTTGCTTCATACGGAAAAAGGACTTGCAACTAATGAAATAATAGAAAGTGTTGTACAGGGAATGAGAGATGCTGAAACTCTTTATGACATTAAAGGTAATGTAATTCTTTCCTTTATGAAAAATATGCCGGAAGAATCAATATTTCCTGTTATAGAAGCTGCGGCAAAGTATATTGGAAAAGGTGTAGCGGCTGTAGATTTAGCAGGAGGAGAAGATGAAGGCTTTTCAAGGAAGTTTGTAAATGCCATAAAAAAAGCCGAAGAGCTTGGATATAGAATCACCATTCATGCAGGAGAAACAGGGATAGGTAAAAATGTCTTAGAAGCGGTTAATCTTTTAGGAGCTGAAAGAATTGGACATGGTATATTTATTACAAATTCTCCGGAAGCATATAAATTAGTA
>NZ_CCXI01000131.1 GCF_000820705.1 Clostridium polynesiense | reverse complement strand
AAGGAAAAAGAAATCCCACTGGAGGTTTGTCCTACAAGTAATGTTCAAACTAAAGCTGCTGCAGGTATTAAAGAGCATCCTTTTATTAACTTTCTTAAGGACGGGTTAAAGGTTACTTTAAATACGGATAACAGATCCGTTTCCAATACTTCCTTAACTAAAGAATTTGAAAAAATAAATAAAGAATTTAATTTGTTACAGGAAGATTATAACAGGATTTATTTAAACGGTGTGGAAGCTGCCTTCACCGACGATGAAACTAAAAAAGAACTAAAAGAATACTTGAATAAAAAATAAAATAAATTAAATGTAATGATAAAAAAGGGCGAAGCATTTTTAAACTAAGATGTTTCGCTATTTATTTTCTTAAATATATCCATAAAATGGGTTATAATTATATAAAGAAAATAAGGTAACTAATGAAAAGTTTGTTATAAAAAATGTTTTGATGATGTAAATTTAAAAAATAGTATTATGCGGGAGGATGGGTAACATGATTTTTAAAAGGTGCAGCGATGTTGATTTTAATATGCTTCATGAGGTTTTTTCCACAGGATTTTCGGATTATGTAATAACTTTTGTTAAACCAAGCTTATGGGAGTTTAAAGAAAGATTCTTTGGAGCAGAGGGGAATATGCTTGAAAGCTCATTTATAGCTCTAGCTGAAGATGGAAAAGCAGTGGGATTGGCTTTAGGTGGAATCCGGGAATTTCAGGGGGTAAAGACCTTAAGATGCGGAGGAATGTGTGTAATTCCTGAATATAGAAGACAAGGCATCAGCAGAAAGCTTCTTCAATTACTAAATGAGGAAGCTGTTAATAGTAACTGCAGGCAGTTCATGCTTGAAGTAATCACTCACAATCATAAAGCTGTAGAGGCTTACGAAAAATTCGGCTTTAACAAATGTTATAACCTTTATTATTATACCCTGGAAGATATTAATATTTTAAACAAGTATGATAATAAAAATGAAATAAAAGAGTTACAGATGAAAGACTTAGCAAAGGTAAAAGAAATTTTTGAGCCTTATCATTTAAATTGGCAGAATAGTTTTGAATATTCCTCCTGCTGCGAAAATATTAAAAATTATGGGATATATGATGAACATACTTTAATAGCTTTTTTATCGATTAGAGGAGAAAAAATAATGCAGCTGTGGGTACAGGAAAACTACAGAAATAAAGGGGTGGCAAGCTCTTTAATCTATAAAGCTGCATTATTAAACAATATATCTAAGGTTTATCTGACTTTTTCAAACAGCTCTTCAGTGTATAACTTCGTGAGAAAAAATTCTTTTTCTAAAGATGGTGTAGAGCAGTATGAAATGTATATGCCTTTATAAAATTTAAAAAAAGCGGTTCTTATTATTATGATAGCTGTAAGGATAATAAGGCTTTATTAGTTTTAGGGTAAGCATTTAGGTGAATTTTTAATTAGTTTTTATAAGTATTAAATCATAAACCTCTCTGCGTATATTTTCAAAGGAGCTTTTTATCTCCTCACTAAATTCCATGGAATATTCAAAACGACATCCTTCAATACCGATTATTATTCCCTTCAGAGGGCTGCTGTTCATTAAGTGGTGGAGAAGAGAAAAGCTGTGGGGGCATAGAGGCTTATAATAATGCTGGGAGTTTTTTAACTGAGCCAATGTATAGCAGTTGACAGTTCCAGGCTTTAAACCTAAATAAGTAGAATCTATCAAAATAATAAAGTCATCCTTATCTATGTTTTTTATACAGTACATATAGTCTGTCTCTCCAATGATCACATTAAAATTACTTTTTATAAGCTTACCTTTTAAGCTTTCAGCTACAGTTATGGCTATACCGTCATCTCCCATTAATCTGTTTCCTATAGCTATTATAGTTCTTTTCATAATTATATTAATATCTCAAGAGGATTAAGCTTGTCACTGATTACATGAGTAGCACAGGAAATGCAGGGGTCAAAGGATCTTACTATCCGGCCTATCTCCACAGGGTGATTGATATTTTTTATTTCAGTTCCTACAAGAGCTTGCTCTATAACCCCTAGCATTCCGTTAGAATCTCTAGGAGAGCAGTTCCAGACACTTGGGGTAATAATATTATAACTTGCAATCTTACTATCCTTAATTTGGAGCCAGTGACCTAATGCACCGCGGGTAGTGTCTGTAAGTCCTGCGCCTATTGCTTCATTAGGTATATCATATGCTTTCTGTAAAAATGTGTCATAGGGCACTGCATCTAAAAAGATTTTTATGGTTTCAGCTATCTTTTTAGCTTCAAGGACTCTTGCAATGGTTCTGTCCATCATGGATACCTGTTTTTTATAGTTACCGCTTAGTATCATCCTTGCTAAAGGACCTACCTCCATAGAATATCCTTTGTATCTGGGAGCCTTTACAAAGGTATACCCATTAGGTTTATCCATGTCTGCTTCAGAATCTTCCTTAAAGAGATCACTTTGCAGAACATCCCCTTTATACCAGGAATTAAATATATTTTCTGAAATATATTTTGGATTAAATTCTCCTATAACCCCATCAATGAAAGTGCCTGGTGCAATACTGTATATATTTTTTTCGTTGTAGGAATTAAATAGACCGTAGCTCATGAGATTGCCTTGCCCCTTACCCATTTGGAAATATTCCTTGTAATATTCCGAAATGGTATAAACATCTTCAATCATACAATCTGATATGAAAGCTTCGACTTTGGATAAGATTGACTTTAACTGTATATATCTATAGGCATTAAGACTTTCTGTAACACCTCCTAGAAAGATTCCGTGATTGTGAGGGGCTTTTCCTCCTAAGACTGCTAATGCCTCATGACACAGCATGCTATATTCTACAGCCTGAACATAATGTATGGAAATTAGATTATTCAACCTTTCAGGAAGCCTCAAGTCGTAATTTTCACGGGAATAAACAGGTTGAATGTCAGGGGTTACAACAAAGTCAGGGAGAGTATATAAATAAAACTGACGGAGATGATTTTGAAGAAATTCAAAACCGTGAATAATATCTCTCAGCATTCTGCTTGGCTTATCGGGAGTGATTTTTAAAGCATCCTCCAAGGTTAAGGAGGCTGCAACAGCATGAGCGGCTGAGCATATACCGCATATTCTTTCAGTAAAGTAAACAGTGTCTAAAGGAGATCTTCCTATAAGCATTTTCTCAAAGCCTCTAAAAAGCAGACCGCTGCTTTCTGCATCCACAACCTTGCTGTTTTCTAGTTTAACAGTAATCTGCAGGAAGCCGCTGATTCTTGTAACGGGATTTAAGGAGATTGTCGTACTCATTTTATTCCTCCTTATTTAATAATTTATAAAGGGTTCCATACCGTCAGGAAAATAAGCCTGAGCGCAGCCGATACAGGGAGTATTGTCTCCAATGGGCCAATTTACATGACCATTCCATTTGTTTATGGGACAATCTGTTCGAGTGACAGGACCTCGGCAGCCAAGTTTGAACATGCAGCTTTCTTCTCCTAGTTTTGAAGCAAATATACCTCTGTCAAAGAAAGAGCGCCTTGGACATCTATCATGTATTGTATGTCCATAAAACAATAAAGGCCTGTTTAGATTATCTAGAGCGGGTTTTCCTTTGGTTATTATGTGTGCTACAGTTCCAATAACCCATCTTGGATTACAGGGACATCCGGGAAGGTTTATAACTTCTCTGTTCAAAACTTTGCTTATACTGACACATTGAGAGGGGTTAGGATAGGCTGCAGATATACCTCCATGAGAAGCACAGGTACCAACAGCTATAACATATTTTGCTCTTTCACCTGCCATTTTAACTGCCTCCAGAGCGGTTATATCTTTTTCGTTATTTCTGGCTACTATGTTGTATTTTCCGTTATTTTTTAAAGCCACTGCACCATCTACAAACAAAATAAATTCTGTGTCTAGTGTGTTTAAAAAAATATCGAAGGCTTGTTGTCCCTCCTTGGCCATTATGCTGTTATTATAGGTAAGATTAACCATTTGTTCTAAAAAATATAAAGCATTAGGATTTTTTGCATCCAAAAGAGAGATTATATTGCCGGAACATCCTGTTGCCTCAAGCCAGATTGCATTAATTTTAGAGTCTTTTAATTTCTCAAGTGTAACTGCAGAATCAATCATGGACATGAGATCTGAGTCCGCCATGGTGATAAGGGGACAGATATTATGGTTTGACAAAAATATCACTCCGATTTAATTGATGACTTAAGTAATATATGAATCTATTTATATGTATATTCCTATCTTCAAAAGATATTATGGGTATGCTCTCATGCTTATCTTGTATAAATTTAATGGTAAATTATCAATTATATACGTTTTTTGTTAAAATTATGGTACAATGTAAATATATTATATGAGTATAACTATAATTGTTTATAATTTAACAAATCATCGTTCTCATTAAAGCGGAAAGTCATATATCAAATATCATATTTTTTGTTATACTGATAATTTATTAAATGGTGAAAAGGTGATGAGTATGAATTACATTAACATTACTGATGAATATGCTGTTTGTCAGGCGAATCCTACTGAGTGGGCTAAGTATCATGCGATTTATAGGCTTAGTAATCTTAATGAATTGAAATCCTTAACTATTAAAGAAGATATTCAGAGATATTCCAATGGAGATTTTTGTTATTGGATAGTTAAAGGCAGTAAAATAGTTGGAGGAGCTTTAATTAAACCAAATTTGATAAAGTGTGCATTTATGGTACCTCCTTTTGAGGCAAGAGAGGATTTAGCTAGGGTAATCTTTGAGTACTCCTCTTCAATATCCGATGTATCAAAGGAAATAATTATCCCTGATGCAGAAAATGATATGGAGAGATATTGGGAGGGTTTTGGATTTAGAGTTGACAGAAAAAATAAGTTAATGGTTGGAGTTACCAATAAGCATCAGGTTATTTGGAATAAAAAATATAAAATTGCAATTCCTAATGAAGAAAATGCTGAAGAAATGGCTCAGTTGTATTATGAAACCTACAGTAAAAGTCCTTTAAAGTATATTTCAGAACAAACTTTAGATTTTCAAATAAAAAGTGTAGATGTATTTTTTAATCATATAAAGGATAACGATATTCCTAACTACTGGTCCTCATTAGTTTATGACTCCTCGGAAAATAAGCTTGTAGGATCATGTGCCGTAGGATTAGTAAATAATTTACCTTTTATTCTGGATATAGTTGTTCATCCCGATTATCAGAAAAATGGACTAGCCTCCAATATGGTTAAGAGAGTATCGAATCTTTCTTATAATAATTACCCTGCAGTAAGTTTAAACGTAATAACAGGAAATGATGCGGAATTATTTTATAAAAAAATGGGTTTTGTAGAATTTTCAGAAACCTCACATATGATGAAAACACCATAGGGCTTTTGCCTTATGGTGTTTTGCTGTTTATAAGCAGGAGCTTACGAACTTAATTACCATATAGTTAAAGAAATTATATATTTGTAGGATTAGGATTATATTTGATTTATTCCTGATATAAATGATTTTATAAAAGATATTTAAATAAAGCAGTTACCCTTGCTGTAATAGTTATTTGCCCGGGCATAACAGGAGTTGTTAGTACAGCCTTCATTACCGAGGGCTCACCGAAAGCAGTTGGTATATTTTCTTCGGTAACCTTAACAGGAGTTTCATTAATTTGTACCCTAAGGGTTCTGGCAATGGATACAGCTTTAGATACAGCATTCTTAACAGCTGAATTTAAGGCTTGATTATAGTAAATAGAGTTATCCTCCAAAGAGAAGGCGATACTGTTTATTCTGTTTGCTCCGCTTGCTGTGGCTTTATCGATGATTGCTCCTAGATTTTTTATATCATTGGTTTTAACAGATAGGATATTTGATACGGTATAACCTTTAAATATTTGTTCTCCGTCCTTAAACTCATATTTAGGTTCAATGCTATAGTTAAAGGTCCTTATATTTTCTTTTGGAATATTAAAGGAAGTAAGAGTGTTTATAACCCTGTTAGAAATTTCAGCGTTGTCTTTTTGAGCTTTTTGCAGATTTTCATCCTCTGTCACTACACCGATGTTAATTGTAACTGTGTCCGGAACAGCAGTAACTGTAGCAGTTCCGGTTACATTGATTTTCCCTGTGGTATTAGTATCGCTCTCTTCTGCAGAACCATAGCTGTATGGGTAATTAATCATAACAATATCCTTTCATAAATTGATATGTAAATTACTGGGGCTACCCCTGGGGTGCTCCCATAAAAAGGGAGCACCCCAGGGGAGGTTCCAAATACTGTATATTTATATTTGAAAAAATGATATAATATAAAGATATATTCAAAAGAAATTTATAGATTAAAGTTAATTTACAAAACAGTTAAAACCAAATAACTTTTCAATATATTATATGAGATTAAAGGTTTAATGATATAAACATTTTGATAAAGGAAGAAATTTTAATAAAGCACTGAGGAGTAAAGTTTATCAAAAGATTGAGAGTTTATAAGTTAGAGGAGAGAGGGTATATGGAAATTATTATTAGAAAAGTAAAGGTTGAAGATGCAGAGGAAATATATAAAATAAGACAGATGAATGGAGTTATGGAGAATATATTGGCTTACCCAGGAGAACCTCAGGACAAGCTGTATAAAAGGATTCAAGGTTTAGGAGACAATGATTATTGGTTTGTTGCAGAGGTGGATGAAAGGCCAGTAGGACTGGTAGCTTTAAGTGTACATCCTAATCCAAGAAAAAAACACGTAGGTCATATAGCTATTATGGTTAATGAGTATTATCATGGCCGGGGTATAGGCACAAAGCTGATGGAATATGTAATTTACATCAGCGATAATGAGCTTAATCTAAAAAGATTAGAGCTTTTTGTCTTTTCAGAAAACTTAAAAGCCTATAAGCTTTATAAGAAACTGGGTTTTCAGGAAGAAGGAGTTCTTAAGGCTTCAGCCTTAAGATACGGACATTTCAGCGATGAAATATTAATGGCTAGGGTTCTGTAAATAAATGCCACTACCCCTGGGGTGCTTCCTTAAAAAGGAAGCACCCCAGGGGTAGATGGTATATAATGCATAAATTGTAAGAGTAAAGGGCTAATACATATTACATAGGAGGTAACTGAGATGTTTAAAACGTTAGAATTAATAGCAAAAAAATTTAATGACGAAAATATTACCTGGGCAATAGGAGCTTCACTTTTGCTGAATCATTATGGTTTGGTGGAGAATCCAAATGACATAGACATTTTGGTGGATTTGAAGGATATTAAAAAAGTTGACGATATTTTAAAAGAAATGGGGAAAAAGAAGCCGGATAATCCTTTGAATATTTATTCTACAAGATATTTTTATGAGTATGAGATTGAAGATATAGATATTGATGTTATGGCAGGCTTCACTATAAACCATGACTGCGGCAGCTATGAATACATATTTTATCCCGATGCTATAAATCTTTTTAAAAATAAAGAAAATATAGTTCTTCCTTTTACAGCGTTAGAGGATTGGTATATATTGTATCAATTAATACCTGGAAGAGAGAAAAAGGTTGATATTATTGAAAGTTATTTTATGGAAAAGGGAGTAGATAAACCTCAGCTGCTTGAGAGGGCGCTGAATAATACTCTTCCTCATGAGGTTATAACCAGGACAGAGATTCTGCTAAAAACTGAAGAACAAAAACGTGAAGAGCTCAATAAAGTATTAGAGCTTAGAAGACAACAGCTTTTTAAGGAATCTAACGAATTAATTGTAAAGCTTGCGAAAAAGTATCCCCAGGACTCTTTTGTTAATTATCAGTGCGCCTGGAGTTTTGATGTTCTAGGACTAGAAAGCAGAGCTGTGCCTTATTATGAAAAGGCTATAGCTGGTGGGCTTAGGGATGAAGATTTGCAAGGAGCTCTTTTGGGACTAGGGAGCACTTACAGAACCTTAGGGGAATATAAAAAATCAAGGGACACCTTTGAAAGAGCTTTGAAATTATTTCCTGAAAATCGAGCTTTTAATGTGTTTTATGCTATGACTTTATATAATTTAGGAGAGGCAGCTCAGGGGATGGAAATACTGCTTAAGGATCTTGTAGAGACTACAGAAGATGAGAATATTAAGAGGTATAGAAATTCTATCACTTTTTACTCTGATAAATTAGATACCATATGGAAATAAGGAATAAAGACTGCTGAAAGTATAATGAAATTCCACTTTATAAAAACAGTTTTATGATTTAACTGTATTCATAAAGGGAGTATTCATAATGTATACTGTCAGCAGTTTTTTATTTGATAAGTAACTTTTTTGTTCAGATCTTTTATTAATAATTATATCCTGAAAATCGAGCTATTAATTATTAATTAGTTATCTTACAACTAAATAATAATTAATAGATGACTAATCCATGGGCAGCTAATGAGTATGTAATGAGTAAATGATCAGTGTCAATTTTATCTTTCAATTATTTTTACTTTATCCTCATCTTCATAACCTATAATAACTGTATCTGCCATGTCTAAAAACAATCCTGTGTCTACCACTCCTGACATCATTTTAAGCTCTTTTTCAAGAACATAAGGATTCTCAATTTTATCTAAGTGAAGATCTATTATGTAATGCTGAGCATCTGTAACATAATAAGACTCATTAAGCATTCTTATGCTGGGATTATAACCTAAAGAATAGAATTTATCATATAACTGTTTATATGAAAAAGGTACAACCTCTATTGGGAGTGGAAATTTTCCAAGGGTTTCTACTTTTTTATTGCTGTCCACCACCCAGATTACTTTTTTAGAGGCTTTAGCAACTAGTTTTTCGTAAAGAAGTGCTCCTCCTCCGCCTTTTATACCATTGAGCTTACAATCTACTTCATCAGCACCGTCTATAGTTACATCAATATATTCTATCTCGTGAAGAGGGACCATATTGATACCTAGTTCCTTGGCAAGCTTTGTGGTGGATGAAGAAGTGGACACACACTTAACATTAAGGCCAGATTTAACCCTTTCAGCCAGCTTTACTATGGTGTAATAAACCGTGGATCCTGTTCCAAGCCCTACAAGGGTGTTGTTTTGTATATATTCTACAGCCTTTTCTCCAGCTAATTTTTTACTCTTCATAATAATCCCTTCCTTTCTAAAAGTTCATTATATATTAGCGGTAATACAAATTGTCTTTTAAGTATGATATGGATTTTTGTGATTTTTATCCTATGTGCTTAACTGATGAAAAGCTGTTGCTGGAGTTTCATCTGAAAGCCTTTTTAAAATCAATTCTGCACATTCTTCAGGACTGTGAATGGAAGTATCTACTTCAATATCATAGATACCGGGTAGATGGACATATTCCTGCCAAAGCAAAATGGGAGGATATACATTACCTTTTTCATCAATTCCTTTGTATCCAGTGAGTTCCCTTCTTTTCATAATTTCTTCTAATGGGCAGCGTACACCAACAAATAAAACCGGTAGTCCATGAAGAATATCGGCACAGTGGGATAAAATACCCCTTGGTACAGAATAATTATCGTGATGACCTACATCTACAACTACATTTAATCCTAATCTACTGTGAGCGGCGATACTTTCATAAAGAGCATGATACATGTCTATAATGATAGGTTCAAGGTCAGGTCTTTCTCCACCAGGACGCAGGCCTATACCAGGTAAAAATTTCTTTGGAGTCATACACATGAAATGATCCACACCCAGATTCATCCATACTCCATGAAAGGTCTGCTGAATTGCTGCGACAATGCTTGATTTTCCGGAACGAGGAGCACCATTTAAAATTATAATTTTACCAAGAGAGTTATGGACATCTTGGTTATTGCATTTTGATTGAATTTCTATAGAGTTATTAGTCATTAATATTCTCCTTTAAACTCCTATTATAGGATATAACTTTCAGATGTTAGAAATATAAACAATTTTAAATTAGGTTTAACATGCCACTATTCATAACTGCTTTATTTATAAAATTCTATAATTTCTCCCTTAATCCTTTATTTTCCTCAGTTGCTTATTATATATTCATATAATTTTGCTTTTTATATTTAACGATCTAATATAATATATTTACATGAGAAAAAGAAGTATATATTTGTTGAATTTTAATAGGCTTTTTTAATAATTATTTAAATTAAAAAAACCAAAACTTCCTGTGATGCATCTAACAGTTGAAGAAAGAGAGGGGGAAGTTTGTTGGAATTAACTTTATTTCAAAATGATATTTCTGTTTCAGCTAAGGTAAAACTAGCTAAGAAGGGGGATAAAGAGGCCTTTCAAAGCTTAATATGGGAAAACAAAGATTCCATGTATAGAATTGCAAAAACCATCCTAACTGTTGAAGCGGATATTGAGGATGCTATAAGTGAGGCAGTACTCAAGGCTTATATAAACTTACAAACATTAAAAAACAATAAATATTTTAAAACCTGGCTTTTTAGAATATTGATCAATGAATGTAATACCATTCATAGAAAAAAATCTAAAGAAATTATTGATCCAAATGTTTTAAAAGGAACTACCTTTAATGAAAATTTCCAAAATTTTGAGGTTAAAGATGCTGTGAATACCTTGGATGACAGCTTAAAAACCTTAGTGGTTTTGTATTACTATGAGGATTTAACCATAAGGGAGATAAGTTCTTTAATGGATATTCCAGAGGGAACCATTAAGACAAGGCTTTCTAAGGCAAGGCATAAACTTTACCAATTGTTAAAGGAGGAGAAATAATAATGAAGGATAAGCATATAGATGATTTTATTAAATCTAAATTAAGTAAGGATAGAGCGCCCGCTTCTTTAAATAATAAGATAGAAGAGGTGTTAGGAGAGCTTCCCTCTAAGGATAAAATTCATTATAAAAAAAGAACACCGATTCTAGCAGCTTCTCTTGCCTTTGGACTTTTTATTATTATGGGATTATCTTTTCCTACATATGCAGGTGAACTTCCTGTTTTAGGCTCTGTGTTTAAGTACTTTCAAGATAGAGGAATTGTGCCTGGGAAAATGGACGAATATTCCACAAAGGTTCAAACATCAACTATGGACAAAGGTATTGAAATAACATTAGAAGAAGTAGCTGCAGACAATTATGGAATTAGATTTTCTTATGAAATTAAATCAGACAAGGTACCTTTAGATAAATTAGAAATAAATAATTCCAAGCTTTTTATAGAAGGAAAGGAATATAAAGTTCAGCCAGCTGAAGATTATTCTGTATCCCAAGGGGATAATTCTAAGTACTATATAACCATAATTCCCCATGACTCCCTGCCGGAGAATTTTAACTTTTCATGGAGTATATCTAAAACTGCAGGAATTAATGGAAGCTGGAATCTAAAGGGCGAAGCTAATAAAAGTAAAATTGAGGAAATCAGCGCTGTAGTGAATGTAGATGAATCTATAAATAGCGGCAACTACAAAGTAAATATTGAAAAGGCTACCTATTCTCCACTTCAAACTGTGATTACTGGAAGCATAGAAGATAAGAAAAATAATCATCAGAATAATTTAAAAGAAGGATTTATACATCAAATTTGGGTTATGGATGAAAGGGGATATAAGCTGGAATCCCGTATGAGTGCTTCTAAAGAAGATAATAAGCCTATGCAATTTACTATTAAGCTTGATAATATAGAAAAACCAAAGTTACTTAAGCTTGCTTATGGATATAGTCATATGACTGAAACCGCTAAAGAAAAGGAGTTTGAATTAAAAGAACTGAATACCCTGAAAATATACTCCGGAAACTATGGAAGCTTTTACATTAGTGAAATAAAGGAGGAAGAGGATAAGTTTATAGTTAAGGCAGAATTAGAAGGAAAGTATCCAGCTTTATTGGCTTCACATCTTAATTTTAAAGATAATCAGGAGGAAAACAAAATAGCCCATCTTTCTAAAGATAGTCTGGAGGAAATCGAGGGTAATCCTGAAAAGAGAATCTACCAATTGGTATATAGTAAATCAAAGGAAGGAAAATATAAGGCGTTCTTTAATAATCCTGATGAATATATATTTATGGACTTAAATAATATTTATAATATTTATTTTAAATAGAGTTTTATATTAAATCCGTTCATATTATTTTAAAAAAGATTTAAATTTAGTTCATTGAATGGAGTAAAGCAGTGTTATATAATAACTGTACAATATACCATATTTTACAAATGAAGTAAGTCTAGCTTTTCCAGTGGTATGATGAGGAGGCGTTAAAGAAAACTTTAAGATAATGCTTCAAATAATCTTAATATACCAGGAGGTATTATAATGGAAATAGTAGAAAAAAAGGGCTTCAAGGTTGTAGGAATAAAGGTTGAGGGAGATTGGCAGACTCTTTCTCAAGAGATGGATAAGACTTGGCAGTGGTTTTTTAATAAAGCTAACGAAATTAAACATAAAGTAGGTAATTCATATATGGATATTTGTCTTCAGGAGGATAGCGGCGTTTACACACAGCTGATTTGTGCAGAGGTAGAAAGGTTTGAAGATATTCCTCATGATATGACCTATATGGAAATAGGCTCTGATAGATATCTCTATTCGGTGCATAAGGGAGATTTAACAGAAATACCTGGAGCCTTCGAAGAGATATATAATTGGGCTGATGCAAGAGGTTATAATACTGACGAATTTAAAATAGACTATGGTTATGAAGAAAATGGCCTGGAGGTTAAGCATGATTTATATGTAAGGATTCTGGATTAGTATACAAATATGCTAATTAATACTTATACAGAATAACTGCTTAAAGATAGATCCTTTATAAAAACTCCCATAGCACAGTTTATACAAGTGCTATGGGAGTTTTTTCTTTGGGAAATTTCTATTGTGCTTTAATCTTGTGAAAACAATAGTTAAGAACATAATATTTAAAAGCCGGATTTAAATTTACTTTTTAATTATAGGAAGCCAAACCTCGCATTTATAGTCTTCTGAACTCTGGTCACCATCAAAATACACCTCAATATCAGGTGCATTAGCATACTCGTATCCTGAGGTTGGAAGCCATTCTGTTATAATTCTCTTTTGAAGTTTTTGAATTGCTTGAGGCATTGCACCTATGCACTCAAAGATTGCCCAATTAGTTTCAGGAATAATAAATTCCTCCATTTGAGAGGGAGAAGGTTTATCTGTTGCTGCTGCAATATAGTAGTCAAAGTCTTTGTTTGAAGCTGAGGTACATACCCCTAGAACTCCAAAGGGCTCTTTATCCATAAGAGAACATAAAGATGGGATTAAGCCGCTCTGACCTGCTTTGTGCCAAAACATTGGAACCTTAGCAAAGGATTGGTCTATTCCTTCGGTGTAATGTTCTTTTACCCCTACAATTCTAAAGGAATTTTTCTTTTCAATTTTATAATTCATTTCCGTATCTCCTTTAATTGATATTGTGAAGCTGATAGGAGGATAGGATTTCAAAACTGCACCGCTTTTCCTTGCAGCAGAAGGTGTTATCCCATGAATGCTTTGGAATGCCCTGTTAAAAGCAGTAGGGGATTCATAACCGTATTTTAAGGCTATATCCAGGACTTTATTGGTTTTCTTCTGAAGATCTGATGCAGCCTTTGTCATTCGACGCCGGCGAATATATTCCGATAAAGTTACATCAGCCATATAAGAAAACATCCTTTGAAAATGAAAGGTTGAGCATAAAGCTATCTGTGCAGCTTTTTCTATTTCTATTTCATCTATAAGGTGCTCCTCGATGTACTGTATTGCTTTATTCAAGCAGTTTATCCATTCCATCCAACCATCTCCTATAATTAAAGTATACGGTAAGGTTTTTTGATAATCCTCTCGTTTGATGCACCATAATGAGAGTTTCTATGCAAGTGATTTTTGTAAACATAATAAAAAATGAAATTTATGGTCGTTATTATTACAATAATTTTACAGTTAAGCTTAAAAATAGTAAAGGGGGAATTTGCATGATTACCTAGGGGAAGATAAGGGGCAGGATTTGAGAAATAAAAATCACAGGAAGCATATACATCTTTGCTAATTAAAATGTTATTAGTATTTTTAGTGATTTTTATGGAAAATAGAAAACACTCTGCTTTCCTTTAAAAAAGCAGAGTGTATCTCTGTTTTGATTTAATGTTATGGAGCAGGTAAAGGGAGTCGAACCCTCACGTCTGCCTTGGGAAGGCAGCATTCTGCCGTTGAATCATACCTGCAAATATAATTTGCTAACAATTTAATTTTAGCACTTCGAAAAGCAATTAACAATACAAATTGAAGCATTATTTAAATATTTAGAGTTAAACTAATATAAAAAAGCCTTGATTAACATAATTAATGATAATCAAGGCTTTTCTTTATGCTTCGCTTTTTTTTGCTTTCATTGCCTTCCATTTGTCACTTGTCAGGTGCCTGGCACCGACCAGTCTACCTTCAACAAGTCTGGTTACCATCATGGAGCATACGGTATTACCTGTAGAGTTTAATAAGGTTGCCGGTGCATCTATAATGGTACTTATTACTGCTATGATTGGAAGAACTGCTGGTGGAAAGCCGTAAACGCTGAGTATGAGCATTTCACCTATCATTCCTCCGTTTGGTATGGCACCCATAACTGCACCTACTAAGAAGGATACCGCTAAGATTCCCAGCAATGTTCCTGGATCGGACATACTTCTTCCGAAAATACCGAATATGAATACTATCTTCATAACTCCTCCAAATACCGAGCCATCTTTGTGAGTGTTGGCTCCTAAGGGGATTACTGTTTCAGCTATATCGTCCGGTACTCCCATTCTTTTGCTGTATTCAAGATTTACAGGAATACAGGCAGCGCTGGAGCATGTGGCTAAAGCGGTTACGGAAGGAGCTACAGAATTTCTCCAGAAGCTGAAAATTCCATCCTTTCCTCCGGCTATAAAAGCATACAATGTAAAGAATCCGAAATAGTATATTACGCTTAAACCTAAGTAAAGCATAAATACTCTTAGATAACCTTGAAGTATTTGAGTACCTAGCTGACCTATTACAGAGGCAAAGTAAGCGCTCAGTCCTATAGGAGCATAGTACATGATTATTTCAACTATTTTCATCATTACTGCAGACCCTGAGGATAGGAGCTTAGCCAAAGGTTTTCCCTTTTCTCCCACCAGGGCAGTAGATATACCAAGAAGTATCGAAAATACTATAAGCTGAAGCATATTGTTTTTTGAAAACAGCATTGAAAAATCGGAAACTGTGAAGGTTTTTACAAGCTGGCCTAAAAAGGTTACCTGCTCAGCTTTAGGAGCTTCCTCCCCGGCCTGGGCCATAAGTGTACTGAAGGCAGAGACATCCAATCCTTTAGTAGGATTAACCAAAAGTGCTCCTATGATCCCGATTACTGCTGCGGTTATGGCAGTAAGGGTGAATATTAAAAAGGTGCTCCCCATTATCTTTCCAAGTCTCTTCATTCCGCTCATATTAGCTATGGCTGAACTTACGCTGAAAAATACCAGAGGAACTATAATCATAAACATTAAATTTATAAAAAGTGTACCCAGAGGTTCAACTACTGCTGCCTTAGGACCTAAAATCATTCCAATTATGCCGCCTATTAGAATTGAAGCTAATAAAATCAGGGAAGATTTATAGGATTTTAAAAATGATCTCATAAAATTATCCTCCTTTATACTTACCATTTTTATATCTAATTAATGCCTTTCTACATAGTAAATATATAAAAAGGGTAATAAAATAAATTTTTGAATTTAAATATATTGTGTATTCATTACCATATATAAATTATTTTCTGTTAATTATAATTTAATGGATTTTGTTTGTTACTGATGATTACCAGATATTAGTTGTTTTCTAAGAATTCTTTTGCAACCTCTACATCATCAAAGTGTATGGTTTTATCTTTAAATATCTGATAGGTTTCATGTCCTTTACCGGCAATTACTACTATATCTCCCGGTTCTGCTGTTTTTAATGCTGAATATATAGCTTCTTTTCTGTCCACTACCAATTCGTAAGGACAATCTGTCTTTTTTATTCCTGCTTCGATATCTTTAAGTATGCCTTCAGGATCCTCTGTTCTTGGGTTGTCTGAGGTTATAACGCAGTGGTGAGACAGTCTCCCTGCAATTTCACCCATAATAGGTCTTTTTGTTTTATCTCTGTCTCCGCCGGCACCGAATACTGATATCACTTTTTTATCCGTTAATGCTTTTACTGAGCTTAATATATTTTCTAATCCGTCAGGAGTATGGGCATAATCCACCACTACCATGTATCCTTTAGAGTTAGGTACGGTTTCAAACCTTCCACGTACTGTATGGATTGAAGATATACCTTTTGCAATATCATCTAAAGGTATTCCAAGAGCATGACAGGAGCCAATAGCTGCCAGGGCATTGTAAACGCTGAACTTTCCAGGGATTTTAAGGTCTATTTCCTTCTTTTCACCATGATGATTTAGAGTAAAACTAACTCCCTCTAAGGAGTAGCTTATATCTTCAGCCTTGTAATCTGCTTCCTTATGGATTCCATAAGTGAGAACCCTGCAGGTTGCAGCATTGATAAAATCCTCTGCATAGGAGTCGTCGATATTTATAAGACCCTGCCTGCACATTTTAAAGAGCTTTATCTTTGCATCTCTGTAATTTTCCATAGTTCCATGTTCATCTAAGTGATCCTGTGTTAAATTTGTAAATACTCCGATATCGAAGTCACTTTCATCCACTCTGTGATGGTCAAGTCCTATAGAGGTTACCTCCATAACCACATCAGTAACACTGTTTTTAAACATTTCGCTGAAGGAGGACTGAAGGTCCAGTGAGTCAGGAGTAGTGGGGTTTTTCTTTTCCACGTTAAGGTTTTGCTTGCCTATTTTATTTTCTATAGTCCCTATAATACCAACGTTCTTTCCTAGGCTTTCCAATATTTCTGATATGAAATAGGATACTGAGGTTTTTCCGTTAGTTCCGGTTATACCTATTAAATTGAACTTTCTTGAAGGATGACCATAAAATTGGCTGGCTATAACTGCCATTGCTGCCTGAGAATCCTTAACCTTTATTATTGTGACATCCTTAGGGATATTCTCAACCCCATGCTGTATAACTAAAGCCACAGCGCCTTTTTCTATTGCTGTAAGGGCATAGTCGTGTCTGTCAACATTTTTTCCTTTTACACAAATAAATAATGATTGCTTTTCCACCTGTCTGGAATCCCAGCTTATATTTTTAATTTCATTTTCATCGGATCCTTGTATTATTTCATAAGGTATGTTGTTTAAAAGTTCTTTAATTTTCATCTTTAATCCCTCCTAGTAGTATTATACCCATAATTTTTACTATAAATATTGCTAATAATGCTTGAAATATTGCAAAAAGTGCTATAATGGTAATGAAAGTAAATTAATTGATAACAACAGGTGAGAAAATGGTTAACAAGTATACTTATATGGCAGGATTGGATAATAGTAGAACAGGCAATACTGATACGGAAAATAAATCTTATGGGATGGAAGATATTAAATTAAATAAAGGCAGAAAACGGGGATATTTAAAAAGCGATTTTGAACTCTTTCATATAAAGGATCAAAAATCCATGGAATTTGATTATCATCACCATGATTTTCATAAAATAGTGGTTTTTATATCAGGAAAGGTGACTTATTATATAGAAGGTAAGGCATATGTATTAAAGCCCTGGGATATTTTACTGGTGGGCAATACGGAAATTCATAAGCCTTCTATAGATTCCAGTGAGGTTTACGAGAGGATTGTTTTATGGGTTTATCCAGAGTTTCTTGAAAAAAATAATACAAAGCTCAGTAATTTAATGGCCTGTTTTAACAAGGCAAGAGAAGAGGAGTATCATTTAATAAGAATGAGCAGAGATAAAGTAAACACTATAAAAGCTCTGCTGAAGGATTTAGAGGAAGCAAAGCACAGCAGTGACTTTGCCGGGGATATACTTAAAAATTCTCTTTTTATTCAGTTTATAATACAGCTTAACCGTATATTTTTAAATACCGACAGCAGTAAAGAGGTTAAGGAAATTGAATATGATGAAAACATAAGCTCCATTATAAATTATATAAATTCCCACTTGGACGAAGAGCTGTCTATAGATTCCTTATCCACTAAGTTTTATATGAGCAGATATTATCTTATGCATAAGTTTAAAAAGGAAACAGGCACCTCTTTATATAGTTTTATAATACAAAAGCGGCTGATACTTGCAAAATCTCTGATAAGGCAGGGATTACCCATGTTTCAGGTAGCTGCTCAAAGCGGTTTCGGAGATTATTCAACTTTTGTACGAGCCTTCAAAAAACGTTTTGGAATGTCTCCCAGGGTGTATTACAATAAGCTGCAGAGCTTCGAGAATACAGCTCTGGAGGAAATGGATCTGTAAGAAATAGTATATGTAAAAAAATGTATCTACCCCTGGGGTGCTTCCTTAAAAAGGAAGCACCCCAGGGGTAGATACATTTTATGGTAAAGCCTTTCTTCTCAAGGGCATTATCTTAATTATTAATAAATAAAAAAGATATCCAACAGCTCCGCCTAAAGTATTAAGAATCAAATCATCTACATCTACAGCTCGTCTAAAAATAAGTCCGGTAAACGTTAATATTCCCTGAAGAAATTCTATGGATAGGGATACTAAGAAACAAGCTAAAATTGTATTTTTTAGTTTGCTAAATTTATTCCACAACAGGGGAAGGATTACTCCTAAAGGAAACAACAATAGAAAATTTCCGCCAAGATTCCTTATAAGCAGCTTCAAGGGAAAATAAGGGTCTTTAAAGTTGTTTGAAGCAGTGGTTTGTATAAAATCAGCTATAATATCCTTAAAGGGAATAATATTTATGGCTAATTCTCTAAAAATAGAATCTCTTGAAAAATTAATTGGAAAGATGGTTATGTTTAAAACCGCCCAGAGGTAAATAACAAGTAAAGCAAAAAGTATCTCTCTTGGATAATTGATATCTTGTTTAACAACCTCATTAATCCTATTTATACCACTATTTATATCCTGTAAATTAGATTTTCTTCTTTTGTTGGTTAATAAATATATAATACGGATTAATAAATAAAGAGGCAAAACTAATATTGTACCTTCTAATAGAGTGTTTGTTAATATTCTCAAAGCTTTTCACATTCCTTCTAAAAATAAAATGAAAATTTTTTATTACCTATAAAATAATGTTATCATTATATTATAAGAAAACAAACAAATTTAATTTTGGAAAGAAATAAAGTAAGCAGGGTGGTAGAATGGAGAATACTGTTAGATTATCAGGAATTATACATGAAAGCTTGGTTAATGGACCGGGAATGAGGAGAGTGTTTTTTTCACAGGGCTGCAGGCACAATTGTCCTGAATGCTTCAATCCGGAAACCCATGATTTCAATGGGGGATATCTTTGGAATATGGATGAACTAATAGAGGATGTAAAAGCAAATCCTATGCTTAAAGGGGTAACCTTTTCAGGAGGAGATCCCTTTGAGCAGGCAGATAAATTTGCATATATGGCAGAAAACTTTAAGGCTCTGGGACTTAACATATGGAGCTACACAGGATATACCTTTGAATACATAAAAGAAAATTTAGATACACGCCCGGAATGGAGGAAGTTTATAAAGAATATCGATGTGCTGGTGGATGGCAGGTTTGAAGCAGATAAAAAGCAGGAAGGACTTAAATTCAGAGGTTCCAGCAATCAGAGGATTATAGATGTTAAAGAAAGCTTAAAAGCGGGAAAAGCAGTTTGTATTGATTTATAAAATTTATCTTTAAGTGTAATACTAAGTTAAGATAGCATAACGGGGTGAATTCCATGAAAATGCTTGTATTAACTTTTATTGTTCTTTTTAGTGCTTTTAACTGTAACACTGCTGAATCGGTTTTTGCAGCTGAACATTTCATGGGTATAGAGGTTTCAGGCAGCAAAGATTTCCATGAAGCTTCAAATCCAGAGAATATTGTTATTTTAAATGCTGTAAATAGCAGCTATTCTGCTGCTGAAGGAAGTGCTTACTTTTATGAGGCGCCTTTTCCTCCGAGCTTTCCTCGTACAGCGGTGAGAATAGAGGCTTATAATCTCCCTGAGCCATCATCTTTAGGGGATTTTCAGGGCTATGAAGGGGTTGTATTTGTTCCCTCAGAAATCACCTGGAGGTTTAGGATGTATCCTTTAAGTGAAAATGGAAATAAAAGCTGGTCAGGAAGCTTTGACCTCATTACATATAAATTGGATAACGCAGAAATACAGGTTCGCCCCTATAACATAGAAAAGGGCAAAGGAGGACCGGTAATATTAAAAGGTCTCTTCAGATATAATAGATAGAAATATATAAGGTCTTATTATTAAAAGTTTCGATTAATACAATAATTCTATCCTTTATATTCACGAGGGTATAAAAAGAAATAAAATTAAAAGTCAGGAAATCAATGTGATTCCTGACTTTTCTATTAAGGCTATACAGTTACAATTAATATAAGATTAAAGAATGAGTACAAAAGTACCTATGGTAATAAATATTCCGCCGATTATAGTTTTTACGGTGATGGCTTCCTTCAATATCACAAAAGCCATAACCATGCTGATAACTACGCTGAACTTATCGATAGGAACAACTTTAGATGCTTCTCCCATCTGCAGGGCTTTGTAGTAAAAAAGCCAGGAAAGCCCTGTGGCTATTCCGGAAAGCACTAGAAAAATCCAGCTTTTTTGGCTTATGCTTGTGATTCCACTCTGAGTACCGGTAATAAAAACTATTCCCCATGCCATAATAAGTACTACTACTGTACGTATTGCTGTTGCAAGATTAGAATTAATACCTTCAATTCCTATTTTAGCTAATATAGATGTAGCTGCAGCAAAAAATGCTGACAAAAGAGCAAAAATTACCCACATATATTTTCCTCCTTTTTCATTGACAGATGTGCTCACTAAGTTTTCCCCCCCTTAAATGATAAGCAAATAATATTTTGATACAGTTAAAAACTCGTACTGCTTAACGGTTTCATTACCTATATTATAGCATTTATTATGATTTAATTTTATTAAACTACTGCCACTATTTTCTATAATCTCTTAAAAAGTTAGTCAGTTCATATATAAACTCCTTTTCATATTCAAAAAAAGGTATATGACCGGTTTTTTTGAATAATACCAGCCTATTATTGGGGAGATCCTTTGAAAAGAAAATTCCGTTCTCAGAAGGTACAACTTCATCTTCTTTTCCCCAAATAATGAGAGTTGGAGTTTTTATATGTTTAATGCTGCTTTTAAGCCTGCCGCTGTCATTATGTGCATTGATTTTATATATTGTGTCCTTAGGAGTTGAGGAATTAATACAGTAGATTCTTTCTAAGTAAGAAGGATACATTTTTCTTTTGTTATAAAGATTTTTATTCCCTACTATAGAGTGAAGGGTAAAGCTTCCTATTGCCAGCTTTTGTAAAAGTGCGGGGGCTTTATTCTTAGGTGTTTCGAAATAACCGGTGCTATTAACCAGTATGAGTTTTTTTACCTCATTGGGATATTTATGAGCTATATTTAATGATACTTCGCCTCCCATAGAATGTCCTAAAAGATAAAAAGCCTGGATGTCCTTTTGATGTAAAAATTTTACCAGTAAGTCAGCGGTGTATTCCTTAGTGTAGATCAATTCTGGCCTTTTATCTGAAAGACCATAACCAGGCATATCAACTGCAATTACCCTGTAATTTTTAGATAGCTCTTTAAAAATAGGGTCAAAAAAATTCAAAGAGCTCATATAACCGTGAATTAACAGTATAGGCTCTCCATTGCCTTCCTCATGATAATGAATTTTTGTGCCGTCTACATAATCAAATTGAAAGCTTGGAATGTTTCCATGGTAAATCCCTTGAGCTGTAAAATAGTACAGTATTTCAAATAGGATGAAAGATAAAATCACAGATAATAAAATCATACATATATGTTTTATTTTCTCCATAAAAATCACTCCCTTAAATCCTTGAAATAAAAAACATAAAACTTTCAGAAAAAGTAATAATTTTATTATTTTGCCGCAACCTACTAACAAAGATTCTTAGGAGGGGTAATTGTGATAAGAAAATTTATAAGACTTGCAGCTTTTGCATCTATACTTTCATTAGTTTTAGCATCAGCCATAAGTAATACTCATAAGGAGGAAGGGAAATTAAAAGAGAAGAGCAGTATTACATACAGAAGTTCTAAGATGATTCAGTATCCCTAAAATAAAAGTACCAAGCAATTTATTCTGCTTAGCTTACTAAACAAAAGAAATTACTTGGTACTTTATTTTTTATGTAATTAAATAATATTAAACAAGTGTAATATTATTATCAATAAGCCTAAGAGAATCCTGTATACTGCGAAACCCTTCAGAGATTGGTACTTTATATAGTTGACAAATTGCTCTACTACTACCAATGCTATTAAGAAGGATATAGAAAAACCTATAATAAGTGCTGCAATCTCTTTTACAGATAAAACAAAGCCGATATTCAGCAGAGCGTATAAAGAAGCTCCGAATACCGTTGGCAATGCTAAAAAGAATGCAAATTCGGCTCCTGTTACAGCGGATAAACCGATTATCCAGCTTCCAATAATCGTTGATGCTGACCTTGAAAAACCAGGTAAAAGGATAGCTAAAATTTGAAATAATCCTATAAAAAATGCATTTTTAAAGGATACATCTTCAATATGAAGTATTTTATTCTTATTACGAAATTTCTTCTCAGCGTATATCATAAATAACCCCCCGATGACCAGTGAAAGGGCTACAGGAAAAGGTCGCATAAGGGTCTGGGTTACTTTTTCATGTAGAAACAGCCCCACCACTACAGCAGGTATTACCGCTATGAATATATTCGTCCATAGCTTAAAGCCATACTCACCGGGAGAAAGGTTTTTAAAGGAATTAAAAATTTTATCTTTAAATAAAACTACTATAGCTAATATAGCACCAAATTGAATAACTATTTCAAAGAGTTTTTCAAAGGAACCTTCAAATCCAATAAAATGACCAACTAAAATCATGTGACCTGTTGAGGATATAGGTAAGAATTCTGTTATCCCCTCAACTATAGCTATTACTATAGCTTTTAATATAAAAAATACATCAAAATCCAAAATAGTCACCTCGAAAAGGATATATGTTATTCCGTGATTTATATTTCTAATTCGATAAGTTATTATACACTTTTTTTTATTATAAAAAGATACAAATAGGTTAAAATTTTATATAAAAACAGCTTTAAGAACTTTAATAGTTTTTATCATAAAGGAATAATGATTTAAGCTTTTTATCTATGGTATAATTTAGCTATAATTCTTTGAATTTAATATGGAGGTAAAGGGATGAAATATCAGAGATTAAATAATATTATCAAATCAATGGAGAGTCAGAATGTACCCCAGATGATCCTGTCTTCCCCAGCTTCAATTTTTTATTTAACCGGAAGATGGATTGAACCAGGAGAGAGGATGCTGACATTATATATAAACACAGATGGAGATAATAAGCTTATAGTAAATGAACTCTTTCCTGTAGAGGATATAGAAGGTGTAGATATTATTTGGTATAAGGATACTGATGATCCTATTGCTAAATTAACTAACATTGTGGATAAAGACAAGACCTTAGGTGTGGATAAATTTTGGCCGGCACATTTTCTTATTAAATTGATAGAAAGAAATGCTTGTAAAAATTTTGTTAACGGTTCTCCTATTATAGACAGAGCAAGGATGATAAAGGATAAAGAAGAAATAGAAATGATGAGGGAGTCTTCAAGGATAAATGATAATGTAATGTCAAAGGCTGTTAAGTCACTTTGTCAGGAATACAGCGAAAAGAAAATGGTGAGTATTTTGGCTGATATTTTTGAAGAGGAAAATGCAGAAGGATTTTCATTTTCACCTATTATAGCTTACGGTGCAAATGGAGCTGATCCCCATCATGAGCCTGATGCTTCTACAGTTAAACCCGGAAATAACGTTATTTTTGATATAGGAGGAGTGAGAAAGCACTACTGCTCTGATATGACAAGAACGGTATTTTATAAAAATGTAAGTGAAGAACATAGAAAGGTATATGAGCTGGTTAAGGAAGCGAATTTAAAAGGAATTGAGGCAGTAAAGCCTGGAGTAAGATTTTGTGATATAGATAAAGCAGCAAGAGAGGTTATAGAAAAGTCCGGATATGGAAAATACTTTACCCATAGAACAGGACATTCCATAGGAATAGAGGTTCATGACTTTGGCGACGTAAGTTCAGTAAATACTGAGGAAGTAGCACCAGGTATGATATTCTCCATTGAGCCCGGAATATATCTTCCAGGAGATGTAGGAGTGAGGATAGAGGACTTAGTTCTGGTTACGGAAAATGGAGTTGAAGTGCTCAATAAATTTACTAAGGATTTAATAGTGGTTTAGTTGAAGAAAAACAGGATTTTGCTTATTATTCTAAGCAAAATCCTGTTTTCTATTTTATTGCTTTTTAAAATTCGGCATTATTTGGTGTTCTTGGGAATGGAATTACGTCTCTGATATTCTGCATTCCTGTTATATACATTATAAGTCTTTCAAAGCCAAGTCCAAAGCCTGCGTGTTTAGTACCGCCAAACTTCCTAAGCTCTAAATACCACCAGTAATCTTCTTTATTGAGATCTAACTCCTCCATCCTCTTTTCAAGGATATCTATTCTTTCTTCTCTCTGGCTTCCTCCGATGATTTCTCCTACTCCAGGAACTAAGCAGTCCATAGCAGCTACAGTTTTTCCGTCGTCATTTAGTCTCATATAAAAAGCTTTAATTTCCTTTGGATAATCCGTTACAAAAACAGGCTTTTTAAATACTTCTTCAGTTAGATATCTCTCATGTTCTGTCTGAAGGTCAATACCCCATTGAACCTCATAATCAAATTTCTTGCCGGATTTTTTTAGTATATCTACTGCTTCTGTGTAGGTAACCTTGCCAAATTCAGAATTAACAATATGATTTAACCTTTCCAGAAGGGTCTTATCTATGAAGGAGTTAAAGAATTCAAGTTCTTCTTTACATTCATCCATAACATATTTTATAACATATTTAAGCATATCTTCTGCAAGCTGCATGTCATCAGCAAGCTCAGCAAAGGCTATTTCAGGCTCTATCATCCAAAATTCAGCTGCATGTCTTGCAGTGTTTGAATTTTCAGCTCTAAAGGTAGGCCCAAAGGTGTATACATTTCTAAATGCCAAAGCATAACATTCAGCGTTAAGCTGTCCTGAAACCGTTAAGTTTGCAGATTTTCCAAAGAAATCCTGAGAAAAGTCCACAGCACCTTCTTTTGTTTTTGCAGGACTGTCTAGGTTTAATGTGGTGACGTGGAACATTTCACCGGCACCCTCTGCATCGCTGGCTGTTATTATTGGAGTATGAGTGTATACAAAGTTTCTTTCCTGGAAGAATTTATGAATAGCAAAAGCTGCTACGGATCTAACTCTAAATACTGCAGAAAAAGCATTGCTTCTAGGTCTTAAGTGAGCAATTGTCCTTAAGTATTCAAAAGTATGTCTCTTTTTCTGAAGAGGATAATCGTGGGAAGAAAGTCCTTCAACCTCTACAGATTCTGCATGAATTTCAAAAGGCTGTTTTGAATCCGGTGTTTCTACTATAGTACCAGATACCCTGATGCTGGAGCTTATAGGAAGTTTAGATACTTCTTTAAAGTTATCCAGTTTTGTGTCAATTACTACCTGAAGATTTTTGAAAAAGGTTCCATCGTTTAATTCAATAAATCCAAAAGCATTGGAAGATCTTAAGGTTCTTATCCATCCTGAAACCTGAACTTTTTGTCCGTAAAATTGCTTTCCATCTCTATAGAGATTTTTAACTGCAACCATAGTCATTTTTATCATCCCTTCTTACTATTTATTATTTTCAAATAAAAAAAGCCATTCATCCAAAAGGGACGAAGGCATTGCTCGCGGTACCACCCTACTTGTCATAAATGACCACTCTATCAGCACTAACATGCTGTTCAGTATTAACGGTACTGATTCCGTCTAAGTCTACTATCCATAAGGAGTTCGGTTAGATACTCAGAGATGTTCTTCAATATAAGCCTCGTATGGATCTTCCACCAATATCCACTCGCTGAAACTACTTCTTATATCTACTCTTCTCATCACAGTAATTAACATCATAATTTGATTTTAATTCTACAGTATTTATATAAAATAATCAACTACTTTTATTATTTGCAATTTAATTAATTTTAATCACTAATCTTTTTAAAACTTCATATATATAATTGATATCCAATATTTTAGAGGTGGTTAAATGACAGAGTACTTACAGCATATTCTTGACAATAAATATCAGGAACTGTGCTATTTAAAGCAGGGTATGGTGTACGGAGCAACATCAATGATCAGAAAGGAGTATAAAAGAGCATTCTTAAATAAATGCGAAGAAATAGAAGACTTTTTAGGAGAATGCAGAGTGAAAAATATGCGCAATACTCCTGTTAGAAGATTAAATGATTTGGAAGAGAACACTTTACTAAGGAATTCTCAGATGTTTAGTAAAGAGGAGGCTGTGAACAGGGTAAAGGAATTTACCATTGAGGAGCTTAGCAATTATAACGGCAGGGGAGGGAAACCTGCTTACGTAGCGATAAACGGGAAAGTATATGATGTCAGCAGGCTAGGACCATGGGCAGGAGGCAGTCATTTTGGAGTTACAGCAGGGAGAGATTTAACAAAGGAGTTTGAAAACTGCCATAATAATGAAATGATATTAGCTGAGGTACCAATAGTGGGGGAACTGGTTTATAAAAAATAATCCTTAAAATAATGAATGAAAGGCTGTGATAATTAGTAATCACAGCCTTTTTCATGAGAAAGATGAAAATATAGTTGTTATTAATTAGTGAAACTTTAGTAGCCCTTAGGGATCTTAGTCGTAGTCATCCAAAATATTATATAGAAGAGGATACATCCAATAGTATGGATAATTATCATAGTCATAATAATGATGGTGATAAGGATGCTGATAGTGGTAGTAGGGGTATGAATAATGGTAATGGGGCCTCTTATAATAGTTTTTATGATAATATCCTTTTGGTCTGCCTTTTTGCCTTGCTGATTCGGTTTCTTCCATCTGTGGCATAGAAGGCATTTGCTGAGGCTGCTGCATATTCTCCATCATTGGATATCCCATAAAAGGGCTTCCCTGAGGCATTGGATAACCTCCCATCATAGGACATCCCATAAAAGGATAAGGTTGAGGCATAGGGTAACCCATTGCTGCACCAGGAATCATAGGAGACCACCCCATACCTGGATAACCCATAGATGGACCTCCCTGAGACATAGGGTAGCTTCCCATCATGGGATAGCCCATTGATGTAGGAATTTGATTTGATGGAACTCCCATAGGAGGCGTTCCTGGAAGAACAGGAGACCAGCCCATGCTTGGATAACCCATAGAAGGGCTTCCCTGAGTCATTGGATAACCTCCCATCATTGGATAACCCATAGAAGGGCCTTGCTGAGGAAAAGTATAATCCCCAGTCATAGGATAACCCATGGATGTACCGGGTTCTGCAGTAGGAGTAGTTCCCTGCTGTGAAGCAGGGGGAGTCTTTTGGTTATCAATGCCTAAGGAATTAGAATTAGCAGGAATGGCAGAATCATCGAATAAAGTATTGGCTGGAGACTCTGAATTTATGTTGTCATTACCCCAGAAGAAGGAATTTAAATTGTTGTTCTCATCGGTATAGTACATAAGTACCTCCATAAAATATTTAACCACAGTTTTAATATATGCTGATATTTTTTAAAAGTGATAATTTGTGAATTTAACTTTTAGTTAACAGCAAAAGGACAGAAATTTAATAAATATTCTTTATAATTTTGAGGAAGAGTAAGGAGGGGTTTAATGAATTATGCATTGATTATAGTAAAAACTATCTTTATTTACTTATTTATGATGTTTGGGCTCAGACTCATTGGAAGAAAAGATATGGGGGAGCTTACGATGATGGATTATGTTTTTATACTGATAATAAGTGAATTTGCCGGACATTCAGTTTTAGAAGGAAAGGAAGGATTTTTTGAAGGTGTACTTGCTGCTGCATTTTTGATGGTTCTTAATTACGTGATAAATTATTTGTTTTGGAAAAAGCCAAGGCTTGCAAGGAAGATAGAAGGAGAACCTATGCTTTTGGTTTATAAAGGAGAGGTAAATCACAAAAATCTTAAAGCAGAAAGATTGGCTTTAGATGATTTAATGTCAAATGTAAGAGAAAACGGATTAACCAGTTTAAAAGAAGTAGAGCTTGCAATACTAGAGAAAAATGGAGAGATAAGCATAATTGAAAGAAAATAGACATATTAGATTTATTAATATAATAATCACCTAATTTAGTTATGGTAAAAATACAGGTTAACTAATTTAGGTGATTTTTTTTGTTGAATTTAAATTTTTTATTTTTAGTGCTTTAAATTAAAATAATATTATTCAACTCCTGATTTAATGGAATTTATTAAAGCATAAGGGAAGTCCTTAATTTCCATATCTTTTATGATTTTTGATACATCATATTCAACTTCTTTAATTTCTACTTTTACATCACTGTTTTTTTTAATATCTATAATTGCATAAGTTGAATGAGGTTTACCGTTTTTAGGCTTTCCGACGCTTCCGTCGTTTATTAGAATTTTATTGCCATATTCCTTTACATAGGGTATGTGAGTATGGGCACAGACCAAAATATCGTAAGGGAGCTCTGACATATTTTCCATAGCCTCTAACGAGTCTTCTTTCAAGTATTCGTTAATACTTCTTGGGCTTCCATGAACGAATAGAATCTTTTTATCTTCAAAGGTTAAAGATAAGTTTTCAGGAAGGCTGTGGAGGTAATATTTGTGTGAAATTCTAAGCTCCTCTGAAGTCCAGGGGAGAGAAAAACTGTTGATGGAGGTATCTCTTATATAAGTAAACTCATTATCTGCCACTGAGGCGTCGTAATTACCTTTAAGGCAGAGGATTTTTCTTCTTCTTATAAGAGCTACAACTTCATTTGGATGAGGGCCGTAACCGGTTAAATCTCCAAGACATATTATCTGATCGATGTTGTTATCATCAATGTTTTCAAGCACCTTTTTCAGTGCATAAATATTTCCGTGAATATCACTTATACATGCAATTCTCAAGTTTACACCACCTCAAACTTACGTTACGAATATAGGGTAATAATAGTTTACCTAGGTATTAGAATTATACTTATACCTAGAGGTTAATTATTACTGAAATATTATACCATTAATTAGCTTTTAAAATATATATGTTTATTATGGTAATATTAAATTAAGATTCTACAAAAATTGTAAAAATATAAAATGTGGATTTTATAAAAAATACTTTATAAATTAATATTTTAATTATTTAATTGAACTAAAAGTGTAGATAGATAGTTAAATTAGCGAGGTAATTCTTAAGGAGGGATGCTTTTGCTGGAATGGGAGCTTGTAGAAAGGGCAAAACAAGGTAATAAAAGTGCATTAAATCAGCTTTTTACTGATAATTATAAGATTTTATCAGGTTATGTATTAAAGCTTTGCTGCGACGAAGAACTGGCTAAGGATATAGTCCAGGAAGCTCTTTTAAAAGCGGTAATAAATATTAAAAGCTTTACTCCTAAAGCAAAATTTTCTACCTGGCTTATTACTATAGCTACGAATCTTTATAGAGATTATTTACGAAAAAATAAAAGGCTTGTATACATGGAAGAGGTACAGGGAGGCGCTGTAGAAGTAGAGGATAGAGTAATGGAGCTTATTGAATATAGAAATGTCATGAATATAATTAAGGAGCTGCCTTATGAAAAAAGGACTGTATTCATATTAAAGCATTATTATAATTTTAAATATGAAGAGATAGCTGAAATTATGAAGTGTCCGGTGGGTACAGTAAGGTCAAGACTTCATAATTCCATAAAAGATATTTTGAAAAAGTTGAAGGAAAGGGGAATGATGAATGAAGAAAACTGAAGGGCTTAATAACTCCCATAAGCTTCATAAGGCTATAGATGATTTTTATGAAGGATTGGAGAAAAGGGATAAATATGATCTTGAAAAAGCTTCTGAAGATAATATTAAAAAAGATCTTTATGAAATGAAGACTTTAATGGATAAGGTAAAGGATAAGAATTTAGAGAATATAGATTTTTTATCTATAATCAGTGAGGGAGAAGCCCTTAGAGAAGATAAAGAAGATAAAAAAGAAAATGTATATTTTCTTGTAAGTGCTTTTGCTGTTCTCTTTTTATTATTTACCTTAGGATTTTTAGGAGGATTTAAGGTATTTATTGCTATTCAGTTAGTTGTTACCTTTATAATTATTACCTTTTTTGCATACAGCTGCAAAAAAATTAAAGAGGAGAGATAAGAATGCTTACAGAATTAGAAAAAATTCTTTTGATTTTCCTTATTCCACTCCTACTTTTTCAGGGTTTTTGGGTATTTAACGACGGGAAAAAAAGAGGGATAAAGGGGTATTGGATATGGGGAATCCTGTGCACTCTTAATACACCTACCAATCTGTTGATTTATCTATGGTTTTCCCGAAAGGTCAGATGGAAAAAGGATAAAGATAAAAAGTAAATTTTATATGTTCATTTGATTATTGACCCTGTTAATGGTAAAATATAAATAATCACTAAGGGGAAATGTATTATTAATAGAGGAAAAAGCCGCAGAGTTAACTGATTAACTCTGGGGCTTTTTTTATTAATTTTAATTTTTGTTCCCGTGTAAGCTTTTTAATAGCATATTCTCTTTTTTGAGCTGAGATTTTGTCTTCATGGCTTTCAAAATAGACTAGTTTTACAGGAAGACGGCATCTTGTGTATTTAGCACCTTTTCCCTTAGAGTGAGTTTCTAATCTTTTTTCTAAATTATTAGTCCATCCTGTATATAGTGTGTCATCGCTGCATTGCAATATATAAACATAGCACAAAAGCTAGTCCACCTTCCTTCTATAAAAATATCAAGTTAAATGTTTATATTTATAATATATTAAATTCATTTAAGATTAAAGAATTACAAGTGAACTATTTTATTTTCTCCTCCGTTTAATTAATGAATTTAAAAAGGAGGAATTAATTATATGAATGAAGGTATAGAATTATTAAAGCTCCTTGCACCGGTTATACTATTGGAGTTTCTATTAAAAATCTTCTGTCTTGTGATAATAAGAAAGGATAAAGTTAAATACTTTCCTAAAACTGTTTGGGTGGTAATTATTTTACTAGTTAGCACTTTAGGGCCACTTTCATATCTCCTATTCGGAAGAGAAAAATATTGATTTTAAGTATGAAAGCATAAGAAATAAAAAACAAATAAAAGGATGTATTTATTATGTTAAAGGTTGAAAGGTTAAATAAAAGCTTTGGAGGCTTTAAAGCCTTAGAAAATATCAGCTTCGAAATAAGAGAAGGAAGTATTCATGGGTTTTTAGGCAGAAACGGTGCAGGGAAAACAACCACCATGAATATATTGGCAGGAATTTTAAATTATGAATCCGGAAGTATCATTTACAGAGATAAATCCTATGAAAGGAATAAAAGCACCATTTTAAAAAATATAGGATATTCCCCACAGGAACATCATTTTTATGATTATATGACTGCTGAAGAGTATCTCAGATTTCTGGCAAAGATAACGAAACTGAATAGCAGGGAAGCAAGAAGTAGAATCGAGATGTTTTTAGAGTTTATGAATTTAAAGGAACAAGGGAGAAAGCTTATAGGGCAGTATTCAGGAGGGATGAAGCAGAAACTATCTATTATCAGCGCCATTTTTAACAATCCGGAATTTATAATTCTGGATGAACCTACTTCTGCACTTGACCCCGAGGGAAGAGCAGAAATTCTGGAATTTGTATTGAAGCTTAAGAATCAGGGAAGTACAGTATTTTTATCCACTCATATCCTAAATGATGTAGAAAGAATTTGCGATTATATTACCATTATTGAAAAAGGAAGGATATTGGTAACGGAGGAGCTGAAAGTCTTAAAAGAGAAATATATCAAGCCTATATATGATGTGGAAATAGAGGGGGATTTAGAAAATATTGCTCACAGACTTTCTGATTTTTACTGGATAGAAGATATTATTGTAGAAAAGGAAAGGCTTTCCGTGCTTTTTAAAGATAATGATGCAGGGAGACGGCAGCTTATACCTGAAATTATTAAAGCAGGAGGAATTATTAAAAGCTACAATCTGAGAAATATGAGTATGGAAGATATATTTAAAAGGACGGTGGGAGATAATGAACAGCTTTAAAGCTTACTTTAATAAAGAAGTTTTGGAGGCAAAAAGGCAGCATAAGTACCTTATAGTAGCTGCAGCAATTATATTTTTTGCTGTCTTTGATCCTATTCTTTTAAAGCTTCTTCCAAGGATTCTTGAAAGCCAGATACCAGGGGGGTTAACCTCGCTGTTTAAGGTTACAAGGGAAGCTGCTGCGCTGAACTACTTTAAGGATCTTTTCCAAATAGGAAATATGGTTATTGTCTTTGTTATAGCCTCCACTATCTGTGAAGAAATCAAGTCTAAAAGGATTATAATTCCGCTATCAAAGGGAGCTGAATTAAAAGGAATTGTCATAGCTAAATATATGCATTTTGTCTTTTTTGTAATCATTGCTGTATTTGCAGGGTTTTTAGTAAATTATTATTATATTAATATACTATATTCCGAGGGAAATCTAAGGCTTACAAACATGATTCACAGCTTTTACTATCACAGTTTATATTACTGTTTTATAATCGCCTTAACCATGTTTTTTAGTTCTATGGTTTCAAAAAGCTTTGCTGCGGGTATTATGACCTTAGCAGTGACTTATATACTTTCAGCTGTGGATAGTATTAATAAAATAGCGGCATACTTTCCTCATCATCTGTTAAGCAGTGCCAATGAACTTAAGAATTTTCAGTTCACTTGGCTTGTTCCATTGGTTTTAATCTACTGTATGGCGCTTATATATCTTACTATTAAAATATTTGATATAAGAAAATCAAAGTTTAATTAATTATTTGAATTTTATACTTCCTATAGTTGAGAATTATCCTTGTATGCTCTGGAGTTTACCTGGATTATTCAAATTTTATTATTCCTATAGTTTTTAAAAAATCATGATCTATATTATGGGAAGGGGTAAGGTTGTGTTCTTTTCGGACTTTAATAATCACAGCTTTCATTCCTTCTCCATATATTCCGTCCAAAGTTCCCTTGTAGTAACCTAAATCCTTTAACCGTCTTTGAATATCGTAGACATCAGCACCTCTGTCTCCAGGAAGGATAACTCTGTAATAGTTTGTAAACAGCCAGCTGGAGCCTCCGTAAATAATAACTGTAGTTCCATAGGGAACGTAGTCATATAATTCCTTTATATCAGAATTAAACATTCTAATGCATCCATGAGAAGCATAACTTCCGATGGAAGAAGGTCTTGTAGTGCCGTGAATGCCATAAGTTCCCCAAGGAACATTTAAGCCAAGCCATCTGCCTCCAAAACCTTCATCCCATTGACCTTTATTAATAATTTTCCAGGTACCTAAAGGAGAGGGAAGATCCAGTCTGCCCAAGGCAACTGGATAGTTTTTGATTATATTGTTGGTATTTTTATCAATTAGAAAAAGCCTCAGTTCATTAACATCTATTAATACTACATAAGAGGCTTTTTTTTCCTTATCTGATTTATTTATATCCTCTTTTCCTATATTTACTGAGGCATTAACATCTATTATATTATATGAGAAAAGTAATATTAATAAGGTTATCATAAATAAAGGGCTCTTTTTCATAAGCAACCTCCGAAATATCTTCTTTTGTAAGTCCTATTAATTAAGATGTACAAAATACATTAAAATATTCTTGAGTAAAAATACAATAATTAACATTTAATTCATGGTATTTACACTTGTAAAATTGGTAAAATATTTTTAATGAAATTAAATTGACAAGAGGAGTGTTGGTTATGGAAAAAGTTAAGATAAGCGTAGAATACTGTACTTCCTGAGGATATGTTGGACGGGCCGTGAGCCTGGCTGAGACTTTGCTGAGTGAGCATAAAAACAGTATAGAGGAATTAAATTTAATTCCTTCTTCCGGAGGAGTATTCGAAATTAAACTGAATGATGACCTTTTGTTTTCCAAAAAGGAATTAGCCAGATTCCCTGAAGAAGGGGAAATAGAAAACACCATAAGAGAAAAAATAAAATAGTAGGAATTAAATGTAAATACCCCAGGGGTGCTCC
>NZ_CCXI01000130.1 GCF_000820705.1 Clostridium polynesiense | reverse complement strand
AACCCCTGGGGTGCTTCCTTTTTATGGGGGCAATTTGTTTAGGCGCCTTCGTTGAGGAATCTGTATTGGGCCATGTATAGGCTGTAGTATATGCCTTTTTGGGAGAGAAGTTCATCATGAGAACCGCTTTCTTTTATTTCTCCTTCGTCAATAACCATAATTCGGTCACAATCCCTTATGGTGGAGAGCCTATGAGCTATAACAAAGGAGGTTCTTCCTCTTAATAACTTTTTTATACCTTGCTGAACAAGCTTTTCTGTGAAGGTATCAATGTTGGATGTAGCTTCATCCAAAATTAATATCCTAGGGTTGGCAAGCATTGCTCTGGCAAAGGATATGAGCTGTCTTTGGCCTAGAGAAAGTCTTGATCCTCTTTCATTAACTTCTGTATCGTAGCCCTTTTCCATCTTTATGATGAATTGGTGTGCATTAACTGCTTTTGCAGCGGCTATGACTTCTTCATCAGTGGCATCAAGCTTTCCATATCTTATATTTTCTTTTATGGTAGCGGAGAAGAGGAAGGTGTCTTGAAGCATTATTCCCATTTGTGATCTGAGGGACTCCAGTTCTACATTTTTAATGTTTTTGCCATCGATGAGCACTTCACCTATTTGAGTGTCGTAAAATCTGCTCAAAAGTGAGGTAATGGTTGTCTTACCTGCACCTGTAGCTCCTACAAGAGCTATAGTTTCTCCCGGGGATACTTTAAAGCTCACATTGTTCAGTACAGGATTACCTTCTTCATAATAAAAGGTAACTTCTTTAAATTCTACATTTCCCTTTATCTTAGGCATTTTAACCGCATTTTTAAGGTCAACTATATCCGGCTTGATATCTAATATGTCGAAAATCCTTTCTGCTGCGGAGAAGTTTGATATCAGGGTATTATAGAAGTTGCTTATATTCATGATAGGTCTCCAAAACATGCCTATATACATTGTAAAGGCTATCAGTGTACCTACGGAAATATTCCCTTCAATTATTAAGTTGACTCCCACCATAAATACTATCACCGTTCCGGCTCCCCAGGACAACTCCACTAGTGGCCAGAAGAGGTCGTTGAGTCTTACTGTGCTTATAAAGGAATCCATAAGAGTCTTGACCAAATCTTTAAAGGAATTAGAGGTGTTCTTTTCGTTGGCAAAGGCTTGAACAACCTTTATTCCTGCAAAATCCTCATGGGTAAAAGCATTTAAGTTAGAACGTTTTTTTCTATAAGCATCCCACCTTTTTCTTGATACCGTTTCTACCTTAAACATGCTTATAAAAAGCAAGGGAAGAATTATTATACTTGCCAAAGCCAGTTTGAAGTTCATATAAAACATCATAAAGGCAACGCATACAAGGCTTAAAAGTTCTGGGATAAAACTTGTTATACTATTGGAAAATAGTTCCTGAAGTGCATTTACATCACCGATAACCCTGGCGAGTATTTTTCCTACAGGTCTGTTATCAAAAAAGGAGAAGGATAGCTTTTGAATATGGGTATAAAGCTCTTCCCTAATATTTATCAAAATATTATTTGTAATTGAAGACATGGATATCAATCTTATCCTGGTAGCTAAAGCAGCCAGACTGTTTAGTACAAGAAGCACAGCTCCTATAATAAGCAGTCCTTTTATATCTCCTTTTTGTATATTATTATCTATAGCTACCTTAAGAAGATAAGGATTTAAGATACCGCAGATCATAACAAAAATCATAAGCAGTATTACAAATAAGGCCTTTATTTTATAGGGCTTTAAATATTTCATAAGCCTCCCTATAATCTCTAATTTAGAGTGCCTTTGAAGATCTTCATCCTGTTTTACAGTATTCTTAGCCATTATACCACCTCGCTTTCAAAGGACTGAAAATCTTTAAATTGTTCGCAGTATATTTCATAATATCTGCCTTTAAGCTTTAGAAGCTCATCATGAGTTCCTTCTTCTAAAATAGTTCCGTTTTCTAAGAATATAATCTTATCTGCATTTTTAACTGCAGATATTCTGTGAGCAATTATGAAGGTTGTACATTGTTTGGCTCTCTCATTTAAATTTTTCAGAAGATTATATTCTGTATCCATATCCAATGCAGAAGTAGCATCATCCAATATCAGTATAGAAGCATCCCTGACTAATGCTCTGGCAATGGATATCCTTTGTTTCTGCCCTCCGGAGAGACCTATTCCCCTTTCTCCAACTAAGGTGTCAAAGCCTTCTTCAAACTCTGTTATAAAATCATAACAGCAGGCTGTCCTACAGGCAGTTTCTATTTCATCCATAGAGGCACTCCTCTTTCCGAATTTAATATTTTCCTCAATTGAATCGGAAAATAAGAAGGTGTCCTCAGGAATTACCGACATATGACTTCTCAAGGAGTTAAGATTGATTTCCTTAACATTTATACCGTCCACCTTAACTTCACCCTGGGATACATCATAGTATCTTCCTATTAGATGGAGAAGGGTAGACTTTCCTGAGCCCGTTCCTCCCATTACTGCCACTGTACTTCCGGCAGAAATCTTAAGGTTTATATCCCTAAGTACTGTTTCGTCATTGTACTTAAAGGAAACGTCTTTAAACTCAATATCACCTTTAATAGATTCCGGTGAGGATGCATTTTCCGGAGTCTTTATAGATGGCTCCGTATCCATAATATCGAATACTTTTTTTGAAGAGGCTTTATTTTGTGCAAGCATATTAGTGAGCCATCCCAGGTTCCTCATGGGCCAGATAAGGTTTCCTATATACTGGCTGAAGGCCACCAAAGTACCTATAGTCATGGATTTATTAATCACTAAAACTCCTCCAAAGATAATCATTATAATAATAGAGAAGTTAGTGAGTAGTTCAATTGGGGGATAATACTTAGCTAAACTTCTTGCCTGAGACATATTTAAATCATAATTTGTACGATTCATTTTAAGAAATTTTAAAATTTCGTGTTTTTCTCTGGCGAAAGCTTTAACCAGTCTTACTCCAGCTATATTTTCCTGTGCTGTGGTGTTTATTACAGCAGCTTGATCTGATATTTCTTCATAGCTTTTTAATATAGTATTCTCAAGCTTAACTGCTATATAGCCTATGGGGATCATTATGCTTATACAAGCTACTGCAAGCTTCCAGTTTAAAGAAAATAAAATTATAGAACTTAACAGAAAATAAAAAATATTTTCAACGAAGAGTCTTAAACCAAAGGAAATAGTCCTCCAGATATTATCTACGTCTTCGCCTATCCTGGACATAAGCTCCCCGGTATTCATATTGTCAAAATAGCTAAACTGCAGACTTTGAATATGATTAAAAAGATCATTTTTAATGTCTTCATTGACCTTTGCAGAAAGCACATCAAAGAGATATTCCCTAACATATCCGATGACTGCCTTAGTAATAGTAATAACCATCATAATTCCAAGCAGATACTTTAAAATGGAAAATTCCTTTAAGATTATAACCCTATCTATAATAAGTTTGGTTATATAGGGAGTGACAGCATCTGCAGCAATAACACAAACCATAGCTATAGTAGGTATAAAAAGCAGAAGTTTGTATTTCAGTACATAATTAAAAATCCTTTTCATTTTTGCTTAAACCTCCTTTGCAAGCAAACTGACATTTATATAAACCTTCATAATGCCCTTGATTTATTGAGTCGGTGCATTTGTATTAATATTCAAAAAATAAAAAAGCCATGGAAAACCCAAGGCTTAATCAACAGATAGTTTTATAAAAATTAAAAAAGCCACAGGAAGATAGCCTGGGCTTTGTTATTAATTCAAATGAATAAAATTCACTATTATTAATGCACCAAGAACAAAGATAGGCCATCAATTACATATTTAGTTGATGTTAATTTCGCTGAGTTATTAAACTTATTAGTAATCATATTCCTATCTCCTTTCTTATAAAATAATGAATTATATTTCCATATTACAGTAGTTTTGGTAAAGAATCAATAATTATTTTTATTATTTAGTAATTTATTTGCGATAAATATCTACAAAATCTGCTATTTATTTAAATACATTTCTCCAACTTTAACTACATCGCCGGCACCTACTGTAAGAAGAAGGTCACCTTTTGACAGCTTTTTTTCTACATGACTTAAGGCTTCTTCATGAGAATGTACATTTACACAGTGAATTCCTTTAGCCCTTATAGCATCGCCAAGCATATCAGAGGTAATTTCGCCTGTGTCTTTTTCCCTTGCTGCATATATATCCATTAATATTAATTCATCGGCACCTTCAAAGCATTCTGTGAATTCTTTAAAGAGGCTTTTAGTCCTTGTGTAGGTATGAGGCTGAAATACACAGTATATTTTGTTGTGAGGATAGCTTTTAGCTGTTGAAAAAGTAGTTTTTATCTCTGTAGGGTGGTGTGCGTAATCATCAATCACTGTAACGCCATCTTTTACTCCTTTAAATTCAAATCTTTTATGGGCTCCTTTGAAGCTTTTAAGACCATGAATTACTGCTTCGTAGGAGGTATTAAATATCAATGCTACCGCAGATGCACATAAAGCGTTTAAAATATTGTGCCTTCCAGGTACTGAAAGCTTAAGGCTGAATAATTTATCACCTCCACGGCACACATCAAAGGTAGGAGAACCCTTCTCGTCGTAGGTTATATTACTTGCCGTCAGCTCTCCTTTATTGATTCCATAGCTTATTACATTGCACTTTGCCTTGGACAATATATCTGAAACCCTGTCATCTTCTGCACAGCCTATAAGATAGCCATCCTCGGGAATAAGGTCTGCAAATTCTTTAAAGGTTTCTGTGATATGGTCTATATCTCTGTAATAATCCAGATGATCTGCATCTATATTAAGTATAATTCCTATATATGGGAAGAATTTTAAAAATGATGCTTTATACTCACAGGCCTCTGTAATAAAATATTCACTATCACCAACACGGAAATTTCCCTTTATAGCATCCAGCTCTCCGCCTACCAGTATGGTGGGATCAAGATCAGCTTCTAAAGCTACATGGGAAATCATAGATGTGCAGGTGGTTTTTCCATGGGTTCCAGCTACAGCAACATTATATTTATGTCCCTGCATTATGTGTCCTAAGAATTCTGCTCTATCCATATGAGTTATATTATTATTAATGGCATAGCAAAGCTCTGGATTATCCTGAGAAATAGCTGCAGTGTATACTACTAAGTCTACATCCTCAATATTAGAGGCATTATGTCCTATGTAAATTTCTGCTCCCAGAGCTTTTAAATTTTCTGTTATATGAGATCCTTTTGCATCTGAACCGGAGACTTTATAGCCGGCATTAAGAAGCACAGCAGCAAGACCGCTCATGCTGATTCCGCCTATTCCAATAAAATGAACTTTTTTATCCTTATCTTTTATAAAATTAAATGACAAAATACCAACCCCTCTTTTACTAGCTTATGAATAATTATTTACACTTTTTTGAAAAATCACACGTATATTTTATTGTATTCAAAAAAGTATATTAGGATACAACAGCTGCAGTGATAATTTCTAAAGTTTTTGCTTTGATATCCATAGATTAGCACAATATGCCGGCGGAGTAAATTATAATATATCCTCTATACATAAACTGGTGCTTAAAGATAAATCATAAAAGTTGTCATTTACTGATACTAAGGGTTTGGTTATATTATTTGGATTTAATTTTACTATTCTGCCCAGCTTTCCATTATTCAAGGCTACGTTATCTCCAATATAAAAGTTGAGCATATTCGTAATAAATACGCTGCAATAATTAGGATCCAGTTGTTTAAAGGAATCTGCTTTAATATTTTCTAAAACCGACAAAGGACAGATCTTGCTCCTATAAACTCGATTAGAAGTCATAGCATCAAAGGTATCCGCTATGGCAATTATCTTTGCAAAAGGGTGTATGTTGTTACTCACAAGCTTTAAAGGATAACCTGAGCCGTCTTCTCTTTCGTGATGCATTAAAACAGCAAGGCTGACACTGGTATCTATAAAGGGAACTTTTTTTACCAGATCATATCCTAGCCTTGAATGCCTTTTTATCTCTTCAAATTCATTTTTATTCAAATTCCCTTTTTTATTTAAGATTTCAGGGCGTATCTTTGATTTTCCTATATCATGAAGGAGACCTGCATAACATAAAAGCTTAAGATTATTATTGGAAAGATTAAGCCATTTACCCAAGGTAACGGAAAGCACCGCGGTATTCACTGAATGTCTGAAGGTATATTCATCTACATTTCTTACCTCCACTATACTCTTCATTATTAAGCCGTGATCTTCAAAATTCATTATTTTTTCTGAAATCTTCCTTACATCCTTAATTTCTACTTCATCGCTTTTAGCTACTTCCTTAAAAATATTCTCTGCGATGTTTGAAAGAGCTGAAAAATCTTTTTCGATTTTTACCTTTTTAGAAGCTATATTTTCTTTATATATTGATTTGTTATCAGGATTATCCGGACGGTATATCTGCAGATGTTCCTGAGGAAATTGACTCATTATCTTAACAGCCAATTTAGGAGAAATTTCTACATCTTTATTTAAAAGCTTTACATTGTTGATGATAAAATCCCGGCTAAGAACCATACCCGGCTGTAAATCCACACATCTTATAGTCATTACCAAACTTTTCATATAAAACCTGCCTCTTTTTACAAAAATTTCAATATAATTTTACCAAATAAATTCTATTATGTAAACTGTAGGGAACATGGAAAACAGGCTTAAAATAGGCTTTTATAAAGGATATATATTGCTAAAAAAAAGAAATTATAATAAAATATGAATATTAGTAAGGTAATTAAGTTTTAAAATTCGTATTTAAAGGAAGAATAATTAAAAAGTGAAGGTGATAGTATGGAGAAATTGACCAGAAACAGTAGAATATCAGCCATAACTAGGATATTAACAGATAACCCAAACAGAATTATAAGTTTTAACTATTTTTCCGAACTGCTAAATAGTGCTAAATCGACTATAAGTGAAGATATGGTGATAGTTAAAGATACCATGGAAAAAATGAATTTTGGAAAGGTTTTAACCATTGCAGGAGCTGCAGGAGGAGTTAAGTACATTCCGGATATAAGCATAGAAAGCAAAAAAGAGTTTGCAGAAGAAATATGTAGGCTTCTTAAAGACAAGAGCAGGGTAGTACCTGGAAACTTTATTTATATGACAGATATAATGTTTAAACCAAGAGTGGTGAGCATGGCAGGAGTTATTCTGGCTTCCCATTTTTACGATAAAGATGTAGATTATGTGGTTACTGTAGAAACCAAAGGAGTTCCCCTTGCTTATGAAGTGGCTAAAAACTTAGGAGTACAGCTGGTTACCGTAAGGAGAGAAAATAAGGTTACAGAGGGACCTACAGTGAGCATAAACTATGTTTCAGGTTCTTCAGGACGTATTCAAAATATGTCTTTAGCCAGAAGAAGCTTAAATAAAGGAAGTAAATGCATTTTTATAGATGATTTTATGAGAGCTGGGGGAACTGCAAAAGGAATTAAAGATCTTTTAAATGAATTTGAAAGCGAATTAGTTGGTATAGGAGTGCTGGTTGAGAGCGTAAGTGCAGGAAGAAAACTAGTGGAAGAGAGAATATCTATTTTAGAATTTGACTCAGTAGATGATGAAGGTAACATAAATATGAGAATATCACCTTCCTATTCTTAAAGAAAATATGAACAAAAATTCAAATTT
>NZ_CCXI01000129.1 GCF_000820705.1 Clostridium polynesiense | reverse complement strand
GAAAAGCTACTGGAGGTGTTTTAAATGCAGATTACTGATGTTAGGATAAGAAAGATAGCTGCAGACGGCAAAATGAAAGCTATTGTATCCGTAACCTTTGATAATGAGTTTGTGGTTCATGATATTAAGGTTATAGAAGGACAAAGCGGTCTTTTCATTGCTATGCCAAGCAGAAAGACTCCCGATGGAGAGTTTAAGGACATAGCACACCCAATCAATACAAGTACAAGAGAAAAGATTCAGGACGCTATTTTAAGCGAATATGAAAAGGTTAAGAATGAAGAACCACGAAATGAAGAAACCGTTGAGGAGTAAAAGGGAGAGAAATCTCCCTTTTGTTTTTTTATTTAAAAATATTGACGAATAACGTGGTGAAATCTATAATTGCTGCATTGCAATAATAAGTGTATTAAAATATAATAATAAGGTATGGAATTTGTTATACTACGGTTTAATTAGTATATTACTTTAATTAACTTAATTTGTTATCAGGGGTGTTAAAATGTATAACTGTGCTTTAATATTAGCTGCTGGCCAGGGAAAGAGGATTAAATCCAATCTTCCTAAAGTGCTTCACAAAGTGTGCGGTAAAGAAATGGTGAATCACGTTATCGACACTATGAGAGCTGCTGGATTTGAAGATGTTAATGTGATAATAGGAAAGGGAGCAGAAAAGGTTAAATCTGCTACAGAATCAAGAAAAGTTAGCTATTCGCTTCAGGAGGAGCAGCTTGGTACTGGTCATGCTGTACTTTGTGCTGCAGACTTTTTAAGGGGTAAAAAAGGAACGGTAGCAATCTTTACAGGAGATGCTCCCCTTATAAGGCCTGAGACTGTTGATAAACTTATAAAGCTTCATCAGGAGCAGAAGAATTCCGCTACTCTGCTGTCTTCAATTATAGACAATCCTCATGGATATGGAAGGATAATAAGGCAGGGAGAAGAAGTTCTGAAAATTGTAGAACATAAGGACTGTACTTTAGAGGAACTTGAGGTAAAGGAAATAAATGCAGGTATGTATTGCTTTGACATAGAAGATTTACTGGCTTCTTTGGATAAGCTTTCAAACAATAATGCTCAGGGAGAGTATTATTTAACTGATGTAATAGGAATATTAAAAGAAAACCACAATAAGGTTGGAGCTCTTCCTGTAGAATTCGAGGAAACTATAGGAGTTAATTCACGAGCAGAGCTTGCTGTAACAGAAAACATATTAAGAGCAAGGATAAATAAAAAGCATATGGACAACGGGGTAACCCTCATTGATCCTAACACAACTTATATAGGAGCTGAGGTTGAAATAGGGCAGGATACTATAATTTATCCTAATAATATAATTGAGGGAAATACTGTAATAGGAAGTGACTGTATACTTTATCCTAATTCAAGGATAAACTGCAGCATAATTGAGGATGAAGTTTCAATCCAAAGTTCAGTTATTTTGGAAAGCAGAATTGGAGAAGGGACTACAGTAGGGCCTTTTGCATATATAAGACCGGAAAGCGTAATCGGTAAGAAAACTCGAATAGGAGATTTCGTTGAAATAAAAAAATCCACTATAGGTGACGGTACTAAAGTATCTCATTTAACTTATATAGGAGACGCGGAAGTAGGTAAAGACTGCAATTTTGGCTGCGGTACCGTGGTTGTCAATTACGATGGAAGTCATAAATATAAAACCAAAATAGGAGATAATGTCTTTGTTGGATGCAATACCAATCTGGTTTCACCTGTAGAAGTACAGGAGCATAGCTATATAGCGGCTGGATCCACTATTACTAAAGAAGTGCCTGAAGGAAGCCTTGCTACAGCAAGAGCAAGACAGGTAAATATTGAGGGCTGGGTAGATAGAAAAGGCCTCTTAAAAAAGAAAGATAAATAAAATTTTATTATATTTAATCTTAATATTACTCACAACTATATACAAGGAGGTTTCCATAGATGATAACCCATGGAAAGAATATTAAAATATTTTGCGGCAACTCTCACCCACAACTGGCACGTGATATAGCTGAGATTTTAGGTGTTCCACTAGGTGATGCTGAGGTTGGAACTTTTAGCGATGGAGAAATAAAGGTAGATATTAACGAAACAGTTAGAGGAGCGGACGTGTTTATTGTTCAATCTACAAATCAGCCTGTAAATAACCATCTTATGGAACTTTTGATAATGGTGGATGCTTTTAAAAGAGCTTCAGCTGGAAGAATAACTGCGGTTATTCCTTACTATGGATATGCAAGACAGGACAGAAAAGCAAAATCAAGAGATCCTATCACTGCAAAGTTGGTTGCAGATATTATAACTGCTGCTGGTGCAGACAGAGTTCTTACAATGGATTTACATGCCTCCCAGATTCAGGGGTACTTTAATATACCTTTAGATCATCTTTTAGGAGCGCCAATACTTGCTAAGCACTTTATAGAAAAAGGAATGAAATCTCGAGAGGATGTAGTTGTAGTATCTCCTGACTTAGGAAGCGTTACCAGGGCTAGAAATTTTGCAGATAAGCTTCATGCCCCTATAGCTATTATAGATAAGAGAAGACCCAAAGCTAACGTATCAGAAATAATGAATATTATAGGCGATGTAAAAGACAAAGTTTGTATTCTGATAGATGATATGATTGATACTGCTGGAACTATTGCAAACGCGGCAAATGCATTAATGGATCTTGGAGCAAAAGAGGTTTATGCCTGCTGTACACATGGGGTTCTTTCAGGACCAGCTTTTGAAAGAATCAACGAAAGCGCTATTAAAGAACTTATAATGCTTAATACCATTAAACTTCCTGATATTCCTGAAGTACATAAAATTACATCTTTATCCGTAGCTCCTCTCTTTGCAGAAGCTATAAGAAGAATTTATGATGATGTTCCGCTAAGTAAGCTTTTTGATAATTAAAGAATTTACAGAGAAGTTTTTCACAAATTGTTATAAAAAAAGGGGTTCTTTTTTAGAATCTCTTTTTTTATGACATTTTAAATATTTGTAACATTTGATAAAAGGTATATAATTTGTTAATGGAATTTGTTAAATTTAAATTATGAACAAATATTTCAATAAGGAGTGTGCGAAATGGATGGCATATTAGGAAAGATATTGGTTATAGACGATGATGAGAATATATGTGAAGTAATAAAAATGTATTTGGAAAGCTCGGGCTACGAAACCAAGGTAGGACATAACGGGAAAATAGCTCAGGAATTATTTATGGACTATAAACCTGATTTGGTGCTTTTAGACGTGATGCTTCCAAGTATGGATGGTATAGACGTTTTAAAATGGATTAGAAAAGAAAGTGAAACCCCTGTAGTTATGCTAACTGCCAAAGGAGAGACTTTTGACAAAGTGCTGGCTCTTGAATTAGGTGCTGATGATTACATAGTTAAACCTTTTGAGCCTAAGGAGTTAATAGCAAGGGTTAAAGCTGTAATGAGAAGATATAACGTAGAGGTAGGAGTTAAGGAAGCTATTACTTATCCAGACTTAACTATAGACGTTAATTCTTATAATGTAACCTATAACGGAGAAGAAATTAAAATGCCTCCAAAGGAATTTGAACTGCTTTATTATTTAGCAAGCAATAAAAACAGGGTGTTTACCAGAGAACAGTTATTGTGTGAAGTATGGGGATATGATTATCCGGGAGATTCCAGAACCGTGGATGTTCATATAAAGAGATTGAGAGAAAAGCTGCATGGGGGAGCAAATTGGCAGTTAGAAACTGTATGGGGAGTAGGATATAAATTTGAGGTTAAATAGATGAGAAAAAACAGTTTGGTATCTAAACTGTTAGTAACCTTCACTGCCATTATTGCCTTTACATTTATTATTATCGCAACGGTACTTTCTATATGGTTTGAAAATTATTATTTTGAGCAGACTAAAGACCAGTTGGATAATCAGGGAAAACTTATTGCCAACGCTATGGTAGGACATTTAAATGAGCATCAGGAAGCGTCTTTAATTAATCTTCAAAATGTTTTAACCTTCATAGGTGATTCCCTTAAAGCTGACATACTTTTAACGGATAACAATGGATATGTATTTGCAGTTTCTACGCCAAAGTTCAATAATTTGAGATTTTCAAGGTTAAATATCGATGAAATGGATGAGCTGTCCGGAGGAAAAGCTGTAGAAAAAAGATCCGTATATGACGATGTATTCAATCGAAAGGCATATGTATACATGAAGCCTGTTTTTTACGGCAAATGGTTTAAAGGGGTTATAGTGATGTCTACTCCGCTGGAGCAGATAAAAACCCCTTTAAAGAAGGTTTATGCCATAATTTGGATTTCTGCAATTATGGCTCTTATAGTATCTAGTGTAGTTATATACTATTTTGCTCAAAGAATTTTAATAGCCCCTTTATCCCATATTAATATTGCAGCAAAAAAAATTACAAAGGGAGAGGTAGAAAAGAGAGTTTATATAGATTCCAATGATGAAATTGGAGAACTGGCAGAATCCTTCAATACAATGGCGGACTCACTGGCACAGGTAGAAAAGAACCGTCGTGACTTTATTTCCAATGTGTCTCATGAACTTCGTTCGCCTATAACCTCTATAAAAGGCTTTGTTGCTGGGATTTTAGACGGTGTCATACCAAAGGATAAAGAAAATTATTATATGAAGATAGTATACGATGAAGTTACAAGACTAAGCAGACTTGTTAATGAGCTTCTTGACCTTTCAGCGATGGAAGCGGGCAAGTTAAATTTAAAGATATCAGAGTTTGATATTAATGAAATCATAAGAATATGTATAATTAACTTAGAACCTAAGATAAAACATAAGAAATTAGAAGTTGATGTTGTTCTTGAAGGTAATCATCTTTACGTATCTGGGGACAGAGACAGAATGATGCAGGTAGTTACAAACCTTGCGGATAATGCTGTGAAATATTCCGGAGAAGATGGTTATATAAGGGTAACAAGCAGAAGCAGAGGAAGTAAAGTTTATGTGAGTATTTATAATGATGGTCCTGCTATAGGCGAAGAGGATCTTAAAAATATTTGGGATAGGTTTTATAAAGCCGATAAATCAAGAACTAATAAAGTCAGCACAGGCTTAGGACTTTCCATTGTAAGGCATATATTAACCCAGCATGGAGAGGATATATGGGCGGAAAATAAAACCCCTGAGAAAGGTGTGACTTTTACTTTTACCCTTAAGAAAAAATAGCAGGAGTTTTAATTTAAAATGGGGGGTGCTTTATTGCAAGGTAAAGACTCTAAAGATAGACTTTGGGGATGGAAGGATGTAAATAAAACTAATAAAAAGAAAAAATCTGAAGGCGAAATAAAATTCCGGCAGGATACTACAAAAAAGAATTTGATAATGATTTTGAAGGGGACTGCTCTGGTTTTAATAGCTATGATTTCAGGATATATATCTTCGTATTACTTCGTTAATAATCTCTATAAGTCCATCGCTAAAAATGGAGGGACTCAAACAATAATTTTAGAAAAGGATCCAAGTAATACTAATTTTCAAATGAACTCTATATATACTATAGTTCAGAATGCAGCACCTTCAGTGGTGGGGATAGGAAGCAGTGAGGAAAGCTTTGTGAAAAATCCTCTTGACAATACAGGAAATGTTTCCGGTTTTGTAATAAGAAGTGATGGTTATATAGTTACAAACTACCATAGTATAGAAAAGTTTCAGCAGATATTAGTTAAGCTTCCAGGTCAGGGCTCAAAACCCTTTCATGGAAAGCTTGTAGGTTTTGATAAAGCTTCGGACATAGCTCTGATTAAGATAGAGGCGGTAAGTCTTCCTGTTGCTAAGCTTGGGAAGTTATCAAATTCAAAAATTGGAGATATGGTAATTTCCATAGCCAACAGTAAAGGAGAAGAATATATAGGTACTGTAACTACAGGTATAATAAGCTCTACGAATAAAAAAATGGAGGTTGGAGATGCTAAATCCGGTGAAAAAAACGCATATGCTATACTCCAAACGGACTTATCCTTAAACATATATAATAATGGAGGAATAATATGTAATTCTGCCGGAGAAATCCTGGGAATAAACTCCAAAAAGATTGATGGAAAATTCAATGCTCAAGGATTAAGCCACTCCATTGCTGTGGAGGAAATAAAAAAGATAGTAGATTCTATATTAAGCTTTGGTGAGGTTAAAAGACCGTCCCTGGGATTCAAAGGAGGCACTTTGATTCCTAAAGAAGCTGGAGATATAGAAGGGGTTTATGTTCAAAGCGTCACTCAGGACAGTGGAGCTGCTAAGGCCGGAATTAAGGCTACAGACATAATAATAGAGCTGGATAATAAAAAAATTAAAAAGCTGGAAGAGATATATACCATACTTGAAAAGAAAAAAGTTGGAGATATAGTCAGCTGCAAGATATGGAGAGATGGGAAAGCACAGGAGCTTTCCGTAGAGTTAGGAGAAGCTAACAGCTGATTAAGCTTAATAATAAAGAGACTAGCTAGTCTCTTTATTATTTTATATTTTTAATATATTATATTTAATATAACGAGATTATTGGAAGTAAATATTCTACAATTACATTTTTCTGAAAGGTTGGAGTTTTATGTACGCTATAGTAGGCTTGGGGAACCCTGGGAAGCAGTATGAAAATACGAGACATAATGCAGGGTATGATGCTTTAGATTATATTGCCCAAAAGTATAACATTGATATAAATAGGTTAAAATTTAAAGGAGTAGCAGGTGAAGGAATTATTGAAGGAAAGAAGGTAATCCTTTTAAAACCTACTACTTATATGAATTTAAGCGGTGAAAGCGTAAGAGAGGTTATGGATTTTTATAAATTATCTCCAGAGGAGTTTATTATCATATATGATGATATAAGCCTTGAGGTAGGACGCCTTAGAATACGTTCTAAAGGAAGTGCCGGCGGGCACAACGGAATTAAAAACATTATAGCCCATATAGGAGATGAATTTCCCAGAATAAAAATAGGAGTAGGACAGCCTGATAGGAATTTGGTTTCACATGTGCTTGGAAAATTTTCTGGGGATGAAAGACAGTTAGTTGAAAAATCCTTAGAAAAAGCATCGGAGGCTGCGATTTGTATCCTTAAAGAAGGAATAGCAGAAGGTATGAATAAATTTAATAGTTTCAAAGCAGAATAAATATTTAAGCGCTTTAGCTCTAAAATATGAGTTAAGGCAGTTTGTGTCGTTTAAATTGACCTTAAAGGTGGTGTAAAAATGCGATTAAATGGATTGATGAAGCCTTTAAAAGATAATAAAAGCTTTAATGAGCTGAAAAGAGCTCTAAAAAATAATGTCTTTCCTTTAGGTATATATGGA
>NZ_CCXI01000128.1 GCF_000820705.1 Clostridium polynesiense | reverse complement strand
TTTAGGTATATATGGAACTTCGGAATCTGCCAGATCCTATATAATAAATGGAATATACGAAGAAATTGATAAACCGCTGTTCGTTTTTACCCACAGCGACATGGAGGCGAAAAATCTTTACGAGGATATCTCACTTTATATAAATGAAGTTTATTATTTTCCCGCTAAAGAAGTTGTATTTTATAATATAGATGCAATTTCCGGAGATTTAAGATGGGCTAGGCTGAAGGTAATAAAAGAAATGCTGAGACCAGTCAAAAAAATTATAATAGCTTCAATGGAAGCACTGGCAGCCGCCTATACCCCAAGAGAGCTGTATGAAAGTCACAGTTTTTCCATCAAACAGGGAGATATAATAAATTTTAAAGATATTGGTGAAAAGCTTGTAGAAGCAGGATATGAAAGAATGGATATGGTAGATGGAAAGGGGCAATTTTCAGTAAGAGGAGGAATAATGGATATATATCCTCCTGATTCTTCCCTTCCATACAGGGTTGAGCTTTTCGATGATGAAGTGGATTCTATAAGAAGTTTTAACGTAGAAACTCAAAGAAGCATCGACAAAACAGATGAAATTGAAATTTTTCCTGCAAAAGAAATAATACTTGATAAGGAAATAATTAATAATGCATATAACAGGATAGGTAAAGAGCTGGAGGAGTTTGTTTCTGCAAACAAAGCGTCTAAGGACAAAGAAATTATAAATAAAATAACCACTATAGTAAGAGCAAATATGGAAAGCTTAAAGGAAACCTGGTCCTTTGAAACCATAGACAGCTATCTGCCCTTTTTTTTCGATAATCCCTGCGGGTTTACAGACTACATGGAGGATGCTTATATAATCGTAGAGGATAGCAGACGAAGCATAGGAAAGCTGGATAGTATTTATTTCGAATTTGAGGAAAACTATAAAGCATTTCTTCAAAGAGGAGATATTCTTCCTTCCCAAGGAAATCTATTAATTTCAAAGGAGAGTATAATTGAAAACTTAGAAGCAGGTGAAACTATAGTTATGGATAGTATAGCTAAGTCTGCTAAGCACCTTGCTCCTAAGAGTATAGTAAGCTTTTCCGAAATAACCCTTCACAATTATCATGGGCAGCTGGAAATGCTTATAGAGGATATTAAAGATAAGAAATTAAAGGGATATAAGACCCTAATACTTTCAGGTACAAGACCCAGAGGTGAAAGACTTGTTGATACCTTGAGAGATAGAGGAATAGAAAGCGTATATAGAGATATAGTTTCCGACATAGCTTTAGGAGAAGTGGTTATTACCTTTGGAAACCTATTAAAAGGTTTTGAATTTCCCGAGCTTAAGCTTTGCGTTATCTCAGATAAAGAAGTCTTTGGTGAATCTAAAAGAAAGATAAAAAGACGTTTAAGTAATAGAAAAGGTGTAGCAAAGATAAAGAGCTTTGCGGAACTGAGGCCGGGAGATTATGTTGTTCACGTTAACCATGGTATAGGTGTATATAAAGGAATAAAGCAAATTGAGGTACAAGGTCATAAAAGAGATTATCTTGATATTGAATATGAAAAAGGTGATAAGCTTTATGTACCTGTAGAGCAGCTTGACTTAGTTCAAAAATATATAGGAGGAGAAGGAAAGTCTCCTAAGATTAATAAGCTTGGAGGTACTGAATGGACTAAAGCAAAAGCTAAGGTTAAAAAATCAATAAATGAAATAGCTGAAGATTTAGTAAAGCTTTATGCTGCAAGATCCACATTAAAAGGTTATAAGTTCGCTAAAGATACTGAATGGCAGAGACAGTTTGAAGATGAGTTTCCTTATGAGGAAACTCCCGATCAGCTTAGTTCTTTAGAGGAAATCAAAGAGGATATGGAATCTGATAAGCCTATGGATAGGCTACTTTGCGGTGATGTAGGTTATGGTAAAACAGAAGTTGCACTACGTGCTGCCTTTAAGGCTGTTATGGATGGAAAGCAGGTGGCTATGCTAGTTCCCACCACTATTCTTGCAGAGCAGCATTATCAGACCATGAAAAAGAGATTTTCTGACTTTCCTATTACTGTGGACATGATAAGCAGATTCAGAACTTCTTCACAGCAGAAAAACACCCTGAAGTCTGTTAAGGAAGGTAACGTGGATATCCTGGTAGGAACCCACAGGCTTGTATCTAAAGACATACAGTTTAAGGATTTAGGGCTTTTGATAGTGGATGAGGAACAGCGATTTGGTGTGTCTCAAAAGGAAAAAATGAAGGCCTTAAAAAAGAATGTTGATGTACTTACCTTAAGTGCAACGCCTATACCAAGAACCCTTAATATGTCCCTTACAGGGGTTAGAGATATAAGCGTAATTGAAACCCCTCCAGAGGAAAGATACCCTATACAAACCTATGTGGTGGAGTTTAATGAACAGCTTATAAGAGATGCTGTGTTAAGAGAAATAAACAGAGATGGTCAGGTGTATTTTGTATATAACAGAGTGGAAGATATTAAGAACATGGCCGGTATACTTCAAAACCTTATCCCTGAAGCAAGAATAGCAGTAGCCCATGGACAAATGACAGAAAAAGAGCTGGAAAAAGAAATGATGGCCTTTATGAATAAGGAGTATGATGTACTTCTGTGTACTACCATCATAGAAACAGGTATTGATATACCAAATGTTAATACAATGATAGTAAATGATTCAGATAAATTAGGACTTTCTCAGCTTTACCAGCTTAGAGGAAGGGTTGGAAGATCTAATAGAATAGCTTATGCTTATTTTGTATACAGAAAGGATAAAATACTTACAGAAGTGGCTGAGAAGAGGCTCAGAGCTCTTAAAGATTTTACAGAACTGGGTTCAGGCTTTAAAATTGCTATGCGTGACCTAGAAATAAGAGGGGCAGGAAATATGATGGGGTCAGCTCAGCATGGTCATATGGCTGCAGTAGGTTACGATCTTTACTGCAGAATGCTGGAGGATACCGTTAAGCTTGTAAAGGGAGAAATCGAAAATGAACCTGTAGAAACTACAGTGGATATAAAAATAGATGCCTTTATCCCCGGAGATTATATAGAAGACGAAGTTCAGAAGATAGAGATATACAAGAAGATAGCAGCTATTGAAAACCGTGAGGATTACATGGATGTTAAGGAGGAGCTAGAGGACAGGTATTCCTTTATTCCTCAAAGTGTATATAATCTTATGGATATAGCCTATATCAGAAGCAGAGGAAAAATATTAGGTATAGAGGAAATAAAAGAAAAACCACAAGAGGTTCTGTTCCAATTCGAAAGCAGGGAAAGAACGGAGCAGAGTATATTTAAAGCTCTTATGGACAGATACAGTAAAAAGATTGTTTTCAAATTAGGGGAAAAGCCCTCCTTTGCTTATAAGCTTAATGAATTGAAAAAAGAAGATATGTTGGGAGTTTTTAAGGAATTACTAGAATATATGATAGAAACGAAAAATAAATAAAATTTTTAATTTGAAATGACAGGTTTATATTGTTATACTTACTATGTGTTAATTTAGTTTGCAATGTACTGTAAAAATACTTATAATGATTACATTGTATCCAAAAAATTAAATCTACAGAGAGAAGCGGGGGAAACGCAGTGAAGAATATAAAAGCTCTAGTTAGCGTTGCTGTAGCGGGTTTAATGGCTATATCTTTAGCTGGCTGTAAATTGATAGAAAAAACACCTGAAGCTATACAGAAAACTACATTAGCAAAGGTGGGAAATGAAAAGATTACAAGGGGACAATTGGATGAAAGAATGGTTCCTGTTATAGAGGCATTAAAGAAGCAATATGGCGATGATATTGAAAAAAATGAACAGGCAAAGGAAATGCTTAAAAACCAGCAGACACAAAATTTAGATACTATGGTATCTGAAAAGGTGTTCCTTCAAAAAGCAAAGGAATTAAAATTAGTTCCTGAAGAAGCTAAGCTTAAAGAAGAAGTAGATGCAAAAATAAAAGAAATTAAAGGAATGTATAATAATGATGAAGCTAAGTATCAGGAAGCTTTAAAGGCTTCAAACTTAACTGATGAAACAGTTGTAGATTATCTTAAAGAACAGATAATAATGACAAAGGTTTTAGAACATATTTTTAAAGATGTAACAGTTTCCGATGAAGAAATTAAAAAATATTATGATGAAAACAAGGAACAGTTTACACAAAAGCCAGGTGCAAAACTTGCACATATATTAGTTAAGACTGAACAAGAAGCTAAAGATATTAAAAAGCAATATGATAACGGTGCTAAGTTCGAAGATTTGGCAAAAAAATACGGTACTGACGGTACTAAGGATTCAGGCGGAGATTTAGGCTTTGTGGAATATGAATCCCAAGAGCTTGATGCTGATTTTCTTAACGCTGCTAAAACTCTTAAAGAAGGCGAGGTTTCCGGGCCTGTTAAAACTCAGTTTGGTTTCCATTTAATAAAAGCCACAGAACTTAAAAAGGATCCTGTAGTAACTCCTTTTGAAGAAGTTAAAGAAGACATTAAAGATTATCTGCTTCAAAAAAAGAAAAATGAAGCCTACAGCAATAACTTGGAACAATGGAAAAAAGATTTAGATGTAAAAGTATATACTGAAAGATTAGATGAAGATGCTAAATAGTTAAAAATAAAAGCTCCTGCCGGAAATAACGGAAGGAGCTTTTATTCATTATTTTGGCTGCGGGAAATAAAAACAACAATTGTGTATAAAATTTCATATCCTTCAAATAATACTACTACAGAGCACTATATTAATTTGTTAAGCATAAGGAGGAGTGTTTATTTATGAAGGCTACAGGTATCGTAAGGCGAATTGATGATTTGGGCAGAGTTGTTATTCCTAAAGAGATAAGAAGAACTTTAAGAATAAGAGAGGGTGATCCTTTAGAAATTTTTACTGACAGAGAAGGCGGTGTTATACTTAAAAAATATTCTCCTATTGAGGAATTGACTGATTTCTCTAAAGAATATGCCGAAGCTCTTCAGCAAACCATTGGACATATAATACTTATTGCAGATAAAGATGCATTTATATCTGTAAGCGGTGCACCAAAAAAAGATTTTATAGAAAAGAAAATAAGCAGTGAACTGGAAAAAATCATAGATGATAGAAAGACTGTTCTCATAGGGGATAACAATGGAAAGATAATACCTCTTTATAATGATGAAGATCCTCAAGAGAAATATTTCTATCAGGTAATTTCTCCTATAATTGCTGAAGGAGATGCTATTGGTGCTGTGGTGATTATATCCAAGCAGGCTGGAGAAAAACTCGGGGAGTTGGAAATAAAGCTTGCGGAAACCGCTTCTGCCTTCTTAGGAAAGCAAATGGAGCAGTAATGTACTGATAATCAGGAAACAGTTAATTTTATGTACATAATCAGCTAAATAGTCATAATACCTTCGAATTTTAAATAAAAATTATTAGTACCATTAAAATTCGGAGGTATTATATGAAAAAACAATCATTGATTAAAGGGACTCTGATATTAGGTGCAGCAGGAGTGTTTGCAAGGTTTTTAGGAGTTTTTTTTAGATGGCCTTTAATTATGCTTATAGGCGATGAAGGAGCAGGCTTATATCAGATGTCCTATTCTTTATATATGTTTATAGTATCAGCAGCTACCGGGGTTCCTGTAGCGGTGTCTAAGATGGTATCTGAAAAAAATGCAGTGAATGATATGGAGGGCAGTTTTCAGGTATTTAAAGAAGCGTTAAAGCTTATGATTATCCTAGGGACAGGCCTTTCTGTATTACTATTCATTTTTGCCGCTCCTATAGTTTCAATACTAAAATGGGATGATAAGGCATATTATTCTCTTCTAGGGGTGGCTTTGGCTCCAATGCTTATTTATATAATGGATGCTTTCAGAGGATTTTTTCAGGGGCATCAGAATATGAATCCAACTGCAGTGTCACAGATAATAGAGCAGATAGGAAGAGTGATAGGAGGAGTAGGACTAGCATATATATTGTATCCTAAAGGAATAGAATACTCAGCGGCAGGGGCAGCTTTAGGAGCTGCCACAGGAGGATTTTTAGGAAATATATATTTAATTTATAAATATATTAAGTTCAGGGCAGGAACTGTACGCATGAGGATTAAAAGAAGCAGCTTTATAATGAACAGGCTTTTAAGAATTGCAATTCCAATATCTATGGGAGCTATAGCATCCAGTGTAATGGGATTAATAGATTCTGCCTTAGTGCCTCAAAAGCTTCTTCAGGCAGGCTTTAGTCAAAATAGCGCTACAATATTATTTGGTCAGCTTACCGGCAAAGCTTCTGTGCTTATAAATATCCCCTTAACCCTTTCTGTAGCATTAAGTTCTTCAATAGTACCTATTATTGCAGAAGCTTATACTTTAAGAAAAAAATCAGAAGCAAAATACAAAATAGATATGTCAGTGAAGCTTTCTGCTGCTATAGCTATACCCTGTACCCTTGGTCTTTATTATATGTCTCAGCCTATATTCAATCTCATTTTTCCCGGTAGGGGTGAAGGGCATCTTATTTTAAAGTATCTTTCTTTAAGCATTCCCTTTATAATTATGGCACAAACCACCACATCTATACTTCAGGCGGCAGGGCACTATATAAAACCTGTGATGAATTTATTGTTTGGATGTATAGTTAAGGTTGTACTTACCCTTGTGCTTGTACCTATACCTGAGATAAATATTTTTGGAGCTGTTGCAGCAACTATAATAGCATATGGAGCTTCCTCCTATCTTAATATAGCAGATATGAGAAAAAAGCTTGGAATAAAAATCGATTATTATAGTTTTTTTATAAGGCCTTGTTATGCATCTATTATTATGAGCCTAGGTGTTTTATACAGCTATTCTATAGCTCTTCAAAAAGTTTCTTCTTCAAGCGTTGCCTGCTTGATTTCTATTTTTATAGGGATTATTATATATGTGATATTTATAATGCTATTCGGAGTTGTTGAATATGGATACCTTGTTAAAAAGGTTATAAAAAAACACTGAAATTAAGGAGAGAAGCTAATGATTAACATAATAGGTCTGGGACCGGGATCCGCAGAAGCACTGACCCTTGGCAGCATAAAACTCTTAAAATCAAGCAGCTATATAATATTAAGGACTGCTAAGCACCCTACCATAAGCTATCTGGATGATGAGGGGATTGTTTACTCAACCTATGACTATGCTTATGATAAATTTAAAAGCTTTGATGAGGTTTATAATTATATTGCTGAGGATCTTATAGCTAAGCATAGAGAGCATGGAGATATTGTATATGCTGTGCCTGGGCATCCTCTGGTGGCAGAAAAATCCGTAGAATTAATTATAGCTAAAGCTGAAGAAGAAAATATCGATATTAATATAGTACCGGCAGTGAGCTTTATTGATGCGGTGCTGGACAGCCTAAAGCTAGACCCCATTAAGGGCTTAAAACTTATAGATGCTTTCGATATATCAAACCAGATACCGGATAAGAGGGTAGGAACGGTTATAACTCAGGTTTATAATCATTTTATAGCTTCTGAGGTAAAACTTAAATTATTAGAGTTTTATGAGGATGAAACTTTAATATATTTTGTACGTGCTGCAGGAATTAAGGGAGAAGAAAGCGTAAGAAAGATTAAGCTTTATGAGCTGGATTGGCAGGAGGACATCGATTATTTAACTTCTTTATATATACCAGCTGACCCGGAAAATAAAAAGGACTTTTATGAATTTGTTGATATTATTGATACCTTAAGAGCTCCAGGAGGATGTCCATGGGATAGAGAACAAACCCATGAAAGTTTAAAAAGAGCACTTATAGAAGAAAGTTATGAAGTTATTGAAGCTATAGAGGAAATGGACGATAATAAACTTATTGAAGAGTTAGGTGATTTACTTCTTCAAGTGGTATTCCATGCTTCTATAGGAAAAGATGAAGGCTATTTTAACATTCATGACGTGATTGAAGGAATCAGCAGAAAAATGATATATAGACATCCCCATGTATTTGGTACCGTTTCAGTTTCTGATTCAAAAGAAGTACTTAACAATTGGGATGAACTTAAGAGAAAAGAACAAGGCTTAAAAAGCTTTACCGATGAATTAAATCATATTGCTAAAAGTCTTCCTGCTTTAATAAGAGCTGAAAAGGTCCAAAAGAAGGCTGCAAAAGCGGGTTTTGACTGGGATAACGTAGAAGAGCCCTTAAATAAGATATTTGAGGAAGCAGAAGAATTAAAAGATGTATATAAATTACAGAACAAGGCAAAAATACTAGATGAAATGGGAGACCTTATTTTTGCTTGTGTAAACACCTGTAGATTTTTAAATATACCTGCCGAAGAAGCACTTAATTCCACTACAAATAAATTTATCAAAAGATTTTCTTTTATTGAAAAAACTTCCTTAGAAGTAGGAAAGAACCTTGAAGATATGAGCCTTGAAGAAATGGATTATTTCTGGGAGCAAGCAAAAAAAATTGAAAAAAGCCAAAAATAAGAAGGAATTTTGGTAAAAGTGGAGAATAATATAACCTGTACTATTAGTACTTTTATGGATACATCCCTATTTATCTATAAATTATTAAATTATAGATAATCCTTAAATTAAGTATAGACTTGAAATATACTAAAGCTTATAATAGGATAATGTAGCCGTAAAATTACATAATATAATCAAAATGAGTAAAATTTTAATAACTCAATATAAGGAGGATGTTACTGTGAACAAAGCAGAATTAATTTCAAGTATTGCTGAAAAGAGCAAGCTAACAAAGAAAGATGCTGAGGCAGCTTTAAAGGGACTTATAGAAAGCATTCAGGAAACTCTTGAGAAGGGTGAAAAAGTTCAATTAGTTGGATTCGGAACTTTTGAAACAAGAGAAAGAGCAGCTAGAGAAGGAAGAAACCCAAGAACAAAAGAAACTATAACAATCCCTGCATCTGTAGTTCCAGTATTCAAGGCTGGTAAAGAATTTAAAGATAGAGTTAATAAATAATTACTATCTATAAGGAGCTGTCTCAAGCTAGAAGTATTTCTGACTGAGGCGGCTCACTTTTTTAATATAAGATCTTAATATAATAATTTCCATAGTTAATCTCAGGTTTTGCTTAAAATATGCAGGTTTTTTATATTCTTTAGATATTCTTAAGAATATCATTAAAAAATATTTAAGAATTATAATTTATACTGCAATTAATAAATGACATAAGGAGAATGGTATGGATATAGCAGTTTTGACAGAGTATTTTACAGAATACGGACCAATCATCATATTTTTAATTGTATTTTTAGAATATTTAAATTTACCCGGACTACCATCAGGGATTATAATGCCTTTGGCAGGTATATGGGCATACAGCGGAATTATAAGCCTTACCAGCACCATTGTAATATCATTAATAGCAGGGCTTGCAGGAAGCTGGGGTTTATATTTTATAGGAAAATACGGAGGAGATTTTATAATTAAAAAAGTATATAAGTAGATTTCCGAAGCAGGAAAAGATAATAAATAAGAATATTGAAATATTAAGGCAGAAGGGAAGCATAGGAGTTTTTATAAGCAGATTGATACCTGTGGCAAGAACTATAATATCTGTACCTGCCGGTGTACTTAAATTAGAGTTTGTTAAATTTACCTTAAGCAGTGCAGCAGGCATTTTTATATGGAATGGCGTGTTTATAGGTGCTGGATATTTTTTAGGTGAAAGCTTTCTGTATAAATTCCTTTAGGTAAATATATAAATGCTATTTACTAAAGCTATGGCAAGGATACATATATGTGATATGATAGAATACCATGAATTTATACTTTATAAGTATGGTTTTCCATGCTAATAATACTTTTATTTAATATGGTATAATATTATAAATAAGGATTTATAGTAAAGGAGCTGGAATATGCGTCTAGATAAGTATTTAAAAGTTTCCAGAATAATAAAAAGAAGAACTGTTGCAAAGGAAGCATGCGAAGGTGGAAGGGTGAGTATTAACGGAAAAACTGCTAAACCCGGAACTGATATAAAAGAGGGAGATATAATTGAAATCAGCTTTGCATCAAAAAAGCTTAAAGCAAGGATTTTAAGTATTTCTGAGCATGTGCGTAAAGAAGCGGCAGCAGCTATGTACGAAATATTAGAAGGCGAAGAAGATAAAGATGAGTAAGCAGCAAGCACAGCATTGAAATTTAGAATATATCTCAATACTGTGCTTTTTCTATAGCTGTGTTATATACTTCTTATTTATTTCATATATTGATATAGGAGTAAATAGGAGGTTTTGTTATATATGGAAGTAAAAAAGGAATTAAAGTCCGAAGAAAAGAAAAGCAGTTTAATACTTGACAGCAGAAAAAAGCTTTCATTAAATGGTGTAATAGAAGTTATCAGTTTTGATGATGAAAAGATTCTGCTTAATACCTGTTTGGGAATGCTTACAGTAAAGGGACTTGGACTTAAAATGAATAAACTGGATGTACAGAATGGGGATATACTTATAATAGGCACCATAGATTCATTTATATATACAGGTACACAGCCTAAAAAAGACAGTGAAGGTCTTATTAAAAGGCTGTTTAAATAGGTGCTGCCATGGTAATACCTTTAGATATGCAGTTTAGAATAATAATCTTCGGTTTTGCAGCAGGTATAATCACAGGTATGATATTTGATTTTTATAGGATTATAAGAGGAATAAAGACAGTAAAATATTTAATTATAATTGAGGATACGCTCTTTTGGATATTATGCTCACTAGTAGTATTTGTGTTTTTACTTTATACTCAGTATGCTGTACTAAGCGTATATGTATATATATATTTGATATTAGGAATAATATTTTACTTGTGGATGTTTAGTAAGTATTTTATAGCAGTGGAAATAGCTATAATAAAAAATACTTCAATATTAATGAGAATACTGATAAAATATATAGTATATCCTTTTAAGTTTATTTTTTACAAAAATAATAAAGTCTCAAAAAATTAACTTGAATAAAATATAAATACAATTTAAAATAAACATGAGAAATATTATAAGAGACAACATAAATTAGGAAGAGGAAAAAGTTATGAGAAAGAAGACAACTCTTAAAAATTTAATAATCAGCTTCATGCTTATTGCTTTGGTTTATAATGTTGTTAATCAGCAGTTAACCATGAGAAGGATCAAAAAGCAGTTTGATGAAAAGCAGGTTGAGTTAAATTCTCTAAAAATGAAGAATGATAAATTAAAAGAAGAAGTTAAAGCTTCTCAAACCGACCCTTCCTATATGGAAAGGCTGGCTAGAGAAAGATTAGGCTATATTAAGCCGGGAGAAAACACTATAGTAGATACCCCTAGCGAAGCCAATACTAATAAATAAGTTTATAATAATAACATAATATTAATATTTAAAATTTTAAGGAGGAGTCTTTTTAACATGACCTTAGTGGCAGGAAACATTTTAGAAGGTACAGTGGTTAACATCACTAACTTTGGTGCATTCGTCGAAGTGGAAGGGAAAACAGGATTGGTTCACATCTCTGAAGTAGCTGATTCCTTTGTAAAGGACATCAGACAGCATCTTAAAGAACAGGATAAGGTAAAGGTAAAAGTTATATCCATAGATGATAATGGAAAGATCAGCCTTTCAATAAAGCAGGCAAACATTAAAAAGAAATCTGTAAAGCCTGTGGAATATGATTGGAATTCTGACAGAAAACAAAATAATTCCGCTAACTTTGAGGATATAATGTCTAAGTTCTTAAAGGACAGTGAAGAAAGACTTCAAGATGTAAAGAAAAATCAGGATCTTAAAGGTGGTAAGGGATATAGTAAAAGAAATTTTGGTTAATTAGATATTAGGTCATCAAATAAACAGCCTCTTATATATACAAGAGGCTGTTATTAATTGATTTCATAAAAAAGCATTCTTTCCATAATTATACTTTAAAATATTTCTCTTAAATTAGTTGACAGTATCCAAAACATGTTTTATAATAAAACTTGTCGTCAGAGATGGTGGCAATGCTGAAGTGGCGGAACAGGCAGACGCACAGGACTTAAAATCCTGCGGTGCTAACACACCGTACCGGTTCGATTCCGGTCTTCAGCACCAAATATCGCGGGGTGGAGCAGCTGGTAGCTCGTCGGGCTCATAACCCGAAGGTCACAGGTTCAAGTCCTGTCCCCCGCAACCATAAAACTCAATAATAGCGTGGCGGAATAGCTCAGCTGGCTAGAGCATTCGGTTCATACCCGAAGTGTCGTAGGTTCAAGTCCTATTTCCGCTACCATATACGCTGAAGTGGCGGAACAGGCAGACGCACAGGACTTAAAATCCTGCGGTGCTAACACACCGTACCGGTTCGATTCCGGTCTTCAGCACCAAAATGTCGCGGGGTGGAGCAGCTGGTAGCTCGTCGGGCTCATAACCCGAAGGTCACAGGTTCAAGTCCTGTCCCCGCAACCATTTTTTTTTGTAAAGATATTTTAATTTAATATGGCGGAATAGCTCAGCTGGCTAGAGCATTCGGTTCATACCCGAAGTGTCGTAGGTTCAAGTCCTATTTCCGCTACCAATATAAAAAGATGCTTTTTAAGCATCTTTTTTGTTTATGCTCTTCTTATAAAAGTATTCCATTTTTTTCTCCCCATAATCCTAAAGTATTATTTAGATAACGACAATATACATTAAATATAATTTACCATTAAGAATTTTAAAATTCGGTGAAAATTACTGAATATTGATGTATATGTAAATTTATCAGTTGTTTTTACAGCTATGAAGTGTTTTGAATTTATTGACGCATGAAGGAGTAAATTTATAAAAATTAGAATATGTTGTCCATGAAAAAATAAATATTACCCGATATATTTACATATATTACCAGAAGAACTTGGTATAATTATCTTACTCAATTTATATGTTTTAATTTAGGGGGGAATGTAATGCAGTATGGGATTGAATATGGAACTTACAAGAGATCAGGAAAGGAAAAAAAAGCAATAAATGAGCTTCAAAGGAGTTCTTCCGCTTATAGGATGATAATATACATGCTCCTTTCTCTTTTGATAAGCAGAGTTATGCTTATAAACAACAGCGCTCCGTTTGGACTTGCTTTTCTTTTTGCAGTAATAATATGCAGGGATGCAAAATATGCAGTATACTCCGGTATAGGCACACTTATTGGGTATATAACCCTTATTAATAATATAGAGAATTTACCTGTATATCTTTTATCCGTGATATCTGTTACCTGTTTATCCGTATTAGTGGGTAATATTTCCAGAAATAAAAGACTTATGATTTTAACAGCTGTGGTTTTTCTTGAAAATATTCTTTACAATATGCTGGTTAATCATTATAGCCTTGGTATTAACTTAACTCAATCCGCGATACAGTGTCTTCTTATAATACCTATATATTTTATATTTAGATATGGAGTAAATTGCTTCGAGGAAATCAATACTAAGCATCTATTTAATAATGAAGAAATAATCAGTATGGCAATACTCATATCCATAGCAGTATCAGGATTATGGGGAATAGCGGTATTTAACATAAGCATCAGAAATATAATAGCCTTAACGGTGGTGGTAATGATAGCATATGTTAACGGAGGTTCAATAGGTGCAGCTGCAGGGGTAGCAGCAGGGCTAATAATAGGCATATCCTCCAATAATATGAATGTATTTGTAAGCGTATACGGTGTATGCGGACTGGTTGCAGGACTTTTCAGAGAAACAGGAAAATACCTTACTGCTTTAGCTTATATGATATTGTTCATGGTACTTAAGCTGTATTCAAATCTTGGATCGGATTTTAAAATAATAGAAGGGATTATTACCTGTGTACTTTTTCTTTCTATTCCTCAGAAAATTTATCGAAGCATATGTTTTGAAATGGATTGGGAAAAGAAACAGAATTTAATAAATGAGTCTCATTTGTCAAAGGTAAAAGAAGTACTTACAGACAGGTTGAAGGGATTTAATGATATTCTCAAAACAATGTCTGGTATTCTAAATGGGTTTATGGATAATGAAAAGCTCCTTATGAAGGGAAAAAGCAGTGGAATAATAGAAAATCTGGCAGATAGAGTATGCGGAAGTTGTGATATGAGGCATTTGTGCTGGAAGAGGGAGCTGCATTACACCTACAGTGCTTTTGCAGAGCTTATTGAAAATTTTCATGAAAAAAAATACGAGATTCCTCATGAAATAAATAGAAAATGCATTAAGAGAACTGCTCTTACCAAGGAAGCTGAGGACATAGTTAATAATCATATAGTAAATGAGATGTGGAGGAACAGGTTAATTGAAGGGAGAAAGCTTTTGGCTTCTCAAATAGGAGGTATGTCTTCAACTATATCGGAAATCGTGAAGGATTTTGATTCGGAAGTGGTATTTAATCATGAAACTGAAAAGTTATTAATAAAGGCCTTGAGTAAAACAGAATTAAAGTATCCAGATATTTTCTGCTATAGTGATAAAAATGGAAGATTAAATATTAAAATTACCATGGAAGCTTGTGAAGGTGGACAAACATGTGTTAAGCATCTGCTTCCCATAATCAATGAGACTGTAAATAAAGTTATGTGTATCTCCGGAGATGGCTGTGAAATTAAAGCATCAAATAATCAATGCACGGTAATATATGAAGAAACCCCTAGATTTCATGTAGCTACCTATGCAGCAGTATCCTGCAAGGCTGGAGAAAGTTGTATAGGAGATAGCTACAGCTTTGGAAGGATGAAGAATGGCAGTTATATAACTGTAATAAGCGACGGTATGGGATCCGGAGCAGAAGCGGGGAAAGACAGCAGAGCTTCAGTGGAGCTTATTGAAAAATTTCAGGAGGCTGGATTTAGCAGCTTAACAGCTATAAATACAGTAAACTCTATAATAAGCATGAAGTTTGATGAAGAAGAAAAATTTTCTACATTAGATTTAAACAGTATTGATTTATACACCGGAGAAGCAGCATTTATGAAGGTAGGTGCCGCATGCAGCTTTATTAAGAGAGGCAAGAATGTGGAAATAATAAGCTCGAAAACTCTTCCTATTGGTGTATTGGATAAGCCAGATGTGGATATAATTGAAAAGAAGCTTAAAAATGGAGACATTATTATCTCCATAAGTGATGGCATTTTAGATGTAAACAGTAAATCACCTTCTAACTCTGAATGGATTATGAAATTTCTTTCTGAAACCAAGTGCTCTAACCCTAAAGAGCTGGTGCATGAAATTTTGAATCAGGCAAAGGATTTAGCAGGAGGAAAGCCTAAAGATGATATGACGGTTTTAGTATCTAAAATATATGGAATATTCCAGTAATCAGTCTCCCTTATGTGTCCGGTGTTTTCTTGGAAATGCCGGGCATATTATTTGTTGGATAATTTATATAGAAAATACCATGGTTTATGTTATAATTATATAATTAAAATTATTCATATTTATAAATAATGTTAGATGGATGTGTTGAAATTTGAAGGACAAAGTTCTGAGATATATAAAAGAACATTCAATGCTGAATCCCGGCGACAGGGTTTTGGTAGCCCTTTCCGGAGGACCGGACTCCGTTTGTCTGATTCACCTTCTTCATACTCTAGAGGAGGAGCTGAACATTAAATGCTTCGCCGCTCACATAAATCATTGCTTAAGAGGTGAAGATTCGGATAAGGATGAAGCATATGCAGAGGAACTCTGCGGGAGACTAAACATAACCTTTTTCTCTAAAAAAATCGACATAAACCTTTGGGCTAAGGAAAAGGGGATTTCTACTGAAATGGCAGGTAGAGAAGCCCGTTATGATTTCTTTGAGTTTATTAAAAATGAATATTCCCTTAATAAAATAGCTTTAGCTCATAATGCCAATGATCAGGCAGAAACTATACTTATGAGGATGATAAGGGGAACTGGAAGTGAAGGTTTGAGAGGGATAAGGCCTGTACGGGATGGGATTTTTATAAGACCTATCCTCATATTGAGCCGCAAAGAAATAGAAGAATATTGTGAGGAAAATAATCTTAACCCCAGGATAGATAAGACTAACTTGGAAGAGCTTTATTACAGAAACAAGATAAGGCTTCAGCTTATACCTTACATACAGGAGAATTTTAACCCTAATATAATATCTTCCCTTAACAGATTGGCAATTTTAGAGGACATAGATAATGACTTTATAGATAAAGAGGCGGATATAAACTATGAAAAATTCTGTATAAGGGATTCGAAGGAAATAATTATAAAAAAAGATGCTTTCAGTGTTCACAGAGCAGTGCTCAGCAGGCTTATTCGGAAAGCTTTTAATGATGCTTCAGGTTTTTCCTCTAATTTCGAAAAGGTTCATGTTGAGGATATAATAGCACTGCAGAAGCAGGGTACAGGAAAGAGCATAAGCCTCCCGGGGGGGATGTCAGCAGAAAATAGATATTCTGATATATATTTGGTAAATAAAAACCTTATTAGCGCAAAGGGCTATAGGGAGGAGTATCTGATAAAAGACCTAAAGGACATAAAAGATGAATTAACAGGAGGATTAAATGTATTTTCTAAGGAATTTAATTATACTCTTGTATTTAAGTTGACAGTATCTTCGGAAAAAATCCAATTAAAGAATAATAATGCTGTAAAGTACTTTGATTTTGATAAGATTAAAGGTAGTATAATATTAAGAAGCAGAAAAGATGGAGACAGGTTTAATCCACTGGGAATGAAGGGCACAAAAAAGCTAAAGGATATTTTTATTGATTTGAAGATTCCTCAAGTTAAAAGAAATGAAATTCCTCTTATATGCTTTGATGACGATATTGCCTGGATAATAGGATATAAAATCAGCGATAAATATAAAGTGGATATAAACACTAAAAATATACTACAAATAAACATTGAAAGTGAGGCAGTAATGAATGAGAGACGATTTTAAGGAAATACTTTTTACTGAGGAGGAAATTCTATCTAAAGTAAAAGAGATGGCTGAAAAGATAAGCAGTGATTATAAGGGTAAGGACTTAGTTGTGGTAGGAGTGTTAAAGGGCTCCGTTGTATTTACATCGGATCTTATAAAATATATAACAATACCCTGCGTGCTGGACTTCATGGCGGTATCCTCTTATGGAGCTTCTACAGAAAGTTCAGGCATAGTAAAGATAATAAAGGATTTAGATTATGACATAGAAGGAAAAGATCTCCTTATAGTTGAAGATATCGTAGATACAGGTACCACCTTAAAATACCTCCTAAAATATCTAAAGGCAAGAAAAGCTAACAGTGTAGCTATTGCTTCTCTGTTAACCAAACCTGCCAGGAGAAAATCTGCTGTAGAAATTAAATATTTAGGCTTTAATGTTCCTGATGAGTTTATTGTAGGTTATGGAATAGATTATGCTGAAAAGTACCGCAATACTCCTTATATAGGGATTTTAAAAGAGGAAATTTATAAATAATTAATATTATAATTTATTGTAATGGATATACCTATATGATAAAATTTTATAGTAACTAGAAAGAGGGGGGGCCCAAATATGAAAAAGATTTCCAGCGTTACTACCTGGATTGTAGTTTTAGTAATGATTGTTTTAGCTGCCTTTGCCCTGTTTGAAAGCGGAAAGGGTGGTAACGCAATCCCTTTCAATGAGTTTCAGCAAAAGTGGTTAAATAATGAAATAAAGAGTATACAGGTTAAAGAAGATAAAATGACTGTAGATGGTACATTGATAAACGGTAACAGCTTCAGTACTAATGTAATTCCTGAAAGATTTATTCAATTTATAGGACAAAATCCTAAGCCTGAAGTAAAAGAGGTTTATATACCTCCAACCAGCGTACCTGCATGGATACAACTTATACCAACGGTACTGCTCATAGTTATGCTTTTAGCATTCTGGTTTTTATTTATGCAGCAATCTCAAGGCGGAGGCGGTAACCGAGGGGTAATGAACTTTGGTAAAAGCCGTGCCAAGATGGCTACACCAGATAAAAAAAGGGTTACCTTTAATGACGTAGCAGGAGCAGATGAGGAAAAAGCTGAACTTGAGGAAATCGTGGATTTCTTAAAGCAGCCTAAAAGATACATCGATATGGGAGCCAGAATACCTAAAGGAGTTCTTCTTGTAGGACCTCCAGGAACAGGTAAAACACTTCTTGCAAAGGCTATTGCAGGAGAAGCGGGAGTTCCTTTCTTTACCATCTCAGGTTCTGACTTTGTTGAGATGTTTGTAGGAGTAGGAGCATCAAGAGTTAGAGATTTATTTGATCAGGCGAAGAAAAATTCTCCCTGTATAATTTTTATAGATGAAATTGACGCTGTAGGAAGACAGAGAGGTGCCGGAGTAGGAGGAGGTCATGATGAAAGGGAGCAGACATTAAATCAGTTACTGGTTGAAATGGATGGCTTCGGTATAAACGAAGGAATAATAATGATTGCTGCTACTAACAGACCAGACATACTGGATCCTGCACTGCTAAGACCGGGAAGGTTTGACAGACAGATAGTAGTGGGTGCTCCGGACGTTAAAGGAAGAGAAGAAATACTTAAGGTTCATACAAGAAATAAGCCTCTTAATGATGATGTTAATTTAAACATTCTGGCTAAGAGAACTCCAGGGTTTACTGGAGCTGATATAGAAAACTTAGCAAATGAAGCTGCTCTTTTATCTGTTAGAAGAGATAAAAAGCTTATAGGAATGGAGGAAATGGAGGAGGCAATTACCCGTGTAATTGCAGGGCCTGAAAAGAAAAGCAGAGTGATAAGCGATCATGATAAAAAGCTTACTGCTTACCATGAGGCAGGTCATGCCGTAGTTATGAAGCTTCTGCCTAATGCTGATCCTGTGCATCAAGTAAGCATAATACCAAGAGGTATGGCTGGAGGATACACTATGCATCTTCCTCAGGAAGACAGATCATATACCTCAAAGTCAAAGCTGGAAGATGAAATGGTAGGTTTACTTGGCGGAAGAGTTGCAGAAAAACTTATAATGGGAGATATCAGTACCGGCGCAAAAAATGATATTGATAGAGCAAGCAATATAGCAAGAGCAATGGTTATGGAATATGGAATGAGCGAAGAGCTTGGGCCAATATCCTTTGGTTCAGACCATAATGAGGTTTTCCTTGGAAGAGATATTGGAAGAAGCAGAAACTTCAGCGAGGAAATAGGTTCTACCATAGATAAAGAGGTTAAAAGTCTTATAGAGAATTCTTATAAACAAGCTGAAGCTCTATTAACAGAGAATATATCTAAACTTCATGCTGTAGCTCAAGCACTTCTTGAAAAGGAAAAAATTGAGGCAGATGAGTTTAATGAGATTTTTGCAAATTCATAAAACGCCGTAACGGCGTTTTATTTTTTTGTATGTAAAGATTATGAAGGAAATTATAGGAATATGAAAGCTATTACCGATAAAATGAAATAAGTATTGCATAGAATAATTATTATGCTTTATTTTCATTCTCGTTAAGGATATAATAATATTATATTGAAATTTCTGAAAATAAGGAGGCAAAATGGAGAAAATACTAAAAGTTGGTTTGCAGGCTTCTAAAGAGTATGTGGTTTCTACTTCAGACAGCGCTTCAGCATATGGGTCAGGAGATGTAGAAGTTTATTCAACTCCAGCTTTAATAGCTTTAATGGAAGGGACTTCAAAGGATTGTGTTGCTTCCTGTCTCAATGAGGAAGAAAGTACAGTAGGTATAGAAGTTAACATAAGGCATCTTAAAGCTACTCCAATAGGAATGAAAGTAAACTGCCATTCAGAATTAGTTGAAATAAAAGGCAAAAGACTGATTTTTAGTGTAACAGCCTATGATGAAGCAGGTAAAATAGGTGAGGGTATTCATATTAGATACATAATAAACAAAGAAGAATTTATAAATAAAGCTTATAAAAAAATATAAATTATTTATAAATAAAGCCTTATACTTTGGTGTAAATATTTTTTAATTATTTAATATAGCTCATATGTAAAATATTTATTTAATATAAATTCTACTAAAAAACTTAAGAGAGGTGTTTTAAAATGAAGACTGATATCGAAATAGCTCAAAGCACAAAAATGGAGCCTATAGCTAATATAGCTTTAGGGCTTGGACTCAATGAGGATGACATAGATTTATATGGTAAGTATAAATGCAAAATATCTTTGGATGTATACGACAGATTAAAGGATAAGGAAGACGGAAAGCTTGTTTTGGTAACAGCTATTAACCCTACTCCTGCAGGGGAAGGTAAGTCTACTGTAACAGTAGGATTAGGACAAGCTCTTAATAAAATTAACAAAAAAACCATAATAGCCTTAAGAGAACCCTCTTTAGGGCCGGTTTTTGGAATAAAGGGAGGAGCAGCAGGAGGAGGATATTCTCAAGTTGTTCCTATGGAAGACATAAATCTTCACTTTACAGGTGACATGCATGCTATCACTGCCGCTAATAACTTGATTTGTGCAGCTATAGATAACCATATTCATCAGGGAAATGCACTTCGCATTGATTCCAGAAGAATCACTTTTAAAAGAGTAATGGATATGAATGATAGAGCTCTTAGGAATATAGTGGTGAGCTTAGGAGGAAAGCTTAACGGTTTTCCAAGGGAAGACGGTTTCATGATTACCGTGGCTTCTGAAATTATGGCTATTTTATGCTTATCTCACGATCTCATGGATTTAAAGGAAAAGATAGGAGAAATAGTTATAGGTTATAATTTAGACGGAGATCCTGTATATGCTAAAGAATTAAATGTACACGGAGCTGCTGCTCTGCTTATGAAAGAAGCTATAAAACCTAATTTAGTTCAGACTCTGGAAAACACGCCAGCTATCATTCACGGGGGACCTTTTGCAAACATAGCTCATGGCTGCAACAGTATAATTGCTACTAAAACTGCTTTGAAGCTGGGAGAATATGTGGTAACGGAAGCTGGATTCGGAGCTGACTTAGGAGCTGAGAAGTTTTTTGATATAAAATGCAGATATGGAGAGCTTAAGCCTAATGCAGTAGTTTTAGTAGCTACCATAAGAGCAATTAAGCATCATGGCGGAATTGTAAAGGATAAGCTTAATGAAAGCAATGTACTCGCAGTACAAAAGGGAATAGAAAACCTGGAAAAGCAGATTGAGAATGTTAAAAAGTATGGAGTACCTGTAGTGGTAGCCATTAATAAATTCATCACAGACAGCGATGAAGAAGTAGACTTTGTTCTAAACTTCTGTGCAGAAAGAGGAGTTAAGGCTGTGCTTACAGAGGTTTGGGAAAAAGGAGGAGAAGGTGGTATTCCTCTGGCTGAAGCTGTAGTAGAAGTTATTGAAAAGGAAGAATCCAAATTTAAGGTTCTTTATGACGATAAACTGCCTTTAAAGGAAAAAATATTGACTATAACAAAAGAGATATATGGAGGTATGGGAGTAAACTACACTCCTCAGGCTGAAAAGCAGATAGCAGAGCTGGAAAGAGCTGGACTGGACAAAAAACCAATTTGTATGGCAAAAACTCAATATTCTCTTTCCGATAATCCTAAACTTTTAGGAAGACCAGAAAACTTTGAGATTACAGTTAAAGAATTGAGAGTTTCAAATGGTGCCGGCTTTGTAGTAGTATTAACAGGAGATATAATGACTATGCCTGGACTGCCAAAGGTACCTTCAGCAGAAAAGATTGATATTATGCCTAGCGGAGAAATATTAGGATTATTCTAAAATAAAAATAAGATTATTGAATTAAAAATTAAGCTCTAAAGGATGGAATGTGCTATAAAGTGCATATACATCTTTTAGAGCTTTTTATTATATAAAATCAATGTTCTGTCAGACTATTTGATTCTGTAACCGTATATAATATGAAGGTTTATATAGTATTTTAATATAATTAATAGGAATAACTTTAAACTTTATTCTAATTTAACTTTTATTGTTATTTGGAAAGGGGCTGCCATGAAAAAATTTATATCCATAAGCTTTATTTTAATTGCGTTTTTAATAGCCATTACAGTATTTTTGCCTGGTAAAAGGTATATAAAAGAAGGCATTTCTTTGGTTAAAAGAGAATCAGAAAACTTATTTAAGAATGATTTGAAAGTTCCTGAAGAATATTCTAAGGCAGATAAAAATAAAAATGGAATTCCTGATCCTTTAGATATGGTACAAGCTGCTCGTAGGGAAGTGGAAAACGAAACTGTTTATGTAAGTAACTATTATGTAGGAGGATATCCTCCTGATAGTGAAGGGGTATGTACCGATGTCATCTGGAGGGCATTTGCAGGTATGGAAATTAACTTAAAGGAATTAATGGACGAGGATATCAAAAAGAATATAAAGCTTTATCCCAGAGTAAATGGAAGTCCTGATCCTAATATAGACTTTAGGAGGGTACCTAACCAGGAGGTGTTTTTTAAAAGACATGCACAGAGCCTTCCCACTGAAGTAAAAGCATGGGATATAGAAAACTTAAAACAGTGGCAGCCTGGAGATATCATATTATTTTTAGAACCCTATCAGCATGTAGGGGTTATTTCAGACAAAAGAGACAAGGATGGTATCCCCTATCTGATTCACAACTCTACCCCTCATGCAAAGGAGGTTAAGCTAAGCTGGATTACCGATTCTACTCCACTTACCGGGCACTACAGATGGAAATACTAAACACCAATAAATGGAACCGCCCCTGGGGTGCTCCCTTTTTATGGGAGCACCCCAGGGGCGGTTCCATTGTTTTACAATCCATTCTTTTATAAACTGAGAACTTTTCCTTCATTTAATAGAAAATTGAAACAATTCCTGCATATAAAGTATACATTATTCATTTGGTTATGATATTATTAAAGTGGGGATAGTTTTCATATTATGTAAATTGTTGCTAGGAATAAGTTGTTTATATTCTTATAAATAACTGTTTAAAATATATCTTATAAAGGTTATATAGTATATACGTGTTAAGGAGGCGTAACTATGGATAGAATTGAAGAGCTTCTTCAAAGAAAAAAGGAAGTATTATCAGGTAACAAAGAAGGAGTAGATATGCAGCATAACCTTCAAAAGCTCACTGCAAGGGAAAGAATCCATAATCTTTTGGATGAGGATTCTTTTGTAGAAATCGGTGTTTTTTCCGGAAACAGCTCCTCAGGTACAATAACTGGGTATGGTACTGTAGATGGAAGATTAGTATACGTAATTTCTCAAGATTACAGCTATAGGGGCGGAGCAGTAAATGCAAGGAATACTCAGAAAACTGTTAATACAGTAAATATGGCATTAAAGATGGGGGCTCCACTGATTTATATATTTGATTCTGTGGGAATTGATGCTTCAGAAAATTTAAAGGCATTAAGATATTACGGAGAACTCGTTAAGTCTGTATCCATGCTGTCAGGAGTGGTTCCTACCTTTGCTGTAGCAGCAGGTCCTTGCACAGGAATGGCTGCTGTGCTTGCAACTTTATGTGATTTTACAATACTCTGCAGCAATTCAGGGGAGTTTTATGTAAATGATGCAGAGAAATTAGCTGAAGCCAGCGGAAAGTATGTAGAATACAATGGTTATGCCGGATCTGAATCAGCTTCTCAAACAGGAAGCATAAAGCTCACTGTGAAAGATGATAAAGAAGCCCTTATGACAGTAAAAAAATTATTAGATTATATACCATCAAATAATTTAGCTTTTCCTCCTGTTTCAGATATAAATATAAATGGATCATTCAGCTTGGAATTAAAGGATCAGCAGGATATGGAATCTTATTCAATCGAGGAAATAATAGAGTCCGCAGCGGATAAAGACAGTATTATAGAGTTTGCTAAGGAATACGAGGACAGTACACTAACTGCTCTCATTAAGATAAATGGAAGAACAGCTGGGGTTGTAGGAATAGGAAAAAAATCAACTCCTCTAAGCAGTAAATCCATAGAAAAAGTTACCGGATTTGTAAAGCTTTGCGATAGCTTCAACATACCTTTAATAACCGTAGTAAAACATGCTCAGAGCTTTGGAGCAAGCGCAGTGGAAGAAAAGGAAGGCCTGGCTTTAAGTCTTTCGAAACTAATGTATTCACTTGCTCAAGCTGTAGTACCTAAAATATCCCTTATCACAGGAAAAGCATTAGGTACCGGATATATTACCTTTTGCAGTAAAGAAAGCGCGTATGATATGGTATTAGCTTGGCCAAGCGCTTCTGTAGCACTGAGTTTGAATAGCTTAAAGGAAGCGGGTAATATATATTCAGCTGCGGAGGAAGGACTCGTTGATGATGTTATTCTGCCTTCAGAGACTAAATTAAGGCTGTATATGGCTTTAGACATGCTCTATACCAAGCGAGAAATTAAGTATCCTAAAAAGCACGGCAGTGCCCTTATATAGGAGGAGAGAAGTATGAAGATTCTACAAGAAGGCATAGCGGTGAGCATATTTGCCATGGTTATCGTGTTTTTTGTACTGATAGCTATAATGTTTATAATAAAGATTCAGAGCAGAATATTGGGCGTATCTGATAAGGAAAATCAAAGAAAAGAAGAAAAAAACATAAAAGCAGAGACAGTTAAATTAAATGATAATTCATCAGAAGTCAGTAGGATAATAACTCATGCTGAAAGCGATGTATCAAGGAGTAATACTAAGGACAACAAGGAAGAGGTAGTGGCAGCTATAATTGCAGCCCTTATGCTTTATGGAGAAGAAAATAATGTTCAGTTCAAAATAAAGAGTATAAGGCGTATTGATGGAGATTCTGCCTGGGCACAGGCAAACTTACTGTAAAAATATCATTATGGAGGTTTATTATGAAAAGATATTATGTTACCGTAAATGGAAGTAGATATGAAGTGGAAGTTGAAGAGGTTCAGGGAAACTTTCCTAAGGCACCTAAAGCTGAGACTGTAGAGCAAGAGCTGAGGGCTCATGAGCCTGCTTCTGAAGCCGTGGCATCACAGGAAGCATCAGAAAAGGATGTAAAAAAAGAAAACCCTGATAAAGTTACCGAAGCTGAAGGAGAGAAGATTCTGTGTCCTATGCCGGGAACCATAATTAAAATACCGGTATCAGAAGGGCAAAAGATTAAAAAAGGCGAGGTTATTTTGGTTTTAGAGGCAATGAAAATGGAAAATGAAATTATGAGCCCCAAAGATGGAACGGTAGTTCAGATAGCTGTAACAAAGGGTCAACAGGCCAACACTGGAGATTTACTGGCAGTTATACAATAATATTAGGGGGAAAAGATTATATGAATTTCGTAGAGTCCTTAGTGGAATTGTGGCAGACCTCAGGATATGCCGCATTAAATATAAAATATCTGATAATGATACTTATTTCCTGTATATTGATATACTTAGCCATAGTTAAAGAGTTTGAACCGCTGCTCCTTCTGCCCATAGCCTTTGGAATGCTGCTGGCTAACCTTCCGCTATCAGGGATTATGGAAGAGGGAGGGTTAATATTTAATTTATATAAAGGTGTGAAGATGGGAATATATCCACCGCTGATATTCCTTGGAATAGGAGCTATGACGGATTTTGGACCCTTAATAGCTAATCCTTCCAGTTTGCTTTTAGGAGCTGCAGCTCAAATTGGCATATTTTTTACCTTTATATGTGCACTTTTATTAGGATTCATTCCAGCTGAAGCAGCCTCTATAGGAATTATAGGTGGAGCAGATGGGCCTACAGCTATATATCTTACAAGCCAGCTGGCACCGGAATTACTAGGTCCAATAGCTGTAGCTGCCTATTCATATATGGCATTAGTTCCGTTAATTCAGCCTCCTATAATGAGAGCATTAACTACTGAAAAAGAAAGAACTATAAAAATGGGAGGGCTTAGAACTGTAAGTAAAAAGGAAAAAATAGTGTTCCCTATTATAGTTTCTATCATGGTTATACTGCTTCTGCCTTCTGTAGCACCACTGTTAGGCATGTTAATGCTGGGAAATTTATTTAAGGAAAGCGGTGTAGTGGGCAGGCTTACTGATACTGCTCAGAATGCCTTGATAAATATAATAACCATATTCTTAGGTATAAGCGTGGGTGCTACAGCAAATGCAGAGATATTTTTGAGAGCGGAAACTATAAAAATCACCCTCCTAGGAATAGTAGCCTTTTCAATAAGCACCGCTGGGGAGTACTTCTGGCTAAACTTTTAAATAGGATTACAGGAGGAAAGATAAATCCTTTAATAGGTTCTGCAGGAGTATCCGCTGTACCTATGGCAGCAAGGGTATCACAGATGGAGGGACAAAAAGCTGACCCTAGTAATTTTCTGCTAATGCATGCAATGGGACCAAATGTTGCCGGGGTAATAGGATCTGCTGTAGCTGCGGGAGTGCTGCTTACATTATTCAAATAAACCTGTATTCTAATTAAAATTAACTGATAATTTAAAATAAATTCACTATAATATTGAAGTATTTCTTGACATATCAGTATAAATTGTTAAAATTAAATTGTTAAATTTCATACAGAGGGTGTATTACGTTTGGTAATATATCCTCTGTGTGCTGTTATTAACAGTAATTTCATGTAATAAAGAGCTAAAATTTTATAAGCATAATGGCTATATTTACGGAAAGCTTATACTATATATCATATAAACGTTTTTGTGCTTTATTTTAGCTATAAATATTTATTAATGAGGTTAAATAACACAGAGGGCAGCCTACGGAGCTGCTTTTAATTATATTAACTGGAGGATTTAAAATGATTTTACTTGTGGATGTTGGAAATACCAATATTGTAGTAGGTCTTTACAGTGACGGGAAGTACATAACCAGGTGGAGATTATCCACGGACGCAAATAAAACATCTGATGAGTACTCCATTCAACTTATGCAGCTCTTTAATCAAAACAGTCTTAGTACTGAGGATGTTGAAGGGATTATAATCTCATCTGTAGTACCAAATATAATGCATTCTTTAGAACATGCTATAGCAAAGAGTTTTAAGAAAAAGGCTTTAGTAGTAGGTCCTGGGGTAAAGACGGGAATTAATATTAAGTACGATAATCCTAAAGAAGTTGGAGCAGACAGAATAGTTAACGCTGTAGCAGCTCACGAAAAATATAAAAGATCCTTAATAATAATAGATTTTGGAACGGCAACAACTTTTTGTGCTGTAACCCAAAAGGGTAATTATTTAGGTGGAAACATATGTCCTGGAATTAAAATTTCTTCTGATGCTTTGTTTGAAAGGGCAGCAAAACTTCCAAGAGTGGAACTTGAGAAGCCTGGAACCTTAATATGCAAAAATACTGTTTCAAGCATGCAGGCAGGAATAATATATGGTTATACAGGACTTGTGGAATATATAGTAAATAAGATGAAGCAGGAAATGATTAATTTTGGAGAAGAGGAACCTTATGTGGTAGCTACAGGTGGACTTGCTAAACTTATCGCTCAGGATACCGATTCTATAGATGAAGTTGCTCCTTTATTAACTCTGGAAGGGCTAAAAATTATATACGAAAAGAATAAGGAGTAAGATTTCCTATGAAAATAGCTGATCTGCAATTTGAAAACAATGTTTTTTTAGCTCCTATGGCGGGAGTTACGGATATAGCCTTTAGAAGAATATGCAGGGAATTGGGCTGTGGTCTTCTTTATACCGAAATGGTAAGTGCAAAAGCCCTATATTATGGAAGCGAAAATACAGAAGCGCTTCTTAGAATTTCTGAGGAAGAAAAACCTGTGGCAGTTCAGATCTTTGGCAGGGAACCGGAAATAATGGCTGAAGTTGTGGAAAAGTACTTTAATAAAAGAGAAGATATTTATCTTATAGATATAAATATGGGATGCCCAGCTCCTAAAATAATAAAAAACGGTGAAGGCTCTGCCTTAATGCTGGAAGAGACATTAGCCTCAGAGATAGTTTATAAAATTAAAAAGGTAAGCAATAAGCCTGTAACTGTTAAATTTAGAAAAGGATATTCTAAAGATTCCATAAATGCTGTGGAATTTGCTAAAGCCATGGAGGCTGCAGGAGCTGATGCTATTGCGGTTCACGGAAGAACCAGAGAGCAGATGTATGAAGGCAGGGCCGACTGGGATATAATAGCACAAGTGAAAAAAGCTGTAGAGATACCTGTAATAGGTAACGGCGATGTATTTTTGCCGGAGGATGCTCTAAGAATGACGGAAGTTACCCATTGTGATGGAATAATGATAGCTAGAGGAAGTCAGGGAAATCCGTGGATTTTCAAGCAGATACAGGATTTATTAAATGGCAGAATAGCGGTTGAACCTTCTCCTTGTGAAAGGATTGAAATGTGTATAAGACACTATGAACTTTCTCTTTACTATAATGGAGAAGATAAGGCTGTGAGAGAAATGAGAAAACATATCTCATGGTACATAAAAGGATTGAAACAGTGTACTGAGGTAAAAAATGCAGTTAATGCAGAGAAAACCTCTAAGGGAGCTATAGAAATATTGAGAAGCTACAAGGATTTCTTAAAATAGGATGATAAAAATTATTATAATGGCAATGATGTTAATTATATCTACTTCTACATAGTACTTAGTCATTTTATAAAGGAGTATGGAATAGAATAGGGTATAAATATCAATTAATGGGTGAATAATGAATTTTATTATATATATTTTTAAAATTATATATTTTAAAGATAAAGTTATATTTTAGTTGATTAATACCAGATTCGTGATACAATATTGAATTTGGAAGAGTAAATTGACAAATCAATACATACTGCATTATAATATTTTAAATATTGGACTAGGTATTTGTTTAGAATTAATTATTATAAATATAAAATAACTGTAGATTTAAAGGGGAGAATAAAATGAGCGAAGCAAAAAAGTATATAATGACATATGAAGGGGTTAAGAAATTAGAGGATGAATTAGAATTTCTTAAAACTGTTAAAAGAAAAGAGATTACTGAAAAAATTAAGGTAGCTTTAGGCTATGGTGATTTAAGCGAAAACTCAGAATATGATGAAGCAAAAAATGAGCAGGCATTTACTGAAGGCAGAATAATTCAGCTTGAAAATATGCTGAAAAACGCTGAGGTAGTGGATGAAAGCGATATTTCCACTGACGTGGTTTCTATAGGATCTATAGTGAAGGTTAAGGATTTTGAGTTAGATGAGGAAGATGAATATACTATTGTAGGCTCTGCAGAGGCGGACCCAATGGAAAATAAAATATCAAACGAATCACCGGTTGGAAAGGCTTTAATGCGAAAGAAGGTAGGAGACATAGTAGAAGTTAGCGTTCCAGGGGGAACTAACAAATTTGAGATACTTGAAATAAGAAGAGATTAATGGAGGGTATGTTGCATGGCTAATGAGGAAAATAACATTCACCAGCTGGAAGAACAGTATAATGAACAGGAAAGGCTTAGAAGAGAAAAGCTTACAGCTCTTCAAGAGGAAGGCAGAGATCCTTTTGACGTATACAAAGTAGAAAGAAGCCACTCCTCTCTACAAATAAAAAGCAATTTTGAAGAACTTGAAGGACAGATTGTTACAGCAGCAGGAAGGCTTATGTCCAAAAGAGTTCAGGGAAAAGCAGGTTTTGCTGATATTCATGATAGAGACGGCAAGATCCAGCTTTTTGTGCAGATAAATAATATTGGAGAAGAAAAGCATAAAGAATTTAAAACTTTGGATTTAGGCGATTGGATTGCAGTTACCGGAGAAGTTTTCAAAACAAAGACCGGGGAAATTTCTATCAAGATAAATGATTATCAGCTTATATGCAAAGCTTTAAAACCACTTCCTGAGAAATGGCACGGACTAAAGGATCCAGATTTAAGATACAGGCAAAGAGAAGTAGATATAATTACTAATCCAGAGGTTAAGGAAACCTTCATAAAAAGGGTTAAAATAATTAAAGCTATCAGAGAGTTCTTAGATAATAGAGGTTACTTAGAATTTGAAACTCCGATTCTTTCGCCTATTGCCGGAGGTGCTGCAGCAAGACCTTTCGTAACCCACCACAATGCTTTAGACATAGATATGTACCTTAGAATAGCTACAGAGCTGTATTTAAAAAGGTTAATAGTTGCAGGCTTTGAAAAAGTTTATGATATGGGCAAGAACTTTAGAAATGAAGGAATATCTGTAAGGCATAATCCTGAATTTACCATGATAGAGCTATATGAAGCATATGCTGATTATAACGATATGATGGAAATTACAGAAAACCTTGTAGCTTATGCCGCCGAGAAGGTAAATGGAACTACTAAGATTAACTATCAAGGTACTGATATTGACTTGACCCCTCCATGGAGAAGAATAACCATGGCAGATGCGGTTAAAGAATATGCAGGCATAGATTTTAACGAAATTAAAACCCATGAAGAAGCTCAGGCTATTGCTAAAGAAAAGCATCTTGAGTTTAAGAAAGAGCTGAAAAATGTAACTAAGGGAGACGTGCTTAATGCCCTCTTTGAAGCTTATGCAGAGGAGCATATGATACAGCCTACCTTTATCATGGACTATCCTGTTGAGATTTCTCCTCTTACTAAAAAGAAAAGAGGGAATCCTGAGTTTACGGAAAGATTTGAAGGCTTTATATATGGAAGAGAAATATGTAATGCCTATTCTGAATTAAATGACCCTATAGTTCAAAGGGAAAGATTTGAGCAGCAGGCAAAGGAAAGGGAAATGGGAGACGACGAAGCTTATGTTATAGATGAAGAATTCATGAGCGCCCTTGAAACAGGAATGCCTCCTACAGGAGGATTAGGAATCGGTATAGACAGAATTATAATGTTCCTTACAGATTCCGCTTCCATAAGAGATGTTATTGCATTCCCTACCATGAAGCCTCAAAGCTAAATTTTGTACATTCTATTAGGAAGAAATAATTAATGCAGCATAAAACCCTGTTTCGGATATATATCCGAAACAGGGTTTTAATTTTTAAAAAGAAATCAAACCTCTGTAATTTAAATATATGATGGCTAAAAATTGAAGTGTTATTATTATAGGAATACCGTATTTAAAGTACCAGTGCTTTGTTTTATGATGAAAAATAATCATTCCTGCATAAGTTCCTAGGGAACCTAGAAGGAGAGAAATAATAAAAAATTTCTTTTCCGGTACCCGCCATTGTTTTTTAATAGAATTCTGTTTATCTGCATACATGAGAGAAAAACCGTATATGTTAATTACTGCAGTGTAAATAAGCAAAATTGTATATAAATTCATGAAAACCACCTCTTAATATATATTATATAATTTTACCGCTATTAAATCTATTTGTTAATAAATGCTTCAGAGTATCATGATTTTTATGCAGACAGTGACTTTTAAAAATATGTCTACGTATAAATATAGGCGAGCACAAATAGTAGATCATATGCAATAGCCTTATAAGTATATAGTGTAATATCTATAAATTTATTAGTTTGTAAATGCCGCTGTGGGCAAAATCCGATTTATTGCATTGGATTATACAAAATTTAAGAAAAGCTTAAGATTTTTTTTATGTGAAAATAAGAAGTATAGGTTACAATTAAAAATGTTTAAATGATAACCTTAGGAGGGGAAGTTGTTGAAAGTTCTTGAAGTTAAAGATGTATATAAGAAGCTTGGAACTAAAGAAATTATAAAAGGAATAAGCTTTGATGTAGAAGAGGGAGAAATATTTGGATTTCTCGGACCTAACGGTGCTGGTAAAACCACTACTATAAGGATGCTGGTTGGACTAATAGCACCTAATAAAGGAAGTATAAGCATCATGGGAAACAGCCTTTCTAAAGATAGAGAGAAGGCTTTACTAAATGTGGGAGCTGTAGTAGAAAATCCGGAACTATATTCATACCTATCCGGAAGGGAAAATCTAATGCAGATAGCCAGAATAAGAAATATAAATAAGGAAGAGGTAGAGAAGGTAATAAGGCTTGTGGGCATGGAAAAAAGAATAAATGATAAGGTTAAAAAGTATTCCTTAGGAATGAAGCAGAGGCTAGGACTAGCAGCAGCCCTTCTTCCTAATCCCCGTCTTTTAATATTGGACGAGCCTACTAATGGTTTAGATCCCTCAGGAATATTGGATTTTAGAAACATAGTTAAAAAAGCTGCAAGAGAAAGAAATACAGCGGTATTCGTT
>NZ_CCXI01000127.1 GCF_000820705.1 Clostridium polynesiense | reverse complement strand
AAAGAAATACAGCGGTATTCGTTTCTTCCCACATATTAGCCGAGGTTCAGCAGCTTTGCGATAAGGTAGCTTTTATAAGCGGCGGTAAAATACAGGCAGTAGAAAGTATTATAGATGGAGTGAGTACAGAAACGGATACTGTAACAATAATTACCAAAGAGATTAATGAAGCAGTTGAAATAATGGATTCCTTAGAAATAGTCAGGGATTTCAAGGTGGATAATCAGGAAATAACAGCATTGATTACAAGAAACTCATCTCCTCAGCTCGTTAAAGAATTGGTAAAGGCAGAAGTAGAAATTGAAGAGATCTATAAAAAGCATAAAGGTGTAGAGCAGAGATATATGGAGCTGGTGGAAGGAGGAATAAGATAATGCTGACATTAATAGGAAATGAATTTAGAAAGCTTTTAAGCAGGAAGAAAACCTACGTAGTTTTCCTTGGATTTGCAGCGTTCATGTCATTGATGGTATATGCAAAATATAGGGAAAATAAAAATATAGAATATTATAACAGCCCGGAAGTAAGACTTCAGCAGATGCAGGAAAGTATAAACCATTTTAACGACAGGATGAAGGAAATTGATAAGGAACTTAAAAAAGAGGATATCAGCGAGAAAGTTAGAACTGAATTAAATGTGGAAAAGAGATATTATACTGAAGATATAGAGAGGGTTAAAAATAGTATGAAGCCCTTGGAAGAAGCGATTAAAACAGGAAAAAACCGGATTGGAGAGCTGATTTAGACGAAGAAATTAAATCATTAGAAAATATGATTTCTGAAGATAATAACATGCCTGAAAGATATAAGCTTCAGCAGAAGGAAGAGCTTAACAAGCTTAAATACTTAAGAAGCAACGGAATAAAGCCTTTAAAAGGATATGAGTTTGAAGGGTATAACTTTTTAGTAAATACCATGAAGGAATTTATATATATTTTCATACCTCTTTTAGTGGTGGTTTTGGTATCTGATATGGTTTCAGGAGAATGCACACCTCCTACATTAAAATTTCTTATTACTCAGCCTGTTAAAAGGGGTAAAGTACTCTTTGCAAAGTTTATAACAAGTTTAATAGCATCCTTATTTATTATTTTTATAGTGCAGGCATTAGCATTTCTTGTGGTGGGAATGATTGGAGGCTTTGGAAACCCAGATTATCCTATGAGCTACGGTACAAAATATCTCCTTGATATGACAAAACTGGATGAGTTATCCAGACCTACTTTAGTTGAAATAGCCGGAACCAGACAGATGATTTCTATGTCTACTTATGTACTAAGGATGTTTCTTCTAGAAGGATTATTTATCTTTGCTTCCTGTGCATTTGGATTTTTGGTGTCAGTGTTGTTTAAAAGCTCTATGATATCTATGGTATTTTCCTCTGTAACGGTGTTTGGTATGACTATACTTTCAATATTGGGAGCAGAGTTTAAATCATTAGCTGCTGTTATGAAAAATATATTCTTCTCCTACGGAAGCATACCGAATCTTATGGAAGGAAAATATGCATTAATGTACAATGATCCAAGCTTAACTATAGAAAGAGCTATTATCGTTATGGCGGTATGGGGAATAGTAAGCTATATAATTTCACATATATATTTCACTAAGAGGGATATATTGATATAATTTAATAGAAATAATTTTTAAATTCCTAAGTGTTAATATAAATGCTTAGGAATTTTAATTACTTATATTTATTTGTGTTATACTATATTCAAAAAAACGAGTATATAGTATACTATTTATGTGTAAAGTTATATAGAATAAAGCGGGGTTGAGAGAATATGGTGGTTAATCGTGATTCCCAGGAAGAAGAAATAATGGAGAGCTTGAAGTACTTAAAATTGCTTACGGAAAGATATCCGACTATAAGTGATGCCAGTACAGAGATTATTAATCTTCAGGCGATTTTAAATTTACCAAAAGGTACAGAACACTTTTTAACAGATATTCATGGGGAGTATGAGGCTTTTGTGCATGTATTAAAAAATGCATCAGGAGTTATTAAAAGAAAGATAGAAGATAGATTTGGAAATTATTTGAGCCAAAAGGAGATAAAAAAGTTAGCTTCTTTAATCTATTATCCTGAACAGAAGCTGGAGATTATACAAAAAGAACAGGAAAACTTAAATGACTGGTATAAGATAACTCTTTACAGGATTATTGAGGTTTGCAGAATATGCTCCACTAAATATACCCGTTCAAAGGTAAGAAAAGCTCTGCCAAAGGATTTTGCTTATATAATAGAGGAGCTTCTTCATGAACGCAGGGACGTATTCAATAAACAGGATTATTATGATGAAATAATTAATTCTATTATAACCGTAGACAGAGCAAGAGAATTTATAATAGCACTATCTAACCTTATTCAAAGGTTTGTTATTGACAGACTTCACATAATTGGTGATATTTACGATAGAGGCCCTGGGTCTCATATAATATTGGAAAAGCTTATTAATTATCATTCTTTAGATATTCAGTGGGGAAACCATGATATCTTATGGATGGGGGCAGCTGCAGGTTCTATGGTTTGTACCGCCAATGTGGTAAGAATATCTTCAAGATACGGAAATCTTGATACCATTGAGGAAGGATACGGCATTAACCTCCTTCCCTTAGCCACTTTCGCTATGGAAACCTATAAGGATGATCCATGTACATGCTTTTCTCCTATACTGGATGAAGAGGATGTTTATACAAATAAGGAGGAAGAGTTAATTTCAAGAATGCATAAAGCTATAGCTATAATCCAGTTTAAGCTTGAAGGGGAAATAATCAATAGAAGACGGGAATTTAAAATGGAGCATAGGCTTGTACTGAATAATATTGATTTTACTGCTGGAAAGATTACAATAGAGGGAATAACTTACGATTTAAAAGATAAAAGTTTTCCTACAATAAATCCGAAGAACCCTTATGAACTTACCCCAGAGGAAAGAGAAGTAATAGAAAAGCTTCAGTCCTCCTTCATGAATAGCGATAAGCTTCGTAATCATATTGAGTTTCTATTCTCTAAGGGAAGTATGTATTTAAACTACAATAACAATCTTCTTTTTCATGCATGCATACCTTTAGAAGAGGATGGCAGCTTCTCAAGCTTTGAGGTATCCGGAAAAAAATTTAAAGGGAAAGAGCTCCTTGACGAATTAGAAAGAGCTGCCAGAGAAGGCTATTACAGCAAAAATAAAGATAAAAAGCTCTATGGACAGGATATTTTATGGTATCTTTGGACAGGTAAAAATTCTCCACTATTTGGGAAAGAAAAAATGACAACCTTTGAAAGGTATTTTATAGAGGATAAAACAACTCATAAGGAGCCTAAAAATCCTTATTACAAGTATAGAGACAGCGAAGAATTCTGTATAAAAATCCTCAAAGAGTTTGGACTTGAATCACAGGAGGCTCATATAATAAATGGCCATATGCCTGTGGAAAGCAAAAAAGGAGAAAGTCCTATTAAAGCAAATGGTAAACTTCTTGTTATTGACGGAGGCTTTTCTAAAGCTTATCAGAAGAAAACAGGACTTGCCGGTTATACCTTGATTAACAATTCCTTTGGTCTTCAGCTTGTAAGCCATGAGCCTTTTAAATCCACAGAGGCAGCTATCAAGGAAGAAACAGATATAAGGTCTACATTGATAGTTTTGGAGAAAAATGTAGAAAGAAAAACCGTGGGAGACACGGATATAGGTGAAGAACTAAAAAATCAGATTAAGGATCTTAAGCTCCTTCTAAGTGCTTATAGAAGAGGTATAATAAAAGAAAAATTATAAAATGGTGCCAGGCACGTGACAAGTGACAAATTTCCAAAGGAATTTGTCACTTGTCACGTGCCTGGCACCTAAGGTAGAATATTATTAAAAGATGTTGAGAGGTGTTGGCTGTGATCAGAAGAAATGATTATATATCTTGGGATGAGTATTTTATGGGAATAGCATTATTATCTGCTAAGAGGAGTAAGGATCCAAGAACCCAGGTAGGTGCCTGCATAGTTAACTCCAGAAATAAAATTGTGGGAGTTGGATACAACGGACTTCCTATAGGATGTTCAGATGATGAGTTCCCTTGGGAATATGAAGGGGATTTTTTAGGTACTAAATACCCTTTTGTATGCCATGCAGAGCTGAATGCAATCTTAAATAATATTGGGATAGATCTGGAAGGGTGCAGAATATATACTGCTTTGTTTCCCTGCAATGAATGTGAAGGCAATAATACAATCGGGAATAAAAGAGGTAGTGTACTTATCTGATAAGTATTCTCATACAGATATAGTTAAGGCTTCTAAACTGATGATGACTAAGGCGGGAGTTTCCATGAGAAAGCTTACTCCCTCTGTAGAAGAAATAAAAATTTCTCTTGATGAAAGTCAGGTTTAAAAGTAGCCCTTAAGGGCTATTTTTAATTTTAAAATAATAAATCTTGACAGAGACGATTTATTTGATAGAATAGGTAGTATATAAATATGTACGATGATAAAGAAGAGTATCTTTACAGTTTTTTTTAGAGAGATGATGGTGGGTGAAAATCATTAAAGCTGTATAGGGAAGGGAGCTTTAGAGTACAAAATGCTGAAAGCTGGGCTTTTGCCAAAAAGGGTGGAACCGCGGATTAATTTCGTCCCTTTGAGGTAGGGCTTTTTTTATTTTATAGATTATTACTCATAATATTATGGAATTATATTAAAGGAGGAAGTAAAATGGCAGTAGAAAAAACTATGGATAAAATAGTAGCCCTATGTAAAAATAGAGGTTTTGTTTTCCCAGGATCTGATATTTACGGAGGTCTTGCAAACTCTTGGGACTATGGTCCATTAGGAGTAGAGTTTAAAAATAATGTTAAAAAGGCCTGGTGGAAGAAGTTTGTTCAGGAAAGTCCTTATAATGTGGGAGTGGACTGCGCAATACTCATGAATACTGAGGTATGGGTAGCTTCAGGACACGTGGGAGGATTTTCAGATCCACTTATGGACTGCAAGGAATGTAAAGCCAGGTTTAGAGCAGATAAAATTGTTGAAGACCATATGACAGAAAATGGTGCAGAAATGCCTACAGCAGATGGCTGGAGCAACGAGGAGCTAAAAAACTATATAGAGGAGCACAGCATCAGCTGCCCTAAATGCGGTAAAAGGAATTTTACCGACATAAGAAAGTTTAACCTTATGTTTAAAACCTTCCAGGGGGTAACTGAGGATGCAAAATCAGAGATTTATTTAAGACCGGAAACAGCTCAGGGAATCTTTGTAAACTTCAAAAGTGTTCAGAGAACCTCGAGAAAGAAAGTGCCTTTTGGTATAGCCCAAATAGGTAAATCTTTTAGAAATGAAATTACTCCGGGAAACTTTACCTTTAGAACCAGAGAGTTTGAACAAATGGAACTGGAATTTTTCTGTAAACCCGGCACAGACATAGAGTGGTTTAATTATTGGAAAGACTACAGTTGGAACTTCCTTCTAAACCTTGGATTAGACAGTAAGAACCTAAGAATGAGAGATCATAGTGCTGAAGAACTTTCCTTCTACTCCAATGCTACATCAGATATCGAATTCTTATTTCCTTTTGGATGGGGAGAACTTTGGGGTATAGCAGACAGAACAGATTATGACTTAAAGAAGCATGCAGAGCATTCAGGACAGGATATGACTTATCTGGATCCTACTACAAATGAAAGATATGTACCATACTGTATAGAACCTTCCTTAGGTGCAGATAGAATGGCTTTAGCCTTCCTCTGTGATGCTTATGATGAAGAAGAGCTTGAAGGTGGAGATGTAAGAACGGTTATGCACCTTCATCCTGCGCTGGCACCTTTTAAAGCTGCTATTCTTCCTCTATCTAAAAAGCTTTCTCCTAAGGCCTTGGAGGTTTACGAGAATTTAAGCAGAAATTTCAATGTGGAATTTGATGAAGCAGGATCAATAGGAAAGAGGTACAGAAGACAGGACGAAATAGGTACACCTTTCTGTATAACCATAGATTTTGATACTTTAGAGGATAACACAGTTACACTGAGAGACAGAGACTCTATGGATCAAATAAGATTAAGTATAGATGAACTTGAAGGATATATTAAAGAAAAAATGGAATTTTAATTTAAGGGCGATTATTTCGCCCTTTTTATGATATAATAAAGAACGGAAAAATAATAGGAGGTTTATAAGCATGGGGTTGCTATATATTACAATATTATCTTCATTTTTAATAGGTTCATTTCCTACAGGCTATATACTTGTTAAGAAATATTGCGGAATTGATATAAGAACTAAAGGAAGCGGTAATATTGGCTCAACCAACGTTAAGAGAGTGGCGGGGGCTAAGATAGCTTATATAACCCAGGCGGTGGATATTTTAAAGGGAGTTATTCCCATGCTTGCGGCTATGTATATAGCTAATAACTTTAATCTCCCTGTAGATAGAAATGTTTTTCTTTCTCTTACAGCAGCAGCAGCGGTGCTGGGGCATAATTACACACCCTTTTTAATGTTTCATGGGGGAAAAGGCGTTAACACAACCTTAGGGTCCTTTATATTCATTGCTCCTATTCCTGTTATAGTTGGAATTCTGCTTCATATTTTATTGAAGAGGGTCTTTCCTATAGTTGCGGTGCGCTCTATTATACTGGGAGTGTCTATTGCTGTTACTGCCATGATTATGAAGCTTCCTCAGCCTGTGATAAACGCATGTATCTTTGCAGCGGTAGTTATGATTTTAAGGCACAGGAAAAACATACAGGAGCTTTTAAGTAAAAATAATAAATAGATTCATTTAACAAAGCTGACATATTTTCAGCTTTGTTTTTATATTGAGGATATGGAGGAGAACATGGTAAAAATAGGAGTGATTTCTGATACCCATGGATTTATAAGAGAAGAGGTATTAAATAATTTGAAGGATGTGAGCGTTATAATTCATGCGGGGGATTTCTGCAGTGAAGAAATACTAATGGAGCTTAAAAACATTGCACCTGTTTATGGGGTTAGAGGAAACAATGATAAAGGAAGTTTCGGAGAAAGTCTGCCTAAAGAAGAATTAATAGATATCAATGGTAAATATATATATGTGGTACATGATATAAAGGATATGAGTATAGTGCCTGAATCAGCAGGGGTAGATGCTGTAATATATGGACATTCTCATAAACATAAGTTAGAAGAAAAAAATGGAGTGCTTTATATAAACCCCGGATCAGCAGGAAAAAGAAGATTTAAACTTCCTATAACCATGGCATATCTATATCTTAATGAGGAAGAAGTAGAAAGTGATATTGTCATTATATGTGAGTAATATGTTATAATAACCACATGATTAAAAGGGTAGGGGATGTGTTTTATGGGTAAAAGGATAAGAGTAAAGCCTGGGAAAAGTCAATCTATAGCGGGATTCTTCGGTGGAATAGTATTTATTTTTATTGGAATATTCGCTATTACACCTGATTTTGGATTTTTCGGTATACTATGGATACTTATGGCTATTATGATTACAGCAGTAAATGGTTATAATGCCTTCAGTGATAAGGGAGTAGCCTCCTGGGAAGCAGAAATAAACGACACTTTACCGGAAACTAAAATAGAAGCAATCACCTTTGATGAAAAGCTCAGAAGACTTAATAAGCTGAAAGAGGATGGACTTATTACTGAGGAGGAATTTCAGTTAAAGAAAAAAGAAATATTAAATGAAAAGTGGTAATATAAATTGTTTAAAAGCAAAAGGCTATGGAGAGTTTCTCCATAGCCTTTATGACTAAGTGTAAGTGTATAAGTGTAAGGTTTGTAAGTGTAAGAGTTTATTATATTTTACTTGATAGCTTCGTTATATAATCTGTTAACTTCATCCCAGTTAACTACATTCCACCAGTTTGAAACATACTCTGGTCTCTTGTTTTGATATTTAAGATAGTAAGCATGCTCCCAAACATCTAAGCCTAATACTGGCTTTAATCCTTCAGATATAGGATTATTTTGATTAGGAGTAGACATTACTTCTATCCCTCCATCTTGAGTAACTACTAACCAAGCCCAACCGCTTCCGAATCTAGCAGCTGCAGCTTTAGCAAATACTTCTTTAAAGTTTTCTAAGCTTCCAAATTTGCTGTTTATTGCTTCTTGTAATTCAGCAGATGGACTTCCGCTTCCGTTAGGAGCCATCATATTCCAGAATAAGCTGTGATTATAGTGTCCCCCACCGTTATTTACAACCTGAAGTCTTATATCCTCAGGAAGAGCGTCTAGATTAGTAAGTAATTCAACTACATCCTTGTCTGCAAATTCCGGATATTTTTCCAGGGCTGCATTTAAGTTATTGATGTAAGTTTGATGATGCTTTGTATGGTGTATAGTCATAGTTAATCCATCTACATAAGGTTCTAAAGCGTTGTAATCATATTTTAATTGTGGTAATTCATGTTTCATTTAAAATAACCTCCAGTTCTCAAAATTACATTTATCTATATTTATTTAATCAAATCTACCTATGACCTTATTATAACCTAATTGATAATAATAATCAATATTATTAAACAAATATATGTAAACAGAATGTAAAACTATATATAGTAATAATAATTACAAGATTAAAAGTTATATAAGACGTTTTAGCCTGTAAAATGTATAAATTGGCGGATATACATTAAAAACCTTCGGGGGATATATTAGAATTTATGTATGATAATAAGGGAGGGATTAAAATGTTTGTAGATTTAAACAGAAGGCTTGAGGAGGCTGTATCAATAAAGAGAGAGGCGGACAAGCTCAAAGGAAAGATTAATGCTTTGGAGGAAACCATCTATAGAAGAAAACAGCTGTTAACCGTACTGAAAGAAGATATGAATAATGAACTGGAGGATGTAAACAGCTTAAATAAAATAAGTATTACTTCTTTATTGTATAGCATAATTCTTAAGAAGGATGAAAAGCTGAAAAAGGAAGAAAGAGAGTATATTGAGGCAAAATCCAAAGTTGAGGACTGTACAAGAGAGATTGAAGAATTGGAGAGAGAAAAAGAAAGATTAGAAGTTGAAATGAAAAATTATGGTGATTTTAATAAGGTGTATCAAGAACTTTTTAAGGAAAAAGAAGAATTTATAAAGAGAAACAGTACTGAAGGGAATAAAAATATTTTAAAACTTTCAGAAGAAATTTCTAACAAATCCGCTTATATTAAGGAATTAATGGAGGCTATAAAAGAAGGAGAAGCCTTGGTCTTTTCTATGGAGAATTTAATAAATTCACTGGAAAGTGCAAAAAAATGGGGTCTTATTGATATGGCGGGAGGAGGTATGATTTCCACCCATATAAAACATGAAAATCTGGATAAATCCAGAGAATACATCGACAGTGTAAAAAGCAATCTTGGAAGATTTGAGAGAGAGCTTCAGGATGTTTCAAAGGAAGAAATAAATATAGATCTTGGTGTATTTATTTCTTTTGCTGATTATTTCTTTGATGGATTCTTTGTGGATTGGTATATACAGGGGAGCATAAATGATGTGCTAAGCAATGCATATAATCTTAAGTATAAAATAGAGGATATAATTAATAATTTAGAAAAGAATTTAGGGGAGACACATATAAATTTAGAAAGCTTAAAGAAAAAGAGAGTTTCTTATATAGAAGAGTCAGAGATTTAGAGAAAGTTACCATGGCTTTATTCATAGGTTTTAAGATACAGAAGATTTTAAAATAAATTATTATTAATAAATTACAGGCTGACATCTATATCTGCTGTCAGCCTGTTTTTGATATATAGTATTCAATGTATTAATTTCACTGTGAGTTTTTTATTGAGCTTTTACTTAAATGCTTCACATATTCTTTTCAAAGCTTCTTCTAAGAGAGGTTTAGGACAGGCTATATTTATACGCTGAAAGTTATAACCGGATTCTCCAAACATGTAGCCGTCATTTAAAGCCACCTTAGCTTTATTAAGAAGTATATTATTAAGTTCTTCCCTGGAAATTTTCAGTCCTCGGAAATCCACCCATATCAGATAAGTCCCTTGAGGTTTAATTACCTTTACTTCAGGAAGATTTTTATTTAAATAGTCAATCATAAACTCCAGGTTATTATTTATATATTTCATAACTTCATTAAGCCATTGTTCTCCATGCTGGTAAGCTGCCTGAACTCCTGCTATTCCAAAGGGGGTAGCTTCCTGAATGTGCTGCTTTTCTAAAGTGGACTTGAAGGCATCTCTTACTTTTTTATTTGGAATAATTATGTTTGAGCACTGGAGGCCAGCTAAATTAAAGGTCTTTGTAGGAGCTGTACATACAATTGAGTTATCTGCAAATTTTTGTGATATAGATGCAAAAGGAATATGAGTATATCCTTCATATATCAAATCGCTGTGGATTTCATCGGATACAACTAAAATATTGTGCTTTAAGCATATTTCTCCCAATCTTTCTAACTCCCATTTTTCCCATACCCTTCCTACGGGATTGTGAGGATTACATAGTATAAAGAGCTTTACATCCTTATCTATGGAAGCTTCAAGATTTTCAAAATCCATTCTATAAACACCATTTTCAAATTTCAATTCATTATTTACTGTAATTCTGTCATTTAAAGCTATTGAATTTTTAAAAGGATGATATACAGGTTCCTGAATTATAATCTTGTCCCCTGGAGCTGTAAAGCTTTGTATTATCCAGTTTATAGCGGGAACAACTCCAGGAGTATACATAATCCAGTCCTTTTCTATACTCCAATTATGTCTCTGCTTAGTCCAATTTATAATTGCATTGTAATATTCTTCGCCGAGGTTAGAGTATCCGTAGATTGGGTGTTTTGCCCTTTCTATCAATGCCTGGGTAACCTCTTCCGGAGCTGGAAAGTCCATATCTGCCACCCAAAGAGGTATTAGATCATCTTGTCCAAATATTTCTTTAAGAGCATCCCATTTTATACTGTTAGTATTTTTTCTGTTTATTATTCTGTTAAAATCTCTCAATATAATTCTCCTTTCCTCCAAGCTTATATAAGGTTTAATTAAGATATGATATATCTATATTATATTATAGATTATAAAGGTTTTTTATGAAAATTAATAAAGCAAAGCAAGTTCAAAGATTTTTAACAACATTGTTCTGTGGATTAATATATTTGCCGGTGTTATAATAGTTGGAGTACAGGAAAAGATGTTAATATAGGAAATATTTTAATATAGTAATATGGAGGCATATAGATATGAAGAAAAACTTCGAAGAATTCAAACAGTTTATAAAAAATAAAAAAACAGCAGTAGTTGGAATAGGTGTAAGTAATATACCCCTTATTTATTTTCTTATAGAATTAGGAGCCAAGGTAACTGCTTTTGATAAAAAAACGGAAGAACAGCTTGGAAACACAGCTGAAGAGCTTAAAAGGAAAAATGTTAATCTAGAACTGGGAGAGTCCTATCTTGATAACCTTAAAGGGTTTGAGGTTATTTTTAAAAGCCCATCTATGAGGATAGACAGTAAGACGTTTATAAAGGCTAAGGAAGAAGGAGCTTATATAACTTCGGAGATGGAAGAGTTTGTTAGGTACTGCCCTGGTAAAATTTATGGTATTACCGGAAGCGACGGAAAAACTACTACTACTTCCATAGTGTATAATCTATTAAAGGAACAGGGATATAATACTTGGGTAGGAGGAAACATTGGAAATCCTTTGTTTTCAAATATAGAAGAAATAAAGGAGGATCATAAGGTAGTGTTGGAACTGTCAAGCTTCCAGCTTATGACTATGGACTCTCCTATAGATACAGCTATTGTTACAAATATTACACCTAATCATTTGGATATGCACAAAGATATGCAGGAATATATAGATTCAAAGAAAAACATTTTTAAATACCAAGGTGAGAATGGACTTCTTATACTAAACAGAGAAAATGATATAACTAATTCCTTTGTGAAGGAAGCTAATGGAAGAGCAGAACTTTTCAGCTCTAAGAGAGTTATTGAAAATGGAGCGTACTATAATGAAGGAAAGCTTTATCTTAAAGGAAAAGAAGTATGTTCTAAGGATGAAATAGTTATACAAGGAATGCATAATATAGAAAACTATCTTGCGGCATTTCTTGCAGTACAGGAAGAAGTAGATATAAGTACTATGAAAAAGGTGGCTTCTACCTTTAATGGTGTAGCTCACAGAAATGAATTTGTTAGGGAAGTTGATGGTGTTAGATATTATAATGATTCTATAGGTTCAAGCCCTACAAGAACTATTGCAACTATATCAGTTTTTTCAAAGCCTGTTATCCTTATTGCAGGAGGCTATGACAAGAATATACCTTTTGAGCCTTTAGCAGAAAAGGGCTATGATAAAATAAAAGCTCTTATACTTATGGGAGTCACCAAGAATAAAATTAAAAAGGTATTTGACAAGGTAATTAAGGAAAAGAATTTAAATATACCAATATATATGGCTGAGGATATAAATGAAAGCATATTAAAGGCAAAGGAAATTGCTCAGGATAAGGATATAGTAGTGCTTTCTCCCGCCTGTGCAAGCTTTGATATGTTTCCGAATTTTGAAAAAAGAGGAGAAGCCTTTAGAAAAATAGTAAATAGCTTATAAATATAAAGCAGTTAGTCTATTTGTTAAAATAGACTAACTGCTTTTATTAATTTTAATTATGTCCAAAATATAGATAAAAGAAGGAATTTGTCATAATTTGTAGAAAGCAATTAACAATATAATTCAAATCATATTTTATATGAGTAAGAAGGAAGGAAGTATTTATGTCTATTACAGTTAAAGATATGCTAAGTTTTGACAATCTAAATGGATTTCAGGTAATAGCAGGTCATAAGGGGCTTAATAGAAGGGTTACAGCTATGAGTGTAATGGATGCTCCAGATATTTATCAGTGGGTAAAAGGGGGAGAAATCCTTATGACTACAGGTTATATGTTTAAGGATGACATTAGTTACTTAAATCTTCTTATTAAAAAATTAAATGAAGCAGGGGCGTCAGGAATTTTTATTAAACTTGGAAGGTTCATAGAAGAGCTTCCTGAAGATGTAATTAAAACTGCTGACAGCCTTAAATTTCCTGTAATAAAAATGCCTATAGAATATTGTTTCAGGGATGTGATAAATCCCGCTCTTTCAAAGATATTGAATCATCAGGAAGAGATGCTTAAACACTCTGAGGAAATACACAATTCCTTTACAGAACTAGTTATCAACGGTGGTAATATAGATAATATAATGGAAACCTTGAAAAATATTTTAGGAAAACCCACTGCCTTTGTAGATAAAATGGAGGACAGAGTATACGGGGATAAAGATATAGCTTTTTATGATACTCATTCACACTGCTGTATTTATTATCCCATTAAGTTAAATGATAAAAATTATGGATATATAGTAGTAAAGGATAATCAAGAGCTGAAGGAAATAGATAAAATAGCAATTGAGCATGCATCTACGGTACTGAAGCTGAGCATACAAAATTACATATCAAATAAGAAAATTGAAAAAAGATATAGAGATCAGTTTGTGCAGGACTTGATTCTTAGCAACATTAAGTACAAAGAGGAACTGGAAAAGAGAGCAAAGCTATATAACTGGGATCTGTCAGGAGAGTTTTTAAGCTTTATAGTAGATATTGATGATTTTAAGCTTCAGTATCTGAGTATCATAAGTAAAGAGGAAAATGATATGATTGAAAATATTAAAAATGATATCTTTACTTATTCAGAAAATTTTATAAAACGTGTATTTCCTGATTCAATCTATACGGATTTTAGCGATGCTGTGGTTTTTTTAATAAAGATAAGAGGAATGAAGGAATTGCAGTTACACAGCCTCTTAGACCAATGCACTATTTTGAAAGATAATATTCATAAAAGATATAATTACACGGTTACTATAGGGATTGGCAATATAAAGTCTTCCATTATGGAGGTTTATAAAAGCTACAATGAAGCGCAGAAAAGTATAAAGCTATCCAGGATAGTATACAAGAGAGATAAGGTTGTTACTTATGATAATCTTGGAGTTTATAAGGTTTTGGATAAAGTATATAACACAGAGGAGGCTAAAGATTTCTATAAAGAATATATAGAAAAAATATGCAGACATGATGAAAATAATAATGGAGAGCTTTTATCAACCTTGGTTTGTATAATGGAGAACAATTGGAACCTAAAGAAGACTTCAGAGATTATGTACGTTCATTACAATACCATCAAGTACAGATATAAGAGAATTGGGGAAATCCTTGATAAAGATTTAGAGGACTTTGAAACAAAGCTGTCTCTGGAAATTTCTATAAAACTTTATCTTATGAATAATTCGTAATTGTACTAAGGGTATATAATTTTTAAAAAATTTTTATGCTCTATGTATAAAGCTTTTTTTAATATATGAAGTTATTATTAAATTAAAGAAGATTTAAGCTTCAATTTAAATTATTCAGAGGGGGAATAGCAATGTACAGAACAAAAGTTGGTTCATTACCTGATACTCTTGCCGGTGCAAGAAATAATTCTCTTTATAACCCAATAGGCCATTTAGGAAATGAAGGAAGGCTTATTTTAAAAGCAGGAAGGGTTATAGATCCTAAAAACAATATAGATGATGTCCTTGATATTGCAGTTCTAAAGGATAGAATTCATGAGGTTTCGAAGGAAATAAAGCCGGAAAAGGGAGACAGGGTAATTAATTGTGAAGGCTTATTAGTAACTCCTGGATTAATAGATATGCATCTCCATTTAGGAGACCTATTTGAAGTTAGTACCAGACCTATACATGGAGCTGCAGAGGATGGAGTTGCTCTTGGTTTATCTCCTGGTGCAGGAAATACTTTTTTAGCACCCTCTCTTTTAGGTGCTGAAATAGATAGAGGGCTTCCTATAAATATGGGAGTATATTTAGGAGCTGTAAACGTTTTAGGGACAATGCTTTCCGTAGAAGAACTGATAAAGCTGTTTAAAGGTGAGCTTGATGAAGATACCGCTTTTGAAAAGATGACAAGAAATAGAATAGCTTACCTTACAGCACCTTTAACCGTAGGAATAAAGGATCATATGGGACATTTTATAATGTCTGATGAAAATATAGATAAAATATTTGAAATAACCTCAAAGGCAAACCTGGTATTTATGAGTCACACTCAGGATCCAGCTCATGCAGAAAGAGTAGTATCCTTATCTAAGGGAAGACCTGTACATTTAGGACATGCTACCGCACCAGGCTGTGGAACGCATGATGATCCTGTAGAAAGCATGAAAGCTGTAATAAATCTTTTGAAACAAGAAAACGTAACAGGAGAATTTGTTACTACCATGCTTAGAAAGGGACTAGGAAGCAGAGACGGACTTCAAATGACTAAAGCTTCACAGCAGCTAGCTTATGATGCTCTGGAAAAGGGAATAGTGGATATATTAATCTCAGACGGACAAAATGATGCTACTATGAAGGGCTTTGGAGATACAAGAGATAATGTACCTGCTATCATAGAATTAGCTCAAATGGGAGTTCTGTCACTGTCTCAGGCCATTGCAACCATGACTGCAAATCCTGCAAAGCTTTTGGCAGAAAGAACAGGAAACAAGTGGTTTACTGAAGAGGTAGGAAATTTAAGTAAAGGAGCTTTAGCTAACATTACCGTTATTGATGAAAATGATAAGCTAGCTACCTATACCATAGTAAACGGTGAAATAGTGGCTTTTGAAAACAGAGCGGTTAGAAGAGGAGAAGGTGCAGGAGGCTGGGTAAGTAAATTTGGAATGGTTAGAAATACAGGAGTGGGTGATTTAGCTGCAGTTACTCACGTAAGATAGGAGACTTTGAAATGAAGGATATCAAAGGCTTTATTAAATCTATGAATAGTACTGAGCTTCTGGCATCTTTAATTAAAATAAATACTGTTAATCCCCCTGGAAATGAAAGGGAATTGGTTGAGTTTATTTTGAGAATATTTAAAGATGATGCTGTGGAAACTCATATTATAGATCATGGAAGCAATAGAGCATCGTTAATAGTAAAGGTTCCTGGGAAGAGCAGAGAAGGTATAGCATTTATAGGTCATTTGGATACAGTGCCGGAAGGACAGGAAAATCAGTGGACATACCCTCCTTTCCAAGCTGTAGTGAAGGATGGCTATATGTATGGAAGAGGTGCCTGCGATATGAAAGGTGGGCTGACCTCCATGATAATAACAGCGAAATATTTCATAGAAAATGACATACAGCCTGAAAAGGATATTTATCTTTGCTTTACTGCAGATGAAGAATCAGGTGGTATAGGTATTACCGCTATGAATAATGAAAAGCTGTTAAAGGACGTAAAGGAAATATTTATATGTGAGCCTACAGGAGAAAAGATTGGAATAGCGGAAAAGGGTGCTTTATGGCTGGATTTAAAAGCGAAGGGAAAACAGTGCCACGGATCACTTCCTCATAAGGGAATAAATGCAGTAGAAAATATTATGGAGTACATAAATGTTTTAAAATCCAGAATACCGGCAGAAGAAACTCATGAGCTTCTTGGAAAAACTACTGTAGCATTGACCACTTTCACAGGAGGAGTAAAAACCAATATTATCCCTGATAGTGCACAGGCTTCCTTAGATATAAGAACACTGCCCTCCTGCAGCAATGAAGGAGTTTTGGAAACAGCTAAAAAGCTTGCAGAGGAGTTTAAAGTTCATAGCAAAGGTGAAATACAGGTAGAGGTAGTTAATAACAGACCAGCGGTGGAAATAAGCAGAGATGACACTTTTATAAATAACATACTATCTGTTTTCCGAGCTTTAAATTACAAAACAGATATCATGGGTCTATTTTATTATACTGATGCTTCTCAATTTATACCTTATAATAATGTGCCTTTTGTAATATTAGGTCCTGGAGACGAAACTATACCTCACCAAGGGGATGAAAATATACTTCTGGAAGCTGTGGATAAAATGGCAGAAGTCTATATAAGCTATGCTTTAAAAGGCGAAATTTAGTTGAGCTTGAACCTATGCCATCAAAATGGATTTTATCAATCTATTTTGATGGTATAGATTATTTTATAAGAATGGAGGAATAGAAATGGCAAATCTCACTGAAGAGAGAGAATTATTAAAGGATTCTTCTTGCGTAGTACAAAATAGTCTTCCTGTAAAGAAAAAAACTTTCTTAAACAGGCCTGTAGGGTCAGTAGTAGGATTAATAGAGGCTGTAGCTATTGGTTTTGCATTATATTTCTTGCTAAGCAGTATAAAAATTTCGGGACCACTTATGGACTACAACACTGTAATTGAGAACGTGAATAATGTATTCCTTAATAAAATATTGTGGACCTTAATGAACTTTACCGAACCTCAATTTTATGCAGGTGTAGTATCATCAATTGCTATTATTTTAGGAGGAGTTATTGCCTGGAGGCTGGATTTAAAGAATTCAAAGTATGCAGGTTTTAATGTTTGCTATGGAGCTAACATGTTTCCATGGGTGCTTGCATCACAAGTGCTTTCCTTAAGTTTAACTATGTTTGTTTTTAATTATACTGACTTGTTTAATAGTGGAAATTATACTTGGCTGCCAACCTTTATTACTGTGGTAGGTTTACCGCCTGCACTTATGTTGATTTATGGGCCAAGCTTAAAGGCTTTATTAACAGGCTCTATACTTGCTTCTCTTATGTCTTTTCCTATTGCCTTATGGATATCTGATAATATTATACCGGTTTTAGGAGTTCCAGGAGTGGTTTCTAATGTGTTTACTATGGCGATAACTGAAATTATTATATTCCAAATTTGTAAAGTGCTTCCCTGGATGGAAAAGGTTCAGCCTAAAGCTATTAACAGAACGCCAAAAGATCCTGAGGATGAAGAAGAAGCTATGAAGAAACCTTTATGGTTTTTACGAAGGGTAGCTGCAGATTTTTCAGAAGCTCAATTTTATGGTAATGAAATAGCAGGGTTAATGGTAATAGTCGGTGTTACTATTGACTGGCTGCTAAATTTCAATCACGGAGTTTATGGTTCCGGTGTTATACCTGCCATACTTTTATCACAAATAGTTGCTTCAGCAGTAGGAGTATTCCTATATTTTGATAAGTTTAGAAAGGGAGGCTGGTATGCAACTTATGTACCAGTAGTGAGCGTAGGCCCAGCCTGTGTGCTTATGTTTGGAGGAACTATACCTGTAGCTTTGGTTTCTGGTGTTCTTGGAGGTATAATAGGTGCACCGGTAGCGGAATATTTTGCTAGAAAGGTACCTGAAGATTTCCATACTACCATAGCTAATGTAACCTCCATGGGAGTTTCTACTATAGTTGTATCCATGGTAATAAAGGCATTACCTTGGTTTTAAAGAAGATTTTTAATTAAAAACTGATATAATAGAAAAAGCCTTAATACTTATATCAGT
>NZ_CCXI01000126.1 GCF_000820705.1 Clostridium polynesiense | reverse complement strand
GATATTGACAATAATAAATGTCGATATTATAATAATAAAGTACCTGTTATCTGGTGATAATGCCATAAAGGTAACACCCGTTCCCATTCCGAACACGACGGTTAAGCTTTATAGGGCCGATGGTACTGCACGGGAGACTGTGTGGGAGAGTAGGACGTCGCCAGGTCTGTATTCCGCGGTAGCTCAATGGTGGAGCACTCGGCTGTTAACCGATAGGTTGGAGGTTCGAGCCCTCTCCGCGGAGCCATAAAACACTCAAGATTATAAATCTTGAGTGTTTTTTTTGTATATTTTAAATAATAATAAGTTAAACTAAGTGGATGTAATAAATCAAATAAGGATGAGAAACAAGAAGAGTAATCCCTCTTTTTTGTGCTGAATAAAAAAAATTCTAGTGGTAATATTTATAATAAGATTGTATAATTAAATTAATTTTATATTCAGAAAATTTAATAAATTTTTAAAAGGAAATTCTTATTTTCTAGAGAATATAAATATTATATTCAAATTATTAACGGTATCTCTGTAAAGGATTACTTGCTGTTTATAAATACTCCGTATTTCAGTAAAGTAATGGGGATATTTTTAAATAGTAACTCAAATTTGCAATGTGCTGATAGCTTCAGCAGATTATAGATGCAATCAGTCAAATTTTTAAAGGAAAGGTGGGTGAAGTCCATTAAGTTAAATTTTAACTTAATGGCAAGGCTTATGAAAGAGTACAAAATAAACAACCTTAGAAATGTTGGGATTCTTGGTCATAGTGGATCAGGAAAGACCTCTTTAGCAGAAGCATTATTATTCACAACCAAGACCATTGATCGTTTAGGAAAAGTTGACGAAGGAAATACTGTATCTGACTATGATGTAGAAGAAAAAAAGAGAAGGATATCAGTGTCAGCAACAGTGGCACCCTTTGAATGGAAGGGTGTAAAGGTTAATATGATAGATTTACCAGGTTATTTTGATTTTGTTGGAGAGCAAATCCAGGGGATGAGAGCCTGTGACGTAGCTATGATAGTTGTCTGCGGAGCAGCAGGTGTAGAAGTTGGAACAGAAAAGGCCTGGTCTTATGTTAATAAAATAAAATTACCAAGAACCTTTTTTATCAATAAATTAGATAGAGAAAACAGTGATTTTGATAAGGTGCTTGCACAGCTTAAGGAGCATTTTGGAATATCCGTAGTACCTATTCAGTATCCTATTGGTAAGGAGTCAGAATTTAAAGGTGTTATAAATATTATTTCAAGGACCGCTTCAATATATAACCCAAAGACAAAGATGATGGAACCTGGAGAAATCCCTCCTGAATTAGAAGATAAAGTAGAAGAATGCAAGCAGATGGTTATGGAAGCTGTAGCTGAAACTGATGAAGTTTTACTTGATAAGTATTTCTCAGAAGGTGAGCTCAGTGATGAAGAAATTTATAAGGGACTTATAAACGGAAGTGTAAGTGGAGATATCGCCCCTGTAATGTGTGGAAGTGCTTACTCTGCTATAGCTATGGATACCCTTCTTGATGATATAATTGAATGCTTCCCATCACCGGAATACGCATTATCTCAAAAAGCTATTGATAAAAAGAGCAATAAAGAGGTTAGAATAAGCCTTAATGATAAAGACCCATTTTCCGCCTTTGTATTTAAAACTATAGCTGACCCATTTGTAGGTAAGCTTTCAATGTTTAGAGTTATAACAGGTAAAATAACTCCGGACACCCAGGTGCTTAATACCAGTAAAGAGAAAAATGAAAAAATTGGCTCCATATATTATTTAAGAGGTAAATCACAGCTGCCTGCAGAAGAAATAATTGCAGGGGATATAGGTGCTGTAGCTAAGCTTCAATATACAGGTACCGGTGATACCTTATGCGATGCCGGTTTTAATATAGAATTTGATAATATGAACTTTCCTGATCCTGTTATGTCCATGGCAGTAGTGCCAAAATCCAAAGGAGATGAAGATAAGATATCCTCAGGTCTAGGTAAATTGGTTGAGGAGGATCCTACCTTTAAGGTATCCAGGGATATTGAAAATGCAGAAACAATAGTTTCTGGTGTAGGTGAAACCCATCTTGATGTAATAGCTTCCAAACTTAAAAATAAGTTCGGGGTTGAGGTTGCTCTTCAGATGCCTAAGGTGCCTTACAGAGAAACAATAAAGGGAGTTTCCGATGTTCAGGGAAAACATAAGAAACAATCCGGAGGACATGGACAGTATGGAGATGTTAAGATAAAATTTGAACCAAGAAATGATGGCTCCGATGAGCTTATGTTTGTAGATCAGGTTGTTGGAGGAGTTGTTCCAAGAAACTATATCCCTGCAGTAGAGAAGGGCCTTAAGGAATGCATCATCCATGGAGTACTGGCTGGATATCCTGTTATAAGGCTTAAGGCAACCCTTCATGATGGTTCTTACCACCCTGTAGATTCATCTGAAATGGCATTTAAAATTGCAGCTTCTTTAGCTTATAAAAAGGGACTTGAGCAGGCAACCCCTATACTTTTAGAACCCATATTAAGGTTAGAGGTTTCAGTTCCTGATGATTACATGGGAGATATTATAGGAGATATAAATAAAAAGAGGGGAAGAGTTCTTGGCATGGAGCCTGAGGATGGTGTGCAGAAGGTGATAGCAGAAGTTCCTATGGCAGAGATGTTTAATTATGCTACTGATTTAAGATCTATGACTCAGGCAAGGGGAAGTTTCAGATCATCCTTTGAAAGATATGAAGAGGTTCCTGCTTCTGAGGTTTCTAAGATTATAGAAAATGCGAAGGCATTAAAGGCAGAAGCACAGTAATATAAGTAATTTATAAAGGGCAGGGATTAAAATCTCTGCTCTTTTTATTGAATAAAATATTATAAAGTAAAGATATTTCTCTATATAAAATTAGGATAAAGTCGCTGCTTTATGGAGATACTAGAATTAAAGCATGAGCAGAGATTAGGAGTGAGTATTTATGTCACATTACACCATGGAAATAACCGGAAACATAGGACTCAGTGATTATAGTAATATTTATGACTATATTGGTGTGGTAGATCACAATGATAAGTTTACCATTTCTCTTGACCAGGTTAATGAGGAGAACATAAATATGATTTGTTCCTTTTTAAATGATAAAAATTTTAAAATAATAAATCAGGGACAGGATGCAGCAGGCAAATATTATATTCATGCTTTAAAATCTAAATAGATATTGTTATAATGATAGGGAATTCATTTAACATATATAAGTAAAAAAATAATATATATACATAAAGGTACTTCTGCTCTGCAGGAGTATTCATTATCAATCTTGTAGTACAAGCTATTATTATTGATTATGGAGGGGAATTTATGAGTAAATATTTTCTGGGAATAGACCTGGGAGGAACAAAAATCTGCTGTGCTGCAGGAAATTTGGAAGGTAACATTAAGGCTCAAACCATCCTGCCTACCCTTGCGCATGAGGGAGAAGAGGCAGTGCTTGAAAGGATTATAAAATCCGTAGAAACAGTGATTGGAGACCTTAATGCTTCTATTGAGGATGTTAAAGCTATTGGTATTGGATCTCCCGGTCCTTTAGATGCAGAAAAGGGTATGATAATAACAACTCCAAACCTTCCTTTTAAAAACTTTAATATAACTCTTCCTTTAAAGGAAAGATTTAAAGTCCCTGTTTATTTAGATAATGATGCAAACGTAGCCGCTATTGGAGAATATCTTTTAGGAGCAGGAAAAGGAACCAATAATATGGTATATGTTACTGTAAGTACAGGCATAGGCGGCGGTGCCATACTAAACGGAAAAATCTACAGAGGAACAACCTCCAATGCTTTAGAGGTAGGACATATGACTATAGTCCCTGATGGACCCAGATGCAATTGTGGAAATCTAGGCTGTGCAGAAGCAGTAGCTTCAGGAACTGCAATAGCTAAAAGAGCCAGGGAAGCCATAGAGAGTAAGGTGGAAACCTCTCTTAAAAATTATGAAAATGTTACTGCATATGAAGTTTTTAAAGAAGCTTCAAAGGGTGATATGGTAGCTAAAGATATTTTGGACAAATCCCTTAATTATTTGGGTATAACCATAGCCAATATAATTACAAGCTTTGACCCTGAAATGGTTATTATAGGGGGAGGAGTATCCCAAGGGGGAGAAATAGTATTTAATAAGGTAAGAGAGGTAGTTAATACAAGAAATTTTAAAACCATGGCTGAATCCTGCAAAGTTGTTCCTGCAGGACTTGGAAGCAATGCCGGAGCTATGGGAGCATTGGCACTTGCTATGTTAGAGTCTCAGGAAAGCTGAATGTAAAGCTATATGAAGATTGTTATATTCATTTGTCTTTATTTAGATAAATGAATATAATTTTTTATAAATATTTTATACAGGAGGAAAGAATTAATGACAACACTATATATAACAAGGCATGGAGAAACCGAATGGAATTTAATGAATAGATTTCAGGGATGGAAAAACTCTCCTCTAACGGAAAAAGGAATAAAACAGGCTGAAAGCCTCCATAAAAGAATGAGCAGCATTCCTCTCCGGAAAATATATACAAGTCCTACTGAAAGAGCTGCTGTAACAGCAGAAATAATCAGAGGGGACAGAAACATAGATATAATTAAAGATGAAGGATTAAGAGAAATGGGCTTTGGAAACTGGGAAGGATTAACCCACGAAGAAATACGAGCCTTAAATGAAAAGGAATATAATAACCTTCTTTACAGGCCTTCTTTATATGTGCCGGACTTAGGTGAAGATTATGCTACCTTCAAGGAAAGAATAATATCTACAGTGGATAAGATTATTTTAGCTCATCCTGAGGAGGCTGTGCTTATTGTTACTCACGGAATATCTTTAAAGATAATGCTTTCTTATTTCAATCATCTTAATTTTGATGAGATACATAGTCTTCCTATTGTAGGTCAGGCAAGCTTAACTCAGGTTAATATAGATAAAGGGGAATTCAACGTAATCCTTACAGGTGATACCTCACATTACGATTTTTTATAAAATAAAACTAAGCTCTATTTATTGCTGGATATGTTAAACCAGATAATAAATAGAGCTTTTTTTAGTAAAAACCTTCTTCCTTAAACTTTTTGCCGCTTTCATTTAAAGCAGGCTCCTCAATACCTTGAGGAAGATGATTTTTTGCCCACTGATTTTGTGTTTTAGATCCATTTCTTAAAAAATCATGTTTATCATTTTTCCTCTGGTGTTTTTTCATAATTATCTCCCTTCGGGCTGCTTACGTTTTATTAAAGCATAGTTTATTTACTATCTTATATATAGTATATATTTTTTAAATAATTTTATAGCTTTATATCATATGCAAATCAGCCTTAAAAATCCATCTTAGCCACAGGAAAGCCAGTATATTAAAGCTTTGAAAACTCAAAATAATAGAGAAAGAATATTATTGTACTCTATTAAAGGAGGAAAAGATATGGCAAAGAAGAATCAGCCAAGTTCCTGGGAAAGCAAAAGAAGGCAGAAAACTAAAAAGAATGAAGTGAAGCCGGTTCCGGAAATAGCAAATAAAAACCATTAGTAGCTTTTAAATATGGAATATTATAAAAAATATTATATATAATTGTAAAAGGACATTAATTTTGGAACATAGGAGGATACATATGACAAAAGATAGTCAGCCTGATAATAAACTTGCAAGAAAGCTTAAATCCAATTGGGATACACCTCTTACAAGAGAATCCGCAAAAAATGTAAGCAGGACAACAAAAAAACAGTCAGCGGACAGAGGAGATGTATAAACCCTGCCTTAAACTCTCCTTCCAATCCAAACTATGTTTTATTTAGAATATTAATTTAAATATCCTGTTTATGAGTAATGGATTTAGATATTGATGTTAACTTTGTTTTATGTTAATAAGGGTTGGAAAGAGGGTTTTTAACATATCTGCCTGCTGTTTAGCCTGGGTAATACCTAGCTGGACAGTAGGCAGCTTTTGGTTATTGTGGTATAATATTTTTTATTTAAAAGGATTAAATCCTTAAGGACGGTGAATTAATTATGAAGGCAGAGATAGTTGCAGTGGGAACTGAGCTTTTACTAGGGGATATTGTAAACACAAATGCACAATACCTATCCAGAGAATTAGCAGCGCTTGGGATCAGCGTATATAGACAAACTGTAGTGGGTGATAATGAAGAAAGGCTTTTGGCTACTTTTAAAGATGCTTTAAGCAGATGTGATTTAGTGATAACCACAGGAGGATTAGGACCTACCGATGATGACATCACTAAAGAAATCGCAGCTAAATTTTTTAATAAAGAGCTGGTCTTTCATGAGGAATCCTGGGAGCTTATAAAGGGATATTTTAATAAGATGGAAAAAGAGCCCGGAGAAAATAACAGAAAACAGGCTTATTTTCCAAAGGATGCCATAATACTTAAAAATAATAACGGAACAGCACCGGGAGCAATATTAAAAGATGAGGAAAATAATAAGACTATAATAGTTTTACCGGGGCCTCCTGCAGAGATGGAAAGAATGTTTAAAGAATCTGTATTCCCCTATTTAAAGAGATTTAGAAGCAGCGTCTTTGTATCAAAGGTGCTTAGGATTGCTGGTATCGGAGAAAGTGAGGCCGCTGACAAGATTAAGGATATCCTGCAGGGACAGACTAATCCCACTATAGCACCCTATGCAAAGCAGTTTGACACAACCTTTAGAATAACAGCCAGTGCAGAAAGTGAAGAAAAGGCTGAAGAAATGATAAAGCCTGTGGAAAAGCAGATTAGAGACAGGTTAGGAGAAAATGTATACGGTGAAGGGGAAGTAACTATGGAGGAAGTTGTTGCAAAACTTCTCATAGATAAAAACCTTACTATATCAGTAGCTGAATCCTGCACAGGAGGATTACTGGCGTCACGGCTTATTAACTACCCGGGAATATCTCAGGTTTTTGTAGAAGGTGCAGTTACTTATTCCAATGAAGCTAAGATGAGGCGTCTGGGAGTTAAAGAGAGTACCTTAGAAAAATACGGTGCAGTGAGTGAAGAAACCGCAAGAGAGATGGCAGAAGGAATAGCGAGAGAAGCAGGAACAGATATCGGAGTGTCTACCACAGGAATAGCAGGACCTGGAGGAGGCACTGAGGAAAAACCTGTAGGCCTGGTTTATGCTGGTTTATGTATTAATGGTGTAACAAAGGTAAAAAAGCTTAACTATAACGGGAGCAGAGAAAGAATAAGAAACAGAACTACAGCCTTTGTTTTGGACTGGATAAGACGAGAGCTTCTTTAATTCATAAGCTTTAAAAACTATTTTGTGGAAAATAGGATTTTTAATAAAAACAATTTAGGTAAGATATGTCCATGACAAAAATACATAAGCTGAAAAAGTAAACTTCAATGAAAAAATCCCTCTAAAAGGATAACCAATTATAGAGGGATTTTATTATATATTTAAAATGGGGAGAGGCACTATTATTACCTTAATATTATTCTCACCTAAATTTTTAAATATTATACACATTATCCAAAGTTTATTAAAAGGTATGAGGTATAATAAAAGTCTAAATAACTAAAAAGGTGGATGAGACTATGAAACCGACTTACAAAGCAAATTTATTTGCTCTTATATTGATTCTTATACAATTTTTAGGGGGGAGATTTATAGCTCCTGTTTTAGTTTCTTTTGGGCTGAACCTTCCTCAATTTATGGTGGCAACGCAATTGTTATTTTTATTTGTTCCCGTTATTATATATTTTATAATCACAGGTGAAAATGTAAAAAGTACCTTAAGCCTCAAAAGATTATCTGGTAAGGATACTTTTAGAGTGGTTTTGATAGCTTTATTTTCACAGCCTGTAGCATGGTTTTTATCCTATGCCACCGGTTTGTTTTTTCCTAATAAGGTAGCGGAGGTTTTCGATATAATATCAGGCTATCCCTATCTGCTTCTTTTGTTTATAATGGCTGTGGTACCTGCGGTGTTTGAAGAAATCACCATAAGAGGCATAGTTTTAAGCGGTTATAGGAAAAAATCCTTATTTGAAGCTTCAATTTTCACCGGTTTAATATTTGGAATACTGCATTTAAATGCCCAGCAGTTTCTATATACTGCTGCTTTAGGAGCACTTTTTGCGTATCTTGTAAGAATAACAGGAAGCATCTATTCCAGCGTGCTTGCCCATTTTTTATTTAATGGTTTTCAGGTAACCTTAAGTAAGATAACCAATGCCGCTTCCAAAAAGATGAATTTAGAGATGAACTCAGCCCAAAATGATTTAACTGCAATTCCCTGGAGCATGAAGCTTGGATCACTAGCTATGCTTGCAGTACTGGCTTTAGTATTTCTGTTCTTTATAGTAATAACCTTAAAAAGAATGAAAAGAGACAAAGCTTTAAGACAAACTTTAGAAGTGGATAATCTTTATACTTTTAAGGAACATAAATATGCTTATAATCCAGAGAAAGAAGGCAATAGTATATATCCTGAAGATTATAGCAGCTATGATGAAAATAATAATGTTATACCTCCTGAAGAGCACAGTAACCATGAGAGAAAAAAGAAGTCCTTTGATAACCCTTTAAACTCTCCCTTCATACTCAGCATTGCGCTATTTATCTTTATAATGATTCTGGACAACCTAAGATTTTAAAGTTTTAGATATTATTAATTAAAAAAGGCATGAAACCATAAGGGTAATATCTTCTATTTACAGAAGCAGTTAGAATAAAAAAACTGTTTAAGTGGAGATATATAAGAGGTTTCATGCCTTTAATTTTATATTATCTTCTTAAGATTCCCTGCTTGATAATTTTTGAAAGCTTAACAGGCTGAAGGTTTTTTTATATTCAAATTGACAGCCCCTATTTGTATACTTTACAATATCTAAGGAAGTTTATTTTTAAAAATTATACGCAAATCTTAATTGAAATTTACACCTATACATTAGATATATATAAATTAAGGAGAGAAAATAATGAGTATTTTAACGGTGAAAAATGTGAGCCACGGCTTTGGAGATAGAGGGATTTTTGAAGATGTATCCTTTAGGCTTTTAAAAGGAGAACATGTAGGACTTATAGGAGCTAATGGAGAAGGTAAATCCACCTTCATGAACATAATAACAGGAAAGCTTGCTCCAGACGAAGGAACAGTGGAATGGAGCAACAGGGTAAGGGTTGGATACATGGATCAGCATGCCCAGCTGGAAAAGGGGAAAACTATAAGAGATGTACTTAGAGAAGCCTTTCAGTATCTCTTTGATTTAGAGTCAGAAACCCTAGAGATGTACGATAAGATGGCGGATGCTTCCCCAGAGGAAATGGATAAAATGATGAATGATATAGGTATCATTCAAGATATGCTGGATCACAACGGTTTTTATGTAATAGATGCCAAGGTAGAGGAAATAGCTGCTGGTCTTGGTCTCAAGGATATAGGGCTTGATAGGGATGTTTCAGACCTAAGCGGAGGACAAAGAACCAAGGTGCTTCTTGCCAAACTTCTTTTAGAGGTACCGGATATTCTCCTTCTTGACGAGCCCACTAACTACCTGGATGAGCAGCATATAGAATGGCTTAAGAGATATCTTCAAAACTATGAAAATGCATTTATTTTAATATCCCACGATATTCCTTTCTTAAACAGTGTAATTAACCTTATTTATCATGTGGAAAACAGACAGTTAACCAGATATGTAGGTGATTATGAAAATTTCAGAAGGGTTTACGAGGCTAAAAAGGAACAGCTGGAGGCTGCTTATGAAAGGCAGCAGCAGGAAATTGCCAAGCTTGAAGATTTCATAGCCAGAAATAAAGCCAGGGTTGCCACCTCCAATATGGCAAAGGCAAGACAGAAAAAGCTGGATAAAATGGACATCATAGAGCTTGCTCCTGAAAAACCAAAGCCTGAATTCAACTTCAAGCAGGCAAGGACCTCAGGAAAGATGATTTTTGAAGCAAGAGATTTGGTTATAGGCTACAATGAACCCTTAACAAGACCACTGAACCTCAGGATGGAAAGAGGACAGAAAATTGCTCTAGTAGGAGCCAACGGTCTTGGTAAAACCACTCTTTTAAAAAGTCTCATGGGACTTATAAGCCCAATAAGCGGAGAAGTAGAAACAGGAGACTATCAGGAAATAGGCTACTTCGAGCAGGAGATAAAGGAAGCAAACTACAAAACCTGCATAGAAGAGGTTTGGGAAGCCTTCCCACACTTCACCCAGTATGAAGTAAGAGCAGCCCTTGCAAAGTGCGGTCTAACCACCAAACATATAGAAAGCAAGGTAGTGGTGCTTTCCGGAGGAGAGCAGGCAAAGGTAAGACTCTGCAAGCTAATAAACAAAGAAACAAACATATTGATCCTTGACGAGCCCACAAACCACCTGGACGTAGACGCCAAGGAGGAGCTGAAAAGAGCCTTAAGAGAATATAAAGGAAGCATCCTCCTTGTATCCCACGAACCGGAATTCTATAATGATGTGGCTACTGAGGTGTGGAACTGTGAGGATTGGACGTTAAAAATAATATAGAGACAACCAGGTGCCAGGCACCTGACAAGTGACAAAACAACAGAAATAATTGTGTATGGAAAAGATAAAATCCTAGGAGATATTTTTATATCATATCCTAGGATTTTTTTATATTTTCTATTATCTCAAGTACATATTTTAAATTAAAGAATAGAAAATAAAAGATTTATTTATTTTTAAATTTGTTCCAATCCTTTAAAAATTGGTCAATGCCGTTATCAGTTAATGGATGAGACCATAATTTAGGGAATAGGTTTCCGGGAATTGTAGCTATGTGAGAACCTACCGCTGCAACTGCCTCTACATGCTTTATCCCTCTGACGCTGGCAGAAATAATCTCTGTTTTAAAACCATAGAAATCTAAAACTTCTCTTAAATTTTTAATTAAAGCTAAGCTGTCTGTTCCTATATCTTCTAATCTTCCTAGAAAAGGACTTATATATGTTGCTCCAGCCTTTGCAGCCATCAACCCTTGGGCTACTGTAAATATTAATGTAACATTTGTCTTTATTCCTTCTTTAGACAATATGTGCACAGCCTTAAGTCCTGCTTCTGTCATAGGAATCTTTACTACTACGTTATTAGCCCATTTTGATAATTCTCTAGCTTCCCGAACCATACCCTCTGAGTCTAAAGAAATTACTTCAGCACTTACTGGTCCATCTACAATACTACAAATTTCCTTAATAACTTCTTCAAAATCCCTACCTTCTCTTGAAATTATAGTAGGGTTTGTTGTAACACCATCTACTAATCCTAATTCATTAATTCTTTTTATTTCATCTACATTTGCTGTATCTAAGAAAAATTTCATAATATCTATAACCTGCTTTCTATAATCCTTTTGCTATGGCTACTAACTCTTCAGCATGTTTTTTAAGAATATCAAACTTATTTTCATTAACTAAATTCTTATCTGTAAGATAACTGCTTATTCCGGCTCCTGAGTAGCCTAATTTAAGGAAATCTCCCAGATTATCTGGAGTTATACCTGCTGTAGCTATGAGCTTAACATTATTAATAGGTCCAAGTAAATCTTTTGCATAAGTTAATCCTAAGGACCCTGCTGGAAATAATTTTACAAAGTCTGCTCCTGCAAAATGTGCATCTAATATTTCTGTTGGAGTCATTGCCCCTGGAATTGTAACCATATCCAGCTGGTTTGCCGCTTCTATGACCTTTGTATTTACATTAGGTGATATGATGTATTCTGCTCCTGCACTTTTAGCTGCAAAAACCTGTTCCAGAGTAACTACTGTTCCTGCGCCAATACTTACCTTCCCATTAAAAGTTGAAGTTAGTAACTTAATGGCTTCAGAAGTCTTATTAATACAATCCTTATCTCCTTGATTGAAGGTAACTTCAACTAGTTTTACTCCACCTTCATAAAGAGCGGAAACTAAATCCACTAGGTTTTGTCCATAAATTCCTCTGCATATTGCTATTATTTTATTTTCTTCAATGAATTGAATGGTATTCTTTTTCATATCTTCACCTTTCCAATTAAAATTTTATATTATTTGTTATTACCTACACAGCGGGTTCTTCTATACGAGGCTTTAATATTCCTAAGAGTAATGCAGTAACGCAAGATCCGATAATAATTGCTGCGATAAACCAAATTTTATTTTCTACAACTGGTAGAACTATAAAACCACCGTGAGGTACATAACATTTTACTTTTCCTATAGCTCCAACTACGCATCCAACTGCTGTTCCAATCATTGTTGATGGAAGAACGCGTTTCATATCAGCAACTGCAAAGGGGATTGCTCCTTCTGTAATTCCTATTAAGCCCATAATACCAGCTGCTACGGCAGTATCCTTGTCGCCTTGATTAAATTTATTCTTAAAGAAACGAGTTGCTAAAAATATTCCTAAAGGAGGTACTGCTACTGCTATTCTAAACATTCCATTAGGTTCGTATATTCCTTCATTCATTAATGCTAAAGTAAACATGGATACAGATTTTGTGATTGGACCGCCCATATCCACTTCACCAAATAGACCAATAAAGATTGCAAGTAATATTGCGCTGGTTCCGTTTAAGCTGCTCATAATACTTGTAATTCCACTCATAAATATAGATAATGGAGTGGCTATTACATAGATATAAAGTAGGCCAAGCACAAACAATGAAATAGTAGGAATAATCAAAATCGGTAGTATGGTTTTAATTGTTTTATTGACCTTCCAGGATTTCATCCACTTTACTAAATATCCAGCTCCAACTCCAAGCAGCATGGCACCTAAGAATCCTGATTTTACATCAACACCGTTTACGTTTACAGGATTATTTGCAAGGTAACCAAGTATCATACCTGGAGCTAGACCAGGCTTACCAGCAATAGTATATGATATGTAACCACCTAAAATAGGAATCATCATTGCAAAAGCAGCTTTACCTAAAAGATTAATCTGCTTCATGAATTCATTTGTTATAACTACACCAGTTTGGGTTTTATCACCAGTAGCTAAAGAAATAGCTAACATTATACCCCCAGCTACAACAGCTGGCATCATAAAAGATACACCACTTAAAAATGATTTTTGAATGTCTTTCAAGATTGCTTTAAGTTTCATTATATCCCACTCCCTCTTATTTATTATTAAATAGCTTTTCCGCTTCATCTATAATTTTCGCTGGATGTGAAATAGCATCATTAACATCTGCATTTAAAATCAATTTATCCTCGAAACGCTCTTCCCCCTCTATAAATACAGCTACCGCTAATATTACAACATCTGCTTCATCTACCTCTTCTTGTGATAACTCATTTTCTATTCCTATACTTCCTTGAGTTTCAATTTTAACTTCATAACCTCTTTTTTTACATTCCTTTTCTAAAGCCTCTTGTGCCATATAAGTATGTGCAACTCCTGTTGGACATGCTGTAACTCCTACAATTTTCATTTTTAAGTCCTCCTTAATTTATTTTATATTTTCTTCAATTTCCATTAATAATTCGAAAACCTTAGCTTTATTTTCATTAACCATATTATTTCTAAATTCTTCATCCATAAGCTTTTTACTTATTTGAGCTAGTATCTTTAAATGCAGTGTTTCTTTCTTATTTTCAGGAACTCCTATTAAAAATATCAGCCTAACTGGTTTATTCTCTTCTTCATCCCATACAATAGGGCTTTCACTTCTCATAAAGGCAATGAAAGCTTCATTGACAGCTTCTGATTTTCCATGGGGAATGCTTACTCCGTACCCCACCGCTGTGGAAAATTCCTTTTCTCTTTTTTCTACAGCTTCAATGTAATGATCTAAATTAGTAATGTATCCTAAATCATAAGCCTTTTTTCCTAAAAATCTTATGATATCTTCTTTGTTTGACAAATTTGAATCTAAAACGATTAATTCCTTATTAATCAAGTAAAACACCTCCCAAAGCTTCGATTATTTCTGTTTCTTTTTTTTCAGCTAATAAATAATTGATATTATCTTTATTTTCAACAATTTGGTATATCTCAGATAAGATGTTTTTAATTTTGTGTATATCTTTTTTTGCAATGCATATTAAAATAATAGTATTTACATACCTATTATCCCAACGAATAAAATTTTTTAAAGTCATAATAGCTACTTTACTGTTTTTAACGGTATCCGGAGATGCATGTGGTATTGCAGCTCCTGATTCTAAGGCAGTTGTTCCAAGTTTCTCTCTTTCTAAAATGGATTCCTTAAACCCGTCATATACCTCTTGCTTTTCTTCCATAGCTTTTATAATTTCCATAAGACATTCTTCTTTAGAAGTATAGCTGCGACCTGCAAAAATAAAATCCCTATCTAAAACTTCTGAAAGGTGTTTAAAGGTATATTTTTCAACTCCATTTGCTAAGGAATTGTCTGTATAAAAAATATCAGCATAGAAATTTGATATATTTTTTAAATCATAATTGGTTACTAAGGGAGAAACGTAAATTACAGGTTTCTCATGTATATCTAATTGAACTGAAGAAATTATAAGATCTACATTATCAATATCATTTTCATAAATCTTACGCATAGGTACAACCTCTACTATATCCTGTGATGGTAAGAACCTCTTTATTTTGTTAGCAATCAATTCTGATGATCCTATACCTGTAGGGCACACAATTAGAATCTTTTTAACTTGCATGTTTCTATCAATAGCTGCTTGGAAATGTACCATTATAAATGCTACTTCATCTTCTGTAAGGGTTATGCCTAGTACAGATTCTACCTTAGCCATCACATACCAAGTTGCACTAAAGGTCACTGAGTATTGTGTCTTTATCTCACATAATAAAGGATTTTGAATCCTTATTCCCATCTTAAGCCTGTATTCCATTGGAATTAAATGAAACATAATTCCATCGAAGAGCTTTTGATCTTTTGTAAGGTCCACGTGCATTACAGTACTCATTTCTTTAATTATGTCAGATACTATTTTTCTGTATTTCTTTGTTTCAGTTTTATTTTTTATTTTAGGTTTTAAACCATGAGCCATAAGCTGTCTATTCAAATAGTCTAAATCACTTTCACTAAAGCTAATATTTAATTCTTTGGAAATGGATTCTAATATACTTTTAGCTATCAAATAAGTTTCTAAGGTCTTTATCTCTTCAAATACAAATTTTCTTTCAAACTGAACATGATTTCTTTTAGATATTCTATATATAAATACTATTAAGGTCACAACTAAGGATTCTAAGTAATAATCTGATAAATCTATATTTAAAGTATCTTCAATATCACTGGATATTTTAAATGCCATTTCTACGATTTTATCAGGATATACTTTTTTTAATATATTTGGACCTGCTTTAAAGAAATCTTCCTCTGCTAAACATTTATTTTCTTCTAATAAAATATCTGAAAAAATCTTTAAAGAATTTTGTATTTGAATTTCTGTTCCAACTATTTTAGTTCCTTTTTTATTTGATTGTATTGATACAGTTTCTTCGTTTAAATAAGAACTAATTACTTCCATATCCTTTGCTATAGAAGTTTTGCTTACTAAAAAGTGATCGGACAACTTTTGATAAGATATCGTTTTCTCTTCAACCAATAGAAACCTTACTATCTCTAGTTGTCTCTCCTTTGTAGAAAATTCTTGTGTTTTTTCATTCATAGAGTTTAGAGAATGTAATAGTTCCATCTTTTCTGATAGATTGCCTGATAACTT
>NZ_CCXI01000125.1 GCF_000820705.1 Clostridium polynesiense | reverse complement strand
GAAAATTCTTGTGTTTTTTCATTCATAGAGTTTAGAGAATGTAATAGTTCCATCTTTTCTGATAGATTGCCTGATAACTTAATACCTTGACCTGGTTTCCTATCAATTTCCATATGGAAGTCTTTAATAAAGCAATTAATTGCATTAATATCACTATATAAAGTTCTTGGAGAAACATTTAAAATACTGGAATAATAGCTCATGGATTTATAATCCTCTTCATTTAACAGCATTTTTATTAAATCTTTATGTCTAATAGTTAAATTGTCCATAATTATTTCCTCCGTTTATATAGAAAAAAGCGCTTTTCTTTATATTTATATAGTATCATGCTTTTTCTTCAATATATATTACATATCATTGCTACAACATTGTAGCAATTTATGAATTAATTCGATTAATGTATCGAGGAATAGATTATAATAGTAGCAAGAGCTAGTGTAAAAGCTAGTTCTTTTTTATATATTATATTTTTATAGTGAGAATTAATATGGTTGATATGGATAAGCATAAATTAAATATTAAAAGAATATATAATCCTGAATTTGTATTGTTAAAATCGGAAGTAAGAAAGTCTTCATCAAAGCTCAGAGAAATTATATCTGATGATTTTATTGAATTCACTAGTTCAGGTACTGTTTATAAATATAAAAAAGGAGATTTGTTTCACAGTGTGGATGATAATGATGAACTAATATGGGAAGTTAGAGATTTTACTATAAAAGAATTAGAAAATAATTGTATATTAGCAATGTATAAGTTGATAAAGCATAATGAACAAGATGAAAGTAAAAAATATTCACTTCGAAGATTTATATGGAAAAATTATACTGACAAATGGAAATTAGGAAATTAATCTTCCATCAAGGAACATTAACAGAGAATGGTTAAGTATATTGAGTAAGCTGACTTTAATTATTTGGTAGTTGAAACAGGTCAATACTTACAATTATATTAATTTACTATCCTGCATAATCGTACAGGGAAAGTCGGATGGTCAGTTTTGATTTCTGATATTCTATTCATAAGAAGGGAGGTCATAAAATGGATTCGCTTAAAAGAATAAATGAAGCATTGAATTATGTTGAAGAAAATCTTGAAGGTTACATTAATCTTAAAGAAGTAGCCAGGCTGGCTTACTGCTCGGAATATCATTTTCAAAGGATGTTTTCTTTCCTTGCGGGGATTTCACTGTCGGAGTATATAAGGCGAAGAAGGCTTACTCTTGCAGCTTTTGAGTTAAATAGCAGTGATGTAAAGGTAATTGATGTTGCAATTAAATACGGATACAATTCACCGGATTCCTTTACAAGAGCTTTTCAAAACCTTCATGGAATAACCCCCTCTGAGGCTAGATTTAATGGTCAGCAGCTAAAAGCATTTCCAAGGATGACCTTTCAATTATCCATAAAAGGAGGAAATGAAATGAACTACCGAATAGTAGAAAAAGATGCCTTTCGTATAGTTGGTATGAAGAAAAGAGTGCCTATAATTTTTAATGGGGTGAATCCTGAGATTGCCTCTATGTGGGAGAAGCTAACAGAGGAGATGATTCTTAAGCTTAAAGAGCTTTCTAATGTAGAGCCCTTTGGATTAATAAGCGCCTCAACAAATTTTTCGGAAGGCAGAATGGAGGAAAAAGGAGAGCTTGATCATTATATAGGTGCTGCAACAACTAAGGAATGCCCAAGCAATTTTACTCACCTTGAGGTTGCTGCTTCAACCTGGGCTGTATTTGAAGCTGTAGGAAGCTTTCCTGATGCTCTGCAGGAGGTTTGGGGAAGAATATATTCCGAGTGGTTTCCCTCCTCAAATTATCAGCAGACAGAAGGTCCGGAAATTTTATGGAATGAGCATAAGGATTTATCCTCAGCTAACTTCAAGAGCGAAATATGGATTCCTGTTGAGAAAAAATAATGGTGCCAAAAATAATGGTGCCAGGCACCTGACAAGTGACAAATTATCCCCCTACAGCTTGTAAGCAAAAACATGGTATAATAATCTTGAGGTGATATTTATGAGAACAATAAACGTGATTGTAGTATGCTCTGCACAATGATTGTAAAATATATTACAACTTGTACAGAGCTATTATAGAAAAAGTAGTATATATTTTATTAATCGTTGTGCTCTATTTATAAAATATTATAGATAGGAGCAATGGTTTATGAAATATGAAAAAGCACAGGATATACTTCCAAAGGAGATCCTTAAGGTTATTCAGGAATATATAGATGGAGAATATTTATATATTCCCAGGAAAGTTGAAAATAAGAAGACTTGGGGAGAAAGCAGCGGAGTACTGAAGGAATTAGAACATCGAAATAAGAATATTTATTTTAAGTATACTGAAGGCTATTCAGTTAGGGAACTTTCAGAGCTGTATTTCTTAAGTGAGTCAAGCATAAGAAGAATAATAAGATTATATAGAGATAGAGGAGATTAAAATCTCCATTTTTAAGGAGTTGTGTCCAAGGGATGCAGCTCCTTATTGCTCAAGTTTAATTCTGTAAAGTTTATTCACTTGTATATTAATGCTTATGAGGCAATACTTTAAAGTGGAGGGTAACAGTTAAAAGAGGTGAATAACAAATGAGCATATTAAAGGTGAGAAATTTGTCTCACGGATTTGGAGATAGAGAAATATTTAATGATGTTTCCTTCGATTTATTAAATGGAGAGCATATAGGATTAACAGGGGGTAATGGAGAGGGGAAAACCACCTTCTTAAAGCTTATCACCAAAAATCTGCTCCCTGATTCAGGAATGATAGAGTGGAATAGCAGAGTTGCCATAGGCTATGTGGACCAAAATGTTCAGCTTAGGCAGGAGGATACTGTAAGAGAATATCTTAGAGGAGCCTTTTCTAAGCTTTATAAAATAGAAAATACACTGGAAAGCATATATAAGGAAATAGCTTACTTAAAGGAAGATAAGTTAGTTGCTGCACTTAAAAAAGCCGGAGAGCTTCAAGAAGCTTTAGAACAAAATGAGTTTTATTCTATAGAAAGTAAAATAGAAGGAATTGCATCAGGATTAGGATTTACAAGCTTGTTAGATAAGGGAACTCATAAATTAAGCGGAGGAGAAAGAAGCAAAGTACTACTTGGAAAGCTTCTTTTGGAAAAGCCTGATATACTTCTTTTAGATGAGCCTACAAATCATTTGGATGAAGAAAATATAACATGGTTAAAAGAATATCTCTCAAATTATAAAAACGCCTTTATAGTAATATCTCACGATAACATTTTTTTAAACAGCGTAATAGACGTAGTTTATCATTTGGAGAATAGGAAGCTTACCAGATATGTAGGCAACTATGAAAAATTCCTAAAGCTCTATGAGGAAAGAAAGACACAATTAAAGTTGGATTATATCAATCAGCAGAAGGAAATCGCAAGGCTGGAGGATTATGTAAGGAAAAATAAAGCCAGGGCATCCACTACAGCCATGGCCGCCTCCAGAGAAAAAAGGCTGGAAAAGATGAAAAGGATAGAAATAGTTAAGTCTAAGCCTAAACCGCATTTTGATTTTATTGAAGGAAAACCCTCCGGAAGTATAATATTTGAAACGAAAAATCTCATAGTAGGCTATGATAAGCCTTTAAGCAAACCTCTGAATCTAAAGATGAGAAGAGGAGAAAAAATAGCTTTAATCGGTGCTAATGGTATAGGTAAAACTACCCTTTTGAAAAGTATAATAGGAATACTGGAGCCCTTCATGGGGGAAGTAAGGCTTGGACAATTTCAGCAGATAGGTTATTTTGAGCAGGAGATGAAGGAGGAGGGAAAGGACACTTCCGTAATACAAGAATTATGGAATGAGTTTCCCAAGGATAATCAAACTCAAATAAGAACTAAGCTTGCAAGATGCGGGTTAACAAAAGAGCATATTGAAAGCAGACTAAGCAGCTTAAGCGGAGGAGAGCAGGCAAAGGTCAGGCTATGCAAGCTGATAAATAAAGAAACAAATATACTGATTTTAGATGAGCCTACCAATCACTTAGACCGTGATGCTAAGGAGGAATTAGCCAGAGCCTTAAAATCCTATAAAGGATCCATACTTATAGTTTCCCATGAACCTGAATTCTACAGAAAGGTTGCAACGGATATTTGGAACTGCGAGGATTGGGCTGTTAATACAGATAAAAACAGGAAGAGTTAGTGTAAGAGCTGATTCTTTCTGTTTTTTATTCAGTAGAAAATCTAGAAACTCATTAAAAATTAGGAATAATAAAAAACATACATAGTATTGAAATATACATTGCAATGGGAGGTGTGTTATAGTATAGTAAATGTATTAGGAGGTAATTTATGGATATAGAGATATTTAAAGGTTCAATTGATGTAATTATACTTTCCGCTTTAAAAGCAAGAATATCCTATGGATACGAAATTAGTAAAATAATAAAAGAAGAAAGTGATAATGCCTATGAAATTGGAGAAGGTACGTTATACGCATCTCTAAAAAGATTAGAAAATAAAGCTTTAATAACATCCTTTTGGAGACTTAAAGATGATCGAAACAGAAAATATTACACCATAACAGATTTAGGCAGAAAGTATTTAGATGAAAAAGTTTCAGGGGTAAGAAATCTGAATATTTTATTAGATAAGTTAATGGAGGTAAAAGATGAGTGAGTTCAGAGGATACACACATAAATTATTAAAAAAAGCTACACTTAACTCTTCAGAAAAAAAGGATTTAGAAGATGAGATAGTAGAGCACTTAATCAGCATGAGAGATGAGTATATAAAACAAGGAATACCAGAAAAAGATTCAATAAGTATGGCTATTAAAAATTTTAATGCTTCTGACTTCTTAAGTGAAATAAGGAGTTTTACTGTAAGCAGAAAACTAACCGGATTAAATATAAAATATATTTTAAACTTTAATATGGCTCTAATACTTATTTATTTGATATTGATGGCTATTAATATTTCTTTGTTTAAAGGATATAAATATTCCTCAATAACCTATGACATATCGTATTTCCTAATAATCTCTTTTATTCTATACATCAATTATGACTATTCATCCAGGAATTTTGAATCTAAAAGGGATATAATTTCCAATGTATCAATAACATGCCTTTTATTCTTCTTAGCTGAAAAAATCTCAGTGATCTTATTATCAATAATATATAGTAAGTTAGCACCTAATCTGATTTTTAATGTATGGAATTCATATGTATTTAATTTTAATAAAATAATTATTTATCTTGTTATATCAATATCCGTGATTTTAATGGCAAAATATGATCATAATACATTACCAAAAAGAAACCTAAATATCTCAACTGTGGATATATTTATATTATCCGCAAGTCTAATATTTAGTATAGTATATATCCTTTACCCTAATAGATTTTACCTGTTAAATTTAATTGTATCTAAAATCTTTAATATTGAGGTGCGGTCATTTAATAAAAATTTACTACATATTAATATTAATAATAACCTTATAATTATTAATATAGGATTGGTAATTATAGGGGGATTTATACTTTATAAATTCATATCCTATCTTTTAAAAATACATTTCAAAAGAAATTAACCTTCGTTTTTATCTGATATAAATATGTGTGTATAAGGGTACATTGTAATTTAAAGGGAGAGATTTTATGAATTTATTCTTTGCTATTTCTTATTTTATAGTAGTAGGCATTATATTTTCAAAGATATCCAGACGTGTAGGTGAAAAAATGCAAATAGTAGAATTTTTTGAAGCAGGTTTAAAGTTTATTAAAGATATAATTGGTTTATCTAAATATAAATAAATTGAAGATGACTGGCGACTGGCATTTTCTAGCAGCTTTTTATTATCTATTAATGGCATTATATTAAAATTATTGGAATGAATGCTGTTATATTTTATATACATGTAAAAAAGAAGTTTTATTATATGAACACTTAAGTAAACTAATTAAATAAACCCTTACAATTATAGTAAGGGTTTGTTTTTATGGTTGCGGGAGCAGGACTTGAACCTACGACCTTTGGGTTATGAGCCCAACGAGCTACCAGCTGCTCCATCCCGCGATATTAAGTTTTTCAAAGAATTAACATTCTTTATAATTAGTATAACTCCAATAAACCTTAATGTCAAAACCGCTTAAGGGTATATTATGGACTAAGAGAAGAAGAGGTCTCTTAACATAGGTGATTATAGCAAATGCTACGGCATATGAAAGTGAATATAAACATATTATTGACATTATCGATACTCGATATTATAATTATCATTAATATCGAGTATCGATAGAAGGAGTGATATTAAATGGCAAGGGAGCAATTTCAAAATTTAACTGAGCCCATGTATTATATCTTAATTTCCCTGCTTAATGAAAGATGCGGAGTAGATATTATGGCCAGTGTAGAAGAAATCTCCAAGGGGCGCATAAGAGTAGGACCAGGAACATTATATGCTTTACTTGGTAAATTTGAAAAAGAAAAAATAATAAGAGAAACAGAGGTTATAGGGAGGAAAAGAAGTTATATAATCACTGAAAAGGGAATGGAAATATTAAAGAAAGAATTTGAGCGATTAAAGATTTTAGTAGATGATGGAGAAAGATTTTTAGGGGGACAAATTTATGATAATAGGAAATACTAAGTGGGTTTTATTTAACTTTGTGCCTTATGAGTATAAGTACTTAGAAAGCTATTTAGAGAAAATGGCTTTAAAGGGATGGAAATTAGAAAATATAAGAGGTGTTGCTTTAAAATTTAGGAGAATAAAACCCCAAAAATTAAAGTACTCAGTAGATATAATGGACAGAATATCATTTTTTGATGGTAAAAATAGCGATAGTGCCCTAGAGTACAGAGAATACTGTAAAGCTGCAGGCTGGGATTTTCTTTGTCAAAGAGAAAAAATACAGGTATATTGTACTGATAATGAGGCAGACACAACGCCTATCTATACTGATGAGAAAGAAAAATATAGCTGTGTTTTTAAAGCTTCTTTAAAATACATAATATTAAATTTATTTACTGTAGTTTTACTGCTATTTTCCCAGTATATGATAACGCTGGGGAGTTATAATGCTGGTTTTTTAGCCAGTAATTTAAATCTATTCTCATTACTTATGGTTATATTGTTTACTATTCATGAAATTACTGGACTTATTAACTTTATTATTTGGGCAGCAAAAGCAAGAATCAGCTTAAAAAAAGAAGAAAAAGTCTCCTATAATTTTTCAGTAGGAATAAAAATTAAAAGAACTATTTATTTTATGATGCTAGCATTAACAATATTAACAGTTTTATTAATGATAATAAACGGTGAATCTATCATGTTAAAAATACTAGGAATAAATGTATTAATAGTCCTTGCAGTCTTTTCATGGATGTCTCTCGTGAGCAGAACTTCCTATAAAGAAAAGAAGAAAAGAAAAATTAATATTATAGGATATATTGTTATTATCATATTTAGCTTTATTCTCATGAGTAGAATGATTTTTAGTGAAAGTTGGTCTTCAGGTAAAATAAACCATAGCAAAATAAACAATGAAAATTCGATTTTATCCCTAAAGGATTTTAATGATGAAAGTAAATCAGAAGATAGTTTATATATAGACGAAAATAATAGTATTCTGGCTTCAAACTTATTTTACAGCGATATAGGAAAAAAATCCGATTTATCCTATGAATTATTTCAAAGTAAATATCAATGGGCAATCAAGTATAGCTTTAATAAAGAAATAAATAAAATGAAAAAACATGATATTGAATATGTTGAGCAGAAAACTGATTTACCTAAGGACATAAAAGTATATGTAAGTAAACTTAAAAATACATATCTTATGGTTTCATCTAATAAACTCATTAAAGTTACAAATTGGGACAACGATTTAAGTGAAAAGGATCTGTTAAATAAGATATATGATAAGGTATTTAAATAATGTCACTTGTCAGGTGCCAGTCACTTGGGAAATTATAGAAGTTAATAAAAATTATCCGGAGGATATCTTATGAAAACTAAAAAAACACTTTTAGCAGCAGTTCTTATTGCAGCTATAGCTGCAGCTGTACTTTATTTAAATCCTTTTAAGAAAAATATAAGTGCTGAAAATGAAAGACTTCTGAAAACCAGGATTTTAGAAATAGATAAATCTGTTGAAACTGTAAAGCTTTCTGAATTAACACCCTTTAAGTGGGATGAGGTTTATTCCTTTGCTCCATATATGAGCAGAGAAGATATTCATAATGCTATTGGGTATAGATGGAGTGGGGTGAAGGAAACGGTGAATGAAGGAATGAACCAAATCCTTTTTATGAATAAAGGAAAGGTTGTATGCTATGTATATGGCTATCCTTCAAATAATGGATATGGGATAACCTTTAATGAAGAAAGTTATAAAAATGGTACAGCAGCTTTTAAATATGAAGATGATATAAGTTTTAGTGTTTCTTCAGAAGATAATTATATATCGTTAATCTATGAGAAATAAAATGAAATTAAATGAGTCATTAAGAAAGGAAGGTTAAACTTCGAGCTTAATGACTCTTTTTATTGTAAGAATATATTATTTACTGCTAACTATAACTTTTATGGTATAAGTTACTCTTCCTTCAACCCATTCTCCAGCAATTTCAAAAATATATGTACCCGCTTCTTCTGGCACAATTATTAAATCATTAGTGGAGACATACTGCCTGTCCTTGCTCTCTCCCCAGGGAGTTATTGTAACCTTCTGAGGTTTTTTTGAAAAATTAAGCATAAGATGAGCCCCAGGCGAAACCTCATCACCCTGCATATTTTCCCCAATATAATCAGGGGTGGAAGTATCTGCAATTACAGATTCCTCATGGAACAGCCATCTTTTAGCGGTCCATTGGTAACCTCCTTGAACCACAGATAGCTCCTGATTCACGCAGGTTACCTTTAAATTAGGGAGCTCTGAGGATATATCTCTGCTGCAGCCTGTAAAAATTAAAATCATTATACCAATCAAGGTAAGCAGTAATCTTTTCATAATAACCACCTTTATTAATATATTAGGGAATCAATTGGTGTGTTTTTTGGTAGCGTTGCTTATTTGCTTAAGGATATCAATCCATTTATTCTTATTTAAAATATCCTCCTGCGGTGAAGAGGATAGAATGTTTGAAATATCCTCGCATATAATGTTTATTTTATTCAGCTCTTCATAATTAAAACCTGTGAGTTTCATTTCCTTTTCTTCAGCATTTACCATTGCATTCAAGGAATTAATTAAATCTCTAAGATTATAAAGGCTAAAGCAAGTAATATAAAAATGTTCCTTTTGTTTTTTAGCATAGTTTTCCCCCGGGTACTTTTTATAATTTTGTTTTTTCGTATAATGTAGTATTCTACATATGGATATATTTTCCTTTTTTGTCGGTGAAATAAATGGTGAAGGGAGAGATTAAAAGTCGTAAGTAATGGGCGTGAAGTGAGTGGTCATAGGGAAGAAGTTTAAAAAGAAGGAGAATTTAGAGTTTTGCAGAATGATAAATGTAATAAATTGGAATGGTGCCAGGCACCTGACAAGTGACAAACTTAGTTTAAAAAGGAGGAGAGATTATGAAATTGACACAAGTTCAGTTTAATGAAGTGAGAAACTGGATTTATAGAAATGCGAGACCTGTAGATTTGGCAAGATGGCAGTATCATTTTGAAGAGGGAGGTAAGGAAACTGTAATTAATGCATTAGAAGCCTATCAAAATGAAGATGGCGGATTTGGACATGCTTTAGAGGCAGATTCCTGGAATCCTGATTCTGCGCCGATACAAACCTGGAGTGCCTGCGAAATTCTCCATGAAATTGATTGTGATGAAAATCATCCTATAGTTAAAAGTATCTTAAAGTATTTAATCCAATCTAAATATTTTACCGGAAGCTTTTGGTATTCAGAAATACCTTCTAATGATGATTACCCTCATGCACCTTGGTGGACTTATACTGATGAAGAAAGGGCTATTTGGGGTTACAATCCCACTGCAGCTTTGGCTGGATTTATACTATGCTATAGTAAAAAAGACAGTAGGGAATATAACGAAGGATTGAAAATAGCACAAGCAGCCATAGATGCTTTTATAAAATCTCCTGAAGCTGAAAATATGCATAGTCTGCCTTGTTATATAAGACTTGCTGAATGCATTGAAAAGAGTGGGGCTAAACTTTTGAATAATTTTCAGGAATTTAAGGTTAAACTTCAGGATAGGGTAGAAAGCATTATAGAAAAGGATAGGAAAAGATGGGAAAAAGAATATGTACCTATGCCTTCACGGTTTATAGAGTCTCCTTACAGTGAATATTATAATAGAAACTCAGAGCTTATGAACTATGAGCTAGATCATATAATAGCCTCCAGAAATGAGGAGGGTATTTGGGATATACCTTGGAAATGGGGCATGTACGAAAAAGAATTTTCTATCAGCGAAAATTGGTGGAAGGGTATAAATGCAGTGGATAAAATGCTTATATTAAAAGCTTTTAATAGGATAGAGGGAGAGAAAGGGGAGAAGTGAGAGGTCGGAAGTCAGAGGAGTTAGGGCTGATAAATAATATATCACCAAATAGTAAAGAATAGTAAGTAGTAATTTACTATTTATAAGGGGTGATATTATTGAATAAGCTTTTGTACATTACTGTAAATTCAAAGCCGGAAAATATGTCTGCCAGCAGGACGGTGGGAAGGGCCTTTGTAAATAAGTTTATTGAAAAGCATAAGGATTTTCAGGTGGAGGAACTGGATTTATATAAGTGCCATATTCCAAGGCTTGAGTACGAGTATTTTGAAAAGAGAAACTGCATGATAAAGGAGGAGGACTTTAAAAAGTTAGACAGCAAGCAGCAGGAGGAGGTACATCAGATAGTCAAACTAACAGAGCAGTTTAAGGAAGCGGATGTATATGTAATTGCTGCGCCTATGTGGAGTCTTTCCTTTCCTGCTCCTTTAAAGGAGTACATTGATTGTATAGTTATGGACGGGAAGACTATAACTATTACAGAGGACAAAATTGAAGGCTTGCTTAATGATAAGCCAAGGGGAATGCTTTATATTCAGTCCTCAGGGGCTAAGATTCCGTGGATTGCAAAAAAAGTGTGGAACAAAGGTTTAAATTATGTGGCAGATATAATGAACTTTATGGGGATTAAAAAGTTCGAAGATTTATTAGTAGATGGCACAGGAGCCACAGAAGAGGAAAGAAAGGCTGCCATAGAAAAGGCTATAGAAAAAGCTTATGAGATGGTAGATGATATTTGGAAGGATCCCAAAAATTAAATTTGTCACTTTTCAGGTGCCAGGCACCTGAAAAGTGACAAACTAAAATGAATAAGACTAAATTTACTTTGCCATTTCAATTATAAGTATATGTGAGGTTTCAGAGGCTCTTATGTTTATTCCTTCTTCAACTATTTCTAAAGCGTCTCTTTCAAAAAGCTGAATCTTATTAATTTTAGAGGAACCCTCTATCTGAACCAGATATGCTTGTCTGTCATTATCTACAGGAAATGAAATTTCTTTATCCTTATCAAGCTCTATAACATATACATTTGCATCCTGATTTATATTAATTGGAGCGGTTCCTTCTTTTCCTGACACCATATGGAGCCATTTATTTTTTCTATCCTCCCATTTAAAGAGATGATCACCGTAATCAGGAATGTGATTCTTCCTATCCGGGTAAATCCACATCTGCAGGAATCTCAGATTATCCTGCCCATTATTAAACTCGCTGTGAATGACTCCTGTACCAGCGCTCATATACTGAATATCTCCCCTAGTGATGGTTTTCTTGTTTCCCATACTGTCTCCATGGGTAAGCTCACCCTCTACAACATAGGATAATATCTCCATATTATCGTGAGGATGCATATCAAAACCTGTCCCTTCTTCTACTAAATCGTCATTTAAAACTCTCAGCACACCAAAATTTATATTTTCAGGATTATAGTAATCTGCAAAGGAAAAGTGAAAAACACTTTTCAGCCATCCATGATTTCCGCGTCCCATGGTCTCATTAGGTATTTTTCTTAACATAATTTATCTCTCCTTATAATTTAAATACTTCTGCTTAATCAGATTGTTAATTCATTTCATATGATTAAGCCTTGTGTTTATCTATATGGACTCTGTTTTTAATGAACAAGTATTCATAATTTTCAATATTAACCCTATATAAAAACATTATTTTCAAAGAGTAAATGAATAATTTACTATAGAAGTTACCTTTATAACTTTAATTTAGATAGTAACTTACTAATAGTAAGATTATTCTTTATTATATTGTGTCATAAGATACATGAAGGGTCAAGCTATATACACTAAAAATTTATTAATAATATATTAAATCATTATAAGAACTTTTAGTTAAAAAATAATTTTCATTGAAGCGTTTTGAATCTTGTAAATGTAGTGATTTTAGATATAAAAAGAAAACCGATATATATATAAATATGGTATAATAGTAATATTATGTAAATAAATTATACGTCAAGGAGAACTTTTATGAAAAAGAGTATTAATTTATTAATCTTAGCCTTTTTATTAATCTTATCTGTTGGGTGCACCGTTGTTTCGAAAAAAACGGTGAATTCATCGGAGAATAAAACTACTGAAACATCGTCAGACGGTAAGCTTACAGAAGCGGAGAAGATTGAGGATTTTGAATATATGTATAAAATACTTCAAGAAAACTATCCCTTTTTTGAAGTGAACAAAAGGCTACACGGTGTAGATTGGCTGTCTAATAAAGAAAAGTATATTGAACTTGTAAAGGAAGATTTAGGTGATGAAGGATTTGAAGGCAGTTTACAAACGATTTTAAATGATTTGAATAATGGACATACACATGTTTTATCTAAGGAGATGTATCCGATGTTTATACAATTATACTCCTCCTTAGGTGATGTATATAAACCTTGGGTTGATGAGTTGATGAATAAGAAAGCAACAGAAAGGTATGTACTTATAAAAAATGAGAATAGCCACATATCTTCAGGAAATAACTTGATAAAAGCTGATAATGTCAGTACCGAGATATTAGAAAAGGACAAAACTGCTTATTTAGCTATAAAAAGCTTTAATGGTTTCAATATTGAAGAGGATATGAAAACCATTAGGCCTTTTTTACAAAGCATTAAGAATTATAAAGTATTAATAATAGATATTAGAGGTAATTTAGGAGGCTCCACTAAATTATGGACAGATTATCTTGTTCCTATGCTTATAAATAAACCTTTAACTAATACCTTATATGGATTATATAGAGGAGGAGAGTTTACAGAAAAATTTTTAAAAGCTCACTCTGGTATTGATTATGCTCATTTACTGCCTATAGATGATATAAAAAAATATAATCTTAAAAATCTTCCAGAAGAAGCGGAAAAGGATTTTAAGTATTTTGATGGAGATTCCCACACTATTTCACCTAAGGATTCCATTGGATTCAAGGGCAGGATATTCCTTCTTGTTGATAAATCTGTATTTTCCTCCTCTGAAGCTTTTGCTGTCTTTGCTAAAGGAGCAGGTTTTGCAACACTCATTGGGGAAAGCACCGGAGGTGATGGTATAGGAAGCGATCCGCTCTTATGCATGCTTCCTAACAGCGGCTATATAATAAGATTTTCTAAGGATATGGGGTTAGCTTCTGACGGAACCTGCAATTTCGAGCACAAAACAGTTCCTGATATAAAGGTATCTGCAGTGAGAAATAGCAATCTTATGGAAGATGAAGCGGTTAAGGCGGCGATGGAGGAAGTGAGAAGTCGGAGGGCGGATGTGGGATATGAGAGGTGGAGGTCGGAAATGAAGGGTGAGAGGTGAGAGGTGGAAGCAGGAGGATATGAGATACCGATACTGCTGTATAAAAGGAGAGTTATTATATCATACCTTCACATTGAAGAGTATAATAGTGTATAAAGGGGGTAATGTAATGGATAGTACCAAAGTATTTAATAATTTTCCTGAACTCATCACAGATAGATTTTATTTAAAAGAAATATCCCTAAATTATAGAAATGATTTTATAGAATTAATGGGTGACGAAGAAGCCATGGCTTTAAGCGGTACGGAAGTAACAGATGTAGAAAAGCAAGTGGACATGTATTTTGAAAAGGTCAAAGCTATGTATGAAGCTAAAAAAGCCATTAGATGGGCGATTATAGACAAAGAAACTGGAGAATTTTCAGGGGAGATAGGATTATATAATATAGACTTTTATTCTAACAATACTGAAGTTGGCTATACCATAAAAAGAGATTGTTGGAGAAAAGGAATTGCATTGGAGTGCAGCAGAAAGGTGAGTGAATTTGCTTTCCAGGAGATTCAAATGAACAAGATAATAGCAATGATAGATTCAAGAAATCGCCCTTCCATAAAACTTGTGGAAAAACAGGGCTTTCATAAGGATGGAGTTTTAAGAGAACATTATTACAATCATAAGGATGAAGTTTATGTGGATATCTGTGTTTATTCTCTTTTGAAAAAGGACAATTATTGGGGAAAATAATAATTTTAATAAAATATACCCCTATAAATTAATAATGTCAAATAGTTCCAAAGAATTTTTGTGCTTCTATTGAAAATGTATACATATTGCTGTAAAATTAACTATTATATAGAAACTTTATTGCTTGGTTTATCTGGGTGCAGCAAATCATCTAACGTAAACAAAGCTTAGAAAGGTGGTCCTTTTGGGCTGTCCTTTTTGAGCTTTTTTATTTTATATAAAATAAAATAGGGGGTTATAAGATGATCACAAAGGGATTTACTTATGTAGCATTTTTAATTTTCTTTGCAGCGATGATAGTTTTAGCAGAGAAAAAATCTAAAGGAAAGTTTTTTACTTACGTTCCTGCAATTGTACTTTTGTATTTTGGGGCGATGCTGCTTTCTACTTTTGGTGTCTGGGATAACAGCAGTAAAGAAATAACAGCGGTTTATAAAGGTCTTAAAGACAACCTTCTTCCTGCTATGATCTTTTTAATGCTTTTAAGATGCGACTTAAGAAAAATTGTAAAGCTAGGACCAAAGATGTTAATTGGATTCTTTGCAGCTACTGCTACCATTATGATTGGATTCATAGTTACATTTATCATGTTTAAAGGATTTTATGAACCTGATACCTGGAAAGCTTTTGCAGCACTGTCTGGAAGCTGGATTGGGGGTACAGGTAATATGGTAGCTGTACAGGGGGCACTGGATATACCTGATGCCAAGCTGGGCTATACCTTATTAATGGATTCAATAAATTATTCCATGTGGGTAATGTTCCTGCTATGGGCAGTATCACTTGCACCTAAGTTTAACAAATGGACAAAAGCTAACACACAGGTTATTGACGAAATTGGAGCAGAGCTCTCTAAGGGGAATGAGGACTTAAGAAAAGAAGTACAGTTCTCTGATATAATAATATTATTAGGTATAAGCTTGTTTGTATCTGCATTGGCAATATACTTTGGTAATATGCTTCCTAAGTCTACCTTTTTCCAGGGAACTACATGGACAATTCTCATAGTTACCGCTGCAGGAATAATATGCGCCATGACTCCTATTGCTAAAATACCGGGAGCATCACAGTTATCAAACCTCATGCTTTATACCATCGTAGCCCTTATAGCTTCAAGAGCTAATTTTGCAGAATTAACAAAAGCACCTATATATATAATTTCTGGCTTCTCCATATTAGGCATACATGCTATTTTGCTCTGTTTAATCGGAAAACTTTTAAAGCTGGATTTATTTACTTTAGGCGTAGCAAGCCTAGCAAACATCGGAGGAGTAGCCTCAGCACCTATACTTGCAGGTGCATACAGCGAAGCTTTAGTACCTATTGGAGTCCTTATGGCTTTAATGGGGTATATAGTTGGCACCGGAGGAGGACTTTTAGTAGGGAAAATTTTATCCATTATGTAATTAGGGTGATGAAATGTACGATAAGGATACTTTATATATAGTAGGAAATTCAAGAACTACCAGTGATAATGCTATAACTAAGAGATATTTATCCTTTTTTATCGGATTTGTTGTAAAGGAGCATTCCGGAGAGATCATTGATGTAAGCTGCTCTTTTACCATAAGAACTACAGATGAATTTATAAAAAGCCTTTTTATAGGCCGAACCCTGAGAAACTTTGACGAAAATCTAGAGATTGATGTAAAAAGAAGATATTTTGGATCCTCACAGAAGGCTATCATAGTAGCATATAAGGATGCAGTAAAAAAATATCAAGAGGTTACAGGGAATTTATAGCAGGAAAATGAGGAGGCAATTAAATGAAAATAACTGACATTAAAATCGGACATATATCGGTACCTTTGAAAAAACCTTTTAAAACTGCACTGCGTACTGTAAACAGTGTAGAGGATGTTATTGTGCAGATTGAAACGGATACAGGCAATATTGGATATGGTGAGGCACCCCCAACAGCGGTAATTACCGGAGATACGAAAGGCTCAATAGTAGAAGCTGTGAATGTTTATATAAAGCCCCATCTTATAGGGAAGAGTATAGAAAACTTTGAAGAGCTTATGCTTATTTTGGACAAGGCCATTGTAAAGAACAGCTCTGCCAAAGCTGCTGTAGATATAGCTCTCCACGATTTATACGGCCAAATGCTTAAGGCACCTCTTTATAAAATCTGGGGAGGCTACAGGAAGGAAATAATAACAGATATAACCATCAGTGTAAACTCACCTGAACAGATGGCAAAAGACAGTCTTGAAGCAATAGTCTTAGGCTATGATACCTTGAAAATCAAAGTGGGGAAGGAACCTGAGCTGGACTTGGCCAGAATGAAGGCTATAAGAGCTGCGGTAGGATATGAGGTTAAGCTAAGAATAGATGCAAACCAGGGTTGGAAGCCTAAGGAAGCTGTTAAAATTTTGAGGAGCATGGAGGATGCGGGGCTTAATGTAGAGCTTGTGGAACAGCCTGTAGCTGCTCATGATATAGATGGTCTTAAATATGTGGCTGATAACTCAATAATCCCTGTAATGGCGGATGAAAGCATGTTTACTACTGCTGATGCCATAAAGATAATGCAGATTAGAGCTGCGGACTATGTAAACATTAAGCTAATGAAAACCGGAGGTCTCAATAATGCTCTTAAAATATGCACCCTGGCAGAGCTTTATGGAATGGAATGTATGATAGGATGCATGCTGGAGGCAAAGGTAAGCGTTACTGCAGCAGTACACTTAGCTGCAGCGAAAAGCATAATAACAAAAGTGGATTTAGATGGACCAGTGCTTTGCAGTGCAGATCCTGTAACTGGCGGAGCGGTATTTAATGATTATAAGATAACTCTGCCCGATTCACCAGGTTTGGGGATTAAGGGAATACAGACAGTAATATAAAACAATAAAGCTTCGAGATTAACTTTTATTCTCGGGGCTTATTTTTTTACAATAAAATATAAAATCAAACAAATGTATATAAAATATTTTTAAATATTTATGGGAAAGCTTGACCAAAATAAACTTTATAGCATATAATAATACTAACATATGAATAGTTATTCATATGAACATATGTACATTGATATTATATTTTTTATAGTACTTATTAAAAATAAAAAATGAGAAAACTTATAAGTTTAAAAATAATTTCTAAGGATATAAATAGGGGTGGTTTAATGAAATCTTCAGATGAAAAAAATATTGCACTTTGTAAATGTAATGTTATCCATGAGGATGTTGTTAATAAGGTTACTGACAAGATGCCTAAAGAGGAACTTTTATATGATTTGGCTGAACTCTTTAAGGTCTTTGGAGATAGTACAAGGGTAAAAATATTATCAGCTTTGTTTCAGGCGGAAATGTGTGTTTGTGATTTGGCAGTAGCTCTTTCCATGACTCAATCCGCTATATCTCATCAACTGAGGGTACTGAAGCAGGCCAACCTGGTAAAGTTCAGAAGGGAAGGCAAGATAGTTTATTATTCCTTAAGCGATAACCATATAATGAGCATATTTGATCAGGGACTTCTTCATGTTCAGGAGAAGTAAAGGAGGACGAATTTATGGCAGAAAACAGTAAAAGAGTTCTTACTGTTGAAGGTGCAAAAGTTAACAGAAATAATAAAAAGGGAACATTCAGCAGTAAAGACACTAAAAGCGATTATTCAAACAATCACTTCAGTTCAAAGGAAAACTACGAATTTATATTAGAAAATTTAGACTGTGCAAACTGTGCAGCTAAAATAGAAAATAAAATTCAAAATATAGAAGGAGTTAATGAGGCCGTTGTAAACTTTGCTACTAAAAAGCTTTCCTTTACATTGGATTCTCATGAAGAGTATGAGAGGGTTTTAAGAGAATCTAAGGATATAATCAGTAAGCTTGAACCTGATGTAGTGGTAAAGAGTATTGAAAAAGATGGTCCCAAAGAAGCCCACAGCCATATTGATGGTCATGGCAATGAGGATTTAAAACATCAGTTTATACAATTTGCAGCAGCTTTTGTATTGTTCGGAACAGCGATTATATTTAATTTTTCAGAGAGGATTGAGATGCTTCTGTTTTTCCTAAGCTATCTTTTAGCTGGAGGAGAAGTGGTTTTAAAGGCATTTAGGAATATATTAAGAGGACAGGTCTTTGATGAAAACTTCCTCATGAGCGTTGCCACCATTGGTGCTTTTGCTATCGGTGAATATCCTGAAGGTGCAGCGGTAATGCTTTTTTATCAGATTGGAGAACTGTTCCAGGATGTGGCTGTAAACAGATCAAGAAGATCCATAGCGGATTTAATGGATATAAGACCGGATTATGCTAACCTTTTAGATGGGGATGAAGAAAAAAGAGTTTCTCCTGAGGAGGTAGCTGTGGGAGATATTATCATTGTTAAGCCCGGTGAAAAGGTGCCTTTAGATGGTACTGTAACAGAAGGCTTTTCCATGGTTGATACCTCCGCTTTAACCGGGGAATCTGTTCCCAGGGAAATTGAAGCAGGTAGCCAGGTTTTAGGAGGCTTTATAAATAAAAACGGCTTAATCCGAATAAAGGTAAGCAAAGCCTTCGGTGAATCTACAGTAAGCAAAATACTTGATTTAGTTCAGAATGCAAGCAGCAGAAAAGCTCCTACGGAAAACTTTATCACCAAATTTGCAAGATACTACACCCCCGCAGTGGTTATTACAGCTTTACTTCTTGCTGTAGTTCCTCCGCTTATTTTACCGGGAGCAGAATTTTCACAGTGGATATATAGAGCGCTTATATTCCTGGTTATATCATGTCCTTGTGCTTTGGTGGTGTCCATACCTTTAGGCTTCTTTGGAGGTATAGGGGGAGCTTCTAAAAACGGTATTTTAGTAAAGGGAAGTAACTATCTTGAGGCATTAAACTCTATAGAAACAGTAGTGTTTGACAAAACAGGAACCCTGACAAAAGGGGTATTTAATGTGACAGAAATCCATAATGAAAATAATTTAACATCGGAAGAAGTTTTGCAGTATGCAGCCTTTTCAGAAGTTTATTCAAACCATCCTATAGCTTCTTCAATATTAAAGGCTTATGGACGGGAAGTAGATAAAGCCAGACTTAAAGATTATGAAGAAATTTCAGGACATGGTACCAGAGTACTTGTTGACGGAAAAGAGATTTTTGCAGGTAACAGTAAGCTTATGAATAGAGGGAATATAAGCTTTGTCCCTGCAGAAGCAGCAGGTACAATAGTTTATCTGGCAGTGGATAAAAAATACTCCGGATATATAGTTATTTCAGATGAAATAAAAGAAGATGCTGAACAAGCTATAAAGGAATTGAAAAAGCTTGGCATAAATAAAACCGTCATGCTTACAGGAGACAGCAGCAAGGTAGGCACTAAGATAGGTGAGAAGCTTGGCTTGGATGAAGTATATTCAGAACTTCTTCCTCAGCACAAGGTAGAAAAGCTTGAATTTATAGACAGCAGAAAAACTCCTAACAAAAAAGTGGTTTTTGTAGGAGATGGTATAAATGATGCTCCGGTTCTTGCCAGAGCTGATATAGGAATAGCAATGGGAGGTCTGGGATCAGACGCTGCCATAGAAGCCGCCGATGTAGTAATAATGACTGACGAGCCATCAAAGATCGCCTCTGCTGTGATGATTGCTAAAAATACTCGCAAAATAGTTTGGCAGAATATAATCTTTGCTCTTGGGGTCAAGTTCCTGGTGCTTCTGTTAGGTGCCTTAGGAATAGCCACTATGTGGGCAGCAGTATTCGCCGACGTGGGAGTAGCCCTAATAGCCATATTAAACTCCATGAGGGTACTAAGATATAAACCTATATAATTAAGGTACTAAAATATAAATCTATATAATTTGTCACTTGTCAGGTGCCTGGCACCTGACATTATGTTCGTATGACAAAACTCATTTTATGTTCTGTTGTATTTTTCCTGGAGGAGATTTTTTTCCTCTACGGTTAATATGTCTTCGCTCACTACCCATCCCCTTGAATTTATACGTTTGCTGGAAGGGATTTCAATGTGGTACCAATTTCTGCTCTCAACCCTGGCCTTCTCAAGAAGTGTAACTTTAGTGGATTTTTTTATTCTGCAGAGGGAAGGAGACCAATCCACCGGTGCAAAATATAATTTAGTATCATATTTTATAACTCCCTCTGTAGAGTAAAAGTCTAATATTTCAATGGATATATTGTTTAGTTCCTTTGTATTTAAAGAGATTTTTCTAAGCCTCTGATTTTCTGAGCTAAGTGTTATTATATATTTACGTTGCATGTCTAATTTTTGAAGCAGATAAAATAAATACCCCCCTGAGGAAATGAGAAGGGTTAAGAAGGCTATGGTCATAAATGCTCAATCCCACTTGAATAAATTATAATATAGTATATTATAAAGTCTTAAAAAGGTGACAAATAACTTC
>NZ_CCXI01000124.1 GCF_000820705.1 Clostridium polynesiense | reverse complement strand
CCTTTGTATTTAAAGAGATTTTTCTAAGCCTCTGATTTTCTGAGCTAAGTGTTATTATATATTTACGTTGCATGTCTAATTTTTGAAGCAGATAAAATAAATACCCCCCTGAGGAAATAAGAAGGGTTAAGAAGGCTATGGTCATAAATGCTCAATCCCTCTTGAATAAATTATAATATAGTATATTATAAAGTCTTAAAAAGGTGACAAATAATTTCCATTCGTTATATAATTTTATTGAGGTGATGCATAATGAAAATTAAATTAAAAGACATTTTATCATCCAGTAATAATATAGTGTTCCTTGGAGGCGCAGGAGTATCCACGGAAAGCAATATTCCTGATTTTAGATCCGAAACAGGACTTTACAAGGTTTCAGAAAACAAAGGATATCCGCCGGAAGAAATATTAAGCCACAGCTTTTTCATAAACCATAAAGAAGATTTTTATAAATTTTACAAAGACAAGATGATATACAGAAATGCTAAACCCAATGCTGCTCATTATGCCCTGGCTGAACTTGAAAAAATGGGCAAGTTGAGGGCTGTGATAACTCAAAACATCGACGGGCTGCATCAAGAAGCAGGCTCTAAAAATGTTCTTGAGCTTCACGGAACAGTAAAGGACAACTATTGCATGAAGTGTAAAAAGCATTTTGACTTGGATTATGTTTTAAGCAGCCAAAGCAGTGTGCCTAAATGCGATAGCTGCGGCGGCAACATAAAACCAAAGGTAGTGCTTTATGAGGAAGCTTTGGATCAGCAGGTTATGAGGGAAGCAGTAAGATATATATCAAATGCAGAGGTCCTGATAGTAGGAGGCACCTCTCTTATGGTATATCCTGCGGCGGGATTGATTAACTACTTTAAAGGAAGATATCTTGTGCTTATAAATAAAGCCACCACTTCCTTCGACAGCGTTGCGGATCTTGTAATAGTAGACAGCATAGGAAAGGTGCTAGGTCAGGCTGTCAAGCAGCTTAAGGAGATTTAATTATTTTGTCACTTGTCAGGTGCCTGGCACTTGGGAAATATTGTAACTCAGAAAATGTTGTAATATTGGCAAAAGTTCATTTGATTGTTTATAATAGATATAAACCATTGGATTTTGGGGTGATTGTATGGATGATAACCGACAGAAAGAAATTGCAGCTCAGCTTTTAGACATAATACCTATATTTAAAAATAAATTTATGAAGCCTATAGGTGAAATGGTTCATGGAGGCTTGAAGCCTTCGGAGTTTTTTGTTCTTATGCTTTTATGCGAAAATAAGAGCTTTACCATGACAGAGCTGGCTAATAAGCTGGAAATATCTAAAACAAATTTAACCCCTATGGTGGATAAATTGATTGAAGGCGATTATATTCATCGTTTTAGAGATGAAAGGGATAAGAGAGTTATAAGAGTTGAAATATCCAGCAGGGGCAAGGATCTTATAGATAAGCATAAGGATGTATTTGAAAGAATCATCAGTGAAAAACTCAAAATCCTGTCCTCTAAAGATCTCAATGACCTTTCCGAAATAATAGAAAAGTTTCACAATATTGTTCTCAAGCTTTAAAATTTAAAAGTGAACATAATAAAACACCTATAACATTACCTTTTTAAATTATGCTATAGGTGTTTTTCTAATATTATGCGTATATTATAATTATATGTTTATTGATTAAACCGATATATTGATGAAACTGGTCTATTAATAAAATTGATTTGTTTATGAAGCTTATTTAATATTAATCTAATTTGGGCAGATTTATTTCAGCATTATTTTCCAGATGATTTTTTATTATTTTGAATTATTCAAACCAGAGCTTGATTTCTCTTTCAGCGTTTTCTTTGCTGTCAGAGGCATGAACGGAGTTGAGGTTTGTGCTTAAAGCGTAAAGCTTTCTTATGGTTCCCTCATCTGCTTTTTCAGGGTTGGTAGTACCGTTTAGCTTCCTCACCTTTTTTATAGCATCCTCACCTTCAAGGACTAAAGCTACCACAGCACTTCTGGTTATATAATTTATGAGATTATCGTAATAATCTCTGCCTTTATGTTCCTCGTAATGCTGTTCAGCCAGATCTCGAGAAACCTTAAGCATCTTCATCTTCACAATTTTTAAATCATTATCTTCATATATAGAAAGTATTTTCCCGATAATATTTCTCTCCACAGCATCGGGTTTAATAAGTACTAAACTTTTTTCAGCCATTTTTATAACCTCCATTATATGCAGCATTTATTTCTTATTACGTATTATATCCCATATTATGGACTTGTGTCTTTATATTTTAAAACAATATACACCTTTTAATTCTCAAATATCAGGAGTTGGTAAATTGAAAGAAATAATTATAATCATATTAATCATAGAAATAGCAGCCTTGTTTTTGTACCTTCAAAATAATTGGATATATATAAATAAAATAAGATACAGCACTGAAAAACTTCCCGAGAATTTTAAAGGAATGAGAATAGTGCACCTTTCTGACCTCCATTCAAAGGATTTCGGTCAGGGAAACAAGACGCTTCTTGAAAAAGTTAGAAGGCTTAATCCGGACATTATTGTTTTTACCGGAGACCTTATAGACAGCAGGAGATATGAGGAGTCTGTAAGCTTTAATACCATGAAGGAGCTAAGGAAGGAAGCACCTTTATATTATTGTATAGGGAATCATGAAGCCAGAAGCAGCGGCTTTGAAGCGTCCTTGGAAAAAAAGCTTAGGAGCATAGGGATTAGGGTTCTTAGAAATTCCGGTGAGTTCCTTGAAAAAAGCGGTGATAGAATTTTTATAATGGGAGTAGAGGACCCTTTTAAGGAATCAAAGGGATATTATACAGGAAAAAAGGATAAAGAGCATTTAAAAAGGTATATTGATGAGGCATTAAGTGGAAAAGGGGTTTCAGCGGAGGACTTTAAAATTCTATTAAGCCATAGACCTGAACAGCTCAAATTATACAGCGAAGAAAAGATGAATTTGGTCTTTTCCGGTCATGCCCATGGAGGGCAGATAAGAATACCTTTTATAAAAAGAGGGATTCTGGCACCTAATCAGGGATATTTTCCAAAGTATACCTCTGGGCTTCATATAATGGAGGATACCGCATTAGTTATAAGCAGAGGATTGGGCAACAGTGGTTTCCCTTTCAGGGTATTTAACAGGCCGGAAATAATATTGGTGGAGCTTGGATAAAACACCTCAGCTCCACCAAATTAATTATTATTTTTATCATGTATAGCTTGGTCTATAACTATTACGAGAGCCAGCATAAAAGGAATATTTTCATCATCAGCGATATATATTTCATAGGTATCTCCAAAGGAAAACCATTTTTTGCTTAAGGAAGCGGCATTTTTAGAAGAATTTTTTATTACGGAAAAATCGTGAGCGGTATAATCTCCTTCTATATTAAAGCTTCCATATAAGCTTTCAATATTAAAGCTGTGAGAAAATAGCCTGACTTTTTTTCTTATATTAGCAAGAAGATTATTTCCGGCATATATATTATATTCCGGCATTAAGCTGAACACCTTCTGCTCAATATAAATCAATTCATTATTATACTTATCGTAAAGCCTTAATTTATTTCCAAAGGAAAATACTTGTCCTTTAACATAAAAGGCTTCTTCATCCTGTTGATTCCAGATAACAAAGCTATCTCCTAAAGAAAAAAGCTTTTCTTTAATATAAAATCTCATAATCTTCCTTCACTCCCCTGTTCAGCGGTAGATAAACATTATGCAATTGAGCTGCCATATATTTTAAGCATATTTGCAGATTTGAAAATGGGAAAACATATGCCCAATATATACATGGAATATCCTCAGGCTTATCCCTATAAAAGGTCACCGCTTTTAATTTGCAGCCTATATATATTATATCGGGTAATATTTTTTATTGTATATATAACAAAAAAATTATAAAGATATAATTATTCAGGATTATATCGGCGAAGCTTTTTTATTTTCCATATAATTTATATAATCTATTGAAACTATCAGAGGAAGGATAAGGTTCTTATAGGATTTGTTTTTAATAGTAAGGACATAATGATCCTGAAGTATGCTGTTTTTTCTGCTTACAGAAGCGGTTTCCAAGCCTAAATCATTAATTAGAGAATATTCCTGATTATAAATATCCCCTTCTAATCTAAACACTCCATACATAGTCTTTATGGAAATATCCTTGGTTATGGATTCGAAGTTCTTTTTTATCTGTGCAGCTTCTTTATTTTTCATCATGATCTTATACTCCGGAAGAGGTGAATTCAAAGCCTGTACTGAACACAATTCTTCACCGCTGTTTTTGTTTAAAATCAACAGTTTATTATTTAATCTAAAGGTTTTCTCAAGAACTTGAAAGCATTCCATTAGATTCTCATCTTTAATGATATTCTTACTGTCCATATTAAAGAGGTTTATGTTGATATAATATTTCATGATAATATCTCCCTTCACCGCCTATAATAAAAGAATTATTAAACTGTAAAAACATTTTTCTAAATCAGACTGATAATGTAAAAGCAGTTATTAATCAGTTAAATAATAATAAAGTTAATATGAATATATCAGATAATAAGTGCTTTTAAAATGTAGAAATGTTAAAATTAATTAAAAAATAATATATAGGATTTAGAGGTGGCTTATGAATAGAGCTTTACAACATTATTCTGAAAAACTGGATAAACTCACTGAGAAATCAAAGGCTCTTAAAAGAGAAATTAATTTTTTAAGCCTTACAAGGCTTATTATTTTTTTAGGTGCAGCAGCGGTTTCCTTTTTAGCATATAAAAATGGTAAGTATTTATATTTAACTGTGGTGGTTATGCTTTTTCTGGCTCTGTTTATATACGCAGCCTACAGACACAGCAGGGTGATAGATGAAAATTTATATAATGAAAGCCTTATTTATGTAATCAAAAAGGGGATTAAAAGGGCAGAGGGAAGTTTTAAGGATTTTAGTGAAACCGGAAGTGAATTCATAGATAAAAAGCATCCCTACAGCTACGATTTAGATATTTTTGGAGAGGCATCTTTATATCAGATGATAAATTCTGCTGTAACCTGTATGGGAAGAGAAAAATTGGCGGAAGAGCTTCAAAGAAAGGTGATTTTCACCAGAGAGCAGATAGTTAAAAGACAGAAGGCTGTCAATGAACTGGCAGGAAAGGCGGATTTCAGAGAAGAGCTTGAAGCTTTGGGAGTAATGAATAAGGGGGAAATGTCCCAGCCTGATGCGCTTCTTAATTGGAGCCTTAAAAGGGAAAAACTCTTTTCATCCAAAGCTTTTAAGGCCTTAATATATAGTTTGAACCTTATAACAGTTACAGTGCTTGTATTGATGGCTTTTAAGGTTGTGGATTATAAGGTGTTACTGCTGTCCACTCTTTTCAATGCTTCTGTACTTCTCTTTGGGAAAGGCAGGAGGGAAGAGGCTTTAGAAGTAATTAATATTTATAAAAGCAATATAAATACCTATTTCAAAATGCTTGAAATCCTGGAGCAGCAGAATTTTGAAAGCGAGCATTTAAGAAATCTCCAAAATAAACTTAAAAAGGATGACAGAAGTGCAGCCTTTCAGCTTAAGAAGTTTGCAAAAATTGTGAATAGCTTAAAGGACACAAAAAATGCATATTATCTGCTTTTCAATGTACTGTTTTTAACGGATTACCATATGCTTTTTTCACTGGAAGTCTGGAAGGAGCTTTATGGAAAGGGTATAAGCAGTTGGCTTGAAGTATTAGGAGAAATTGAGGCTTTAAACAGTCTTGCAAATATATATTATGTCCATGAGGACTGGTGTCTTCCAAGGATTGTGGAATACAATATCATTGAGGGGGAAGAGATAGGTCATCCCCTTATCGGTGAGGAAGTGGTTAGGAACGATTTCGCCCTAAAGCACCCTAAATCACTGGTTCTGGTTACAGGTTCTAACATGTCCGGTAAAAGTACCTTTTTAAGGACGGTGGGTATAAATTTGCTGCTCAGCTATCTTGGTTCCGCTGTAAGTGCAAAAAGCTTCACCTGCGGAATTATGGATATTTACACCTGTATGAGGGTTAATGACGATCTTAAAGAGAATATTTCTTCATTTTATGCTGAGCTTTTGAGGATTAAGGAGATTATCGCTGTAAGTAAAAGTGGCAAACCTCTTTTCTTCCTTATGGATGAGATATTTAAAGGAACAAATTCAAAGGATAGACATAAAGGTGCAGAGGTTCTAATAAACCAGCTTACCAGGGAAAATACCATAGGAATGGTATCCACTCATGACTTGGAATTAACTGCTCTGGAAAAGGAAAACTCAAAGGTGGTTAATTATCATTTTAGGGAATATTATGAGGATAACAAGTTGAAGTTTGATTATAAATTAAGAAAAGGCTTTTCAACTACTCAAAATGCTCTCTATCTCATGAGAATGGTAGGCATTGATGAGGTATAAAAATACAAAAAATATCAGGACATTGTGTTTAGCTGAGGTACTGAATCCCGCAAAGGTTAATGCTTCCGCAATTAAATTCAATAAATAGAGTAAATCCATAACTTATCCGACAAAATAACATAAAATGTGTTGACAGGATTTTAAAATGTCTGTATAATAACACTTGTGTTAACGAACCATTAACTTTTGAAAGTTAATAAAAAAGTTCTTTTTAACAAAGAAATCCTGTTAGCATATTATGGCCAGATAGCTCAGTCGGTAGAGCAGAGGACTGAAAATCCTCGTGTCCCTGGTTCGATTCCTGGTCTGGCCACCATAAAACCCGATACAATGGTGTATCGGGTTTTAATTTTGCCCAAGAAAACTTTTTGTTTAATCTCTTTAATCTCTTAGTAATGTATTGGCTCACTGCTTTTATGAGCTATGGTATATGTACTGCAAATATTATAAAGATATTTGCTGCATATGCTTTTTTTTTACTAATATTCTGTGAAAATCATTATAATATAGATAAGTATGTAAAATAGGTGGGGTTAAAATGATAAGTTTAACGGATAAATTGGCTCAGACCATAGTTAATAAAATGATGAAAGTTATTCCTTATAACGTAAATATAATGGATTCTCAGGGAGTTATAATAGGAAGCGGGGATATAAGCAGGATAGGAAAGATCCATCAGGGAGCTGTAACCGCCATAGAAAAAAAGAAGCTTGTAGCTATTTATAAGGATGCAGGGGCAGCAAAACCGGGAGTAAACATGCCTATTTATTTTAAAGAGGAAGTGGTAGGAGTAATAGGCATAAGCGGAGAACCTGATGTGGTAAGTCCTTTTGCTTCTATCGTAAAAGTCACCGCTGAGCTTCTCATCAATCAGGAAAGCCTATTTATTGAAGAGAGATCCCGGGAAAAGAAAAGGGAAGAAGTGCTTTATCAATGGGCGTTTTTAAATGAAGAGTATGAAGAAGATTTCATCAAAAGAGCGGCCTCTTTAGATATAGATTTAATGCTTCCAAGACGTGCCGTTGCAGTAAGCTCTAAAACCTCCAAAAAAATAAACTTAGATAAACTAAGGATGCATCTTACTGATAATGAATACTTAATAAGGATTAATCCTCAGGTAATACTGCTGTTTTTAAAAAAGGATGAAAGATTAAGCTACAGAACCAAAGAGATTTACAGGGTCTTCGGAGAAAATGCCTTTGTAGCTGTAGGAACGGAAAATCACATAATGGCTAAATCCGTAAATGAGGCTCTAAAAACCTTGGATATTATAAAAAAGGTCAACTTAACTCCTGGCTTCTGCAGCTACATTGATATAATTCCCATTGATGCTCTTTCTAATATCGGTTATAAAGAAAAGTATATTAAGCTTATAAAAGCTCTGGAGGAGGAAGGGAAGGGCTCTGACCTCATAGAAACCCTTATTGTATTTATAAAGAATAACGGAGAAATAAACCTTATATCTAAGGAAATGCATCTCCACAGGAACTCACTTAACTACAGACTTCAAAAGATTCATGACATAACAGGAAAAAGCCCTAGAAGCTTCAAGGATCTTTTAGAACTTTTTACTGCCCTTATATTATATAAACTTAATAGTTGATTCTGAAAATTTCAACAAAGCTACAATTTATATTTGTAAATTGTGGCTTTTTTCATTTATAAAGGAAAGCTTTTAGTGCAAATGCATAAAATATTTTAAAATCCTCTAACAAGTTTACAATGAATAATTAACTTCCATGCTATAAAATAAAATTGTAAACGAAATCATAAATAAATATTTAGGAGGAATTGAAATGCAAGTTACAGCGTTAGGAGCAATAGCTGCATTGGTAATAGCCATTGTACTTATTATTAAAAAAGTACATCCGGCTTATGGGTTGATTATTGGAGCTGTCATAGGGGGATTAATCGGAGGAGCGGGAATTACAGAAACCGTTAACCTTATGATAAACGGAGCAAAAGGGATAATGCCTGCAGTTCTTAGAATTTTAACTGCGGGAGTTTTAGCGGGAGTGCTTATAGAATCAGGAGCTGCTGCTAAGATTGCAGAAACCATAGTGGATAAATTAGGAGAATCAAACTCACTTATAGCACTTGCTATAGCAACTTTAGTATTAACCACAGTAGGAGTTTTTATAGACGTAGCGGTTATTACTGTAGCACCTATAGCATTAGCTATCGCTAAAAAAGCAAATTTTACAAAAACTGCTATACTTATGGCTATGATAGGGGGAGGAAAGGCAGGAAACATGATGTCTCCAAATCCTAATGCCATAGCAGCATCGGATGCATTTAAAATACCATTAACTTCAGTTATGGCTGCTGGTATAATTCCAGCTATATTTGGACTTGTTGTAACCTGTATTATAGCTAAAAAGCTTGCACATAAAGGTTCTTTGGTAAACCAGAGCGAGATAGCTGTATCTGCAGAGGAAAAGCCAAACTTCTTCCCAGCCGTTGCAGGACCTTTAACCGCTATAATAATACTTTCTTTAAGACCATTGTTTTCAATAAATATAGATCCTCTTATAGCACTTCCTATAGGCGGTGTAGTAGGAGCTCTGTTTATGGGGAAAATTAAAAACATCAATAAATATGCTACAGCGGGACTTGCAAAGATGAGCGGTGTTGCAATACTTCTTTTAGGTACTGGTACCATCGCGGGAATAATATCTAACTCAGGACTTAAGGATGTTATTATAAACGGAATAAATGCCGTAGGACTTCCAGCCTTCGCTTTAGCACCGATTGCAGGAATATTGATGTCAGGAGCTACAGCTTCTACAACATCAGGTACAGCGGTAGGAAGCCAGGTATTTGGACCAACTATACTTGATCTTGGCGTTAAGCCAATATCTGCTGCAGGGATGATTCATTCCGGAGCTACAGTGCTTGACCACCTTCCACACGGAAGCTTCTTCCATGCTACCGGCGGAAGCGTATTTATGGAGATGAAGGAAAGGCTTAAGCTCATTCCTTATGAGTCCTTAATAGGATTAATCATGACTGTAGTATCAACCATTATATTTGGATTTATATTAAAGTAGCAGTTTCTTAAAAGAGCTGCTGTCTGTTGATAATTATAAAATAAACACAGCAAATTTCGTACTTGTCTATGCAGTATTACATGCAGCTATTGGCTTAATGATAAAAAGCTAAATGTTGAATTAATAAAAAGTCATAAGAAGCAATATAGAGAGGAGTAAAAACCATGAAATTTGTTTTGGCACCGGATTCTTTTAAAGAAAGCATGACAGCTAAAGAAGCTGCTGATGCTATGGAAAGAGGAATTAAAAGGGTTATAAAGGATGCAGAATGCATCAAAGTTCCAATGGCTGACGGAGGAGAAGGAACAGTACAATCCCTTGTAGATGCCACTTTCGGAGAAATTATAAATGTTAAGGTATTGGGACCATTAGGAAAGGAAACAGAGGCTTCCTTTGGAATACTTGGAGATGGCAGTACCGCAGTGATAGAAATGGCCAGTGCCAGCGGGCTTCATCTGGTAGATAAATCAGAAAGAAATCCTCTTTTAACAACTACCTATGGAACAGGGATGCTTATTAAAGCGGCTTTAGACAGAGGGGTAAAAAATATACTCATAGGCATAGGAGGCAGTGCCACTAACGATGGAGGCGCCGGAATGATCCAGGCCTTGGGAGCTAAGCTTTTAGATGAAAACCAAAAAGAACTTCCCTTTGGCGGCGGCAGTCTGGGCAATTTAAAGGATATAGATTTATCTAACCTTGATCCAAGGCTAAAGGATTTAAAAATAGAGGTCGCCTGCGATGTGACCAATCCTTTAACTGGAGAAAACGGAGCTTCTCATGTTTTCGGACCACAAAAGGGTGCAACCTTAGAAATGGTTCAGATTTTAGATAAAAATCTGGCTCATTATTCAGCGGTAATAAAAGAAAAGCTTGGCAAGGATATAGCAAATGAACCTGGAGCCGGAGCGGCAGGAGGTCTTGGTGGAGGCCTTATGGCATTCTTAAACGCTGAGCTTAAGCGGGGGATTGATCTGGTAATAAAATTTACCGGTCTTGAGGAGAAAGTAAAGGGTGCAGATTATGTGTTCACTGGTGAAGGAAGCATAGATTTCCAAACCATCTGCGGAAAAACCCCCTATGGAGTATCCGCAACAGCTAAAAAGCATGGAATTCCCGTTATAGCCTTTGCCGGCCGGATAGGGGACAAGGTAGAAGTGCTTTATGATCATGGTATCAACGCAATAATAGGTATCCTCCCTGAGGCCATGACTTTAGATAAAGCCCTGTCTCAAGGGACAGAAAACATGGAGAGAGCAGCAGAAAACATAGCAAGAGTGTTAAATATAAAAAAGTAAAATTTAAAAGCAAAAAAATGGGAGCACCCCTGGGGTGCTCCCATTTTTATTCCAGTAACATATTTTGTTTAAATAACATAATATGTACAGAACGAAAAAACTAGTTCGATC
>NZ_CCXI01000123.1 GCF_000820705.1 Clostridium polynesiense | reverse complement strand
ACTTTAGATAAAGCCCTGTCTCAAGGGACAGAAAACATGGAAAGAGCAGCAGAAAACATAGCAAGAGTGTTAAATATAAAAAAGTAAAATTTAAAAGCAAAAAAATGGGAGCACCCCTGGGGTGCTCCCATTTTTATTCCAGTAACATATTTTGTTTAAATAACATAATATGTACAGAACGAAAAAACTAGTTCAATCAATAAGATGAGGTGTAAGTATGAGTGTAAAAAAATTCAAATTAGCCGAGGCTTACGTTATACCACAAGAGTACAGGGATCTATTCGATATCCGTACTGCATTGAGAAAGGGAACTATTTTTAAGGAGCTCTACAGGGAGCTTCCATGGAAGAGGGAGGATTATGAAGATGAATGCAGATAAGGAAATGTTTATGAACAATTGCGAAAATCCTCCTATGGATAAGCATGAATTACTAAGGAAAATTTCCGAAGTTGGTTTCTATGCTGTAGATTTAAATCTCTATATTGACAATTTTCCCGATAACGCTCAGGCAGTAAAGGATTATAAAGCCATTGCAAAAGCGCTGAATAATCTTAAAGACATCTATGAAAGGTATTATGGACCTTTAAAGAATTTTGGCGATTCTGAATTTCCAGGTCAGTGGAACTATGTAAATGAACCCTGGCCATGGGAAAACTAGTGGGAGGATAATGGCATGTGGATATATGAAAAAAGAATGGAACACCCTGTAAACATCAAAAAGAAAGACCTTAAGTTAGCCAAAGCTATTATGGCTCAATATGGCGGGCCTGACAGTGAGCTAAGCGCTGCAATAAGATATTTAAGCCAGAGGTATACTATGCCCACTGGAAAAACAAAGGCATTACTAACGGATATAGGAACTGAAGAATTAGCTCACGTTGAAATGATAGCAGCTATAGTTTATCAGCTTACCAGAGGAGCAACTCCTAAGGAAATGATGGCTGCAGGAATGCAAGGCACTTTTGCAGAGCATGATAATGCAATATATCCAGCCGATGCAAACGGCGTACCATGGACAGCAGCTTATGTACAATCCATTGGAGATCCTGTAACAGACCTACATGAAGATATGGCTGCAGAGCAGAAGGCAAGAACCACCTATGAGCATCTTATAAAACTTTCTGATGATCATGACGTAATAGATGTATTAAAATTCCTATGGCAGAGGGAAATTGTTCACTTCCAAAGATTCGGCGAAGCCTTAATGGACGTTCAGGACCACTATCATAATAAGCATATGTTCTGTGATATGAAATATAAAGAGAAGGAAAAGACAAGGAAAGGGAAAAGATAAGGACTTCTGTGATATGAAATGTGAGGACGATGACTAGCAAATCATAGCGGCAGATGACTAATAAAGTCATAAGATGCCTAAGAGCATAATAAAATAGTGGTAAATGAAACCCCTGGGGTGCTGACATTTTATGTCAGCACCCCAGGGGCGCTTACAGTATTTTACTTTACTGCTTCCAGAACCTCTGCCATGTGGTCCTTCACTTTTACTTTTCTGAATTCCTTTATAACCTTTCCTTCTTCATCGATTATGAAGGTACTTCTTTCAATTCCAATAGACTTTTTGCCAAACATATTCTTTTCCTTCAGAACGCCATAAAGCTCGCAAACTTCAGAGTCAGTATCGCTTAACAGCACAAAGGGAAGTCCAAATTTTGTTATGAACTTTTCATGTGAAGCCAGAGAATCTCTGCTTACGCCAAGAACAACAGCATTTAAACCTGATAGGTTTTCATTATTTTCTTTAAAACCTATAGCTTCAGTAGTGCAGCCAGGGGTGTTATCCTTCGGATAAAAATATAAAATCACCTTTTTACCTCTGTAATCAGTTAAGCTATGGTCTTTTCCGTCGGACCCGGGAAGAGTAAAATCCGGAGCCATGTTTCCTTCTAAAATCATTTTTTCCATAATCTTTCCTCCTATGATATCAACTTATAATGATAGTTAATAATAACTGATAATGTTACCTAAATAATAGCTAATCATAAGGACTTCTTTCTCTATTAATAAATTCACTTTCAACTTTTTAGGTATATGGGTATATTCACCCTTCAAACTTTGTTTATGTGCTTGTTAATAATTATTATAAGATAATCGTTATCAAATTTCAATGTTAAACCCTGGGTACCCTTACTATTTCTTTTGTAAGGCAGGAGGTGGATAAAATATTATAGTGAAACTTAAGCATTATATGGTATGATAGTTATAGTGTCTGAAAGGCGCATAAAAATGCAAAGGAGATAGATGATGGAAAATAAAATATTAGCTTCCGTAAATGGAGTAAACATAACTGAAAATGACGTGAATGCAGTTATTGCAAGATATCCTCAGGAAAGAAGGGGATTTTTAAACACTGAAAATGGAAAAGCACAGCTGCTTAATGAAATAGTATCCTTTGAGTTAATGTACAATAAAGGAAAAGAAATGAACTTTGAAAACAGCCCTGAGTATATTGCACAGTTAGAAGCTATAAAAAAAGAGCTGCTAACTCAGGTAACTATAAGTACCCTCTTATCACAGGTTAATGTGACAGATGAAGAGGTAAAAGCAGCTTATGAAGCTAATAAGGATGCGTATAAAGAACCTCCTATGGTAAATGCTAAGCATATATTGGTAAATGATGAGACTTTAGCTAATAATATATATGAAGAAATAAATTCCGGAAGCATAAGCTTTGAAAATGCAGCACTTAAATATTCCACATGTCCATCTAAAGAGCAGGGAGGAAGTTTAGGAAACTTTTCAAGAGGAATGATGGTTCCAGAGTTTGAAAATGCTGCCTTCGATATGAATCCTGGAGATTTAAGCACTCCGGTACAAAGCCAGTTTGGATGGCACATAATCAAGGTTGAAGATAAAACAGAGGAAGTTAATAGAAGCTTCGAAGAAGTTAAGAATCAAGTAAAAAATGATGTTTTACAGCAGAAGCAGAATAAAGAGTTTACTGATCTTATAAAAGAACTTTCACAAAAATACGAAGTAAAATTTTTTGATAAATAAAAGTTAATTAAGCCGCAAGTAAAAATTAAGTAAACTGAAAACAAAACTGAAATAATCAGGAAATTAAAGCTGCCTAAGATATAACAAATATCTTTAGGCAGTTTTTGTGAGTTTTAGTATTCTTTTAAAACAAAGAGTTCTTTATCAGCTAGTTTACGTATATACAGTGGGAATACTATAAATTTATTTAAAAATTCTATTTTAAATAAATTTATTCTCTACTTGCTGCTACCAGTGGTATAATGTAGCTTGAATACTTTATAAGGTTTCAGTTAAGATATATAAGAGAAATTACTTATGAAAATGAGGAAGGTACTACATATATGAGCAAATCTATAATGAAAAATGTTATTTTTAAAGTAATGCTTAGTGCTTTTAATATAATTGTTCCTATTATAATAGGGCCTTATGCTTTAAGCGTTTTAGGAAAGGACTTAATGTCGGATATATACTTTGCCGACACCATTTATAATTACTTTTATATCTTCGCAGCCTTTGGTATTTATCAATACGGACTTAGGGAAGTCAGCAGGGTCAGACAAAATAAAGAAAAGCTTTCCAAGATATTTACCAGCTTATTTGTTATAGGCTGTATAACCAATATTTTATCTTTGGTTGTATATCTTGCCACGGCATTTACTTTTTATAAAAATAACAGCGTTTTCCCTGTACTTATTATATATACTTTGAATATTTTTTCTAATGTATTCTTTATAGAGTGGGTAAATGAAGCGCTGGAAAACTATGATTTTATAACCATGAAAACCATACTTGTGAGGTTTACCTATATAGTACTTCTTCTAGTGCTTGTTAAAACCTCAAAGGATTTTACAACCTATATACTTTTAGGCTCCTTTTATCTGTTCTTTAATAATTTTATTAGCTACCTATACATTAAAAGGCGCATTAAATTCGATTTTAAAGGAATTGAGATTAAAAGACATATAAAATATCTAATAATGGGAGTAGTACTGGCTAATGCTAATATATTATATACTCAATTAGATAAATTTATGCTGGGGACCTTTATTGATAAGACCCTTGTAACCTATTACGCCATCCCTCAGATGATTGGATATGTAATAAACTCAATGATATTGGCAATTATATATGTAACTATACCGAGGCTTTCCAATTACCTTGCCAATGATGATACCGAAACCTACGAATCATTGTTAAACAGGGTAGTAAGAGTGTACTTTTCTCTATTATTTCCTGTAGCTCTGGGTATATTCGTAATAGCGCCTGAAATTATAACTATATATAGCTATGGAAAAGAAGATATATCCATGGCAATACCGGTACTTAAGCTCTTTGCCTTGTACATAGTCACCGGCGGGATAGAGTCTATATTAACCAATCAGGTAATATATGTAAAAAGAAAAGAAAAGACATTAGTAAAGTTTATATTTTTATGCGGAATACTAAATGCAGTTTTAAATATTTTATTAGTAGTGATGGGAGTTTTCAATGCAGAAACTGCAATTATAACCACTATCATAGCAAATGGCTTGTTGATAATACTGGAATACCGCTATGTTAAAAAAACCTTGAATGTAAAGCTTAATATGTTTACTATGGATAAGATGAAATATCTTCTGATATCGCTGATATTTATACCTGTAACTGCTGTTATAAAATATTTTGTGCATTCCATGGCACTATATACGATTTTAGTCATTTTAATCAATTCGGCACTGTACTTTGTTATACTTTTAAAGATGAAGGATGAAGTGTTATTTATGATTTTAGATAAGCTTTTATCCAAGATCAGAAGGGTTAAATAAAACTATCTTTATTAATAAGATAAAGATGCGAGGAGTTATAAATGAGCAGCAAAGATAACTATAAAAATCTTGAAAAATATATAAAGGAAAATGATTTTGTAATAGCGGATATAGACACTGCCCATGGTATAATGCTTACAATATTAAAAGAGATAGACAGGATTTGCAGCAAAAATAATTTAAAGTATTTTTTATGTGATGGTACGCTGCTTGGGGCGATTAGGCACAAGGGATTCATTCCTTGGGATGATGACCTTGATATTGCTATGCCAAGGGAAGACTATGAACTGTTTAAAGAAATTGCCACTAAAGAAATTTCTGAGGATTTTTTTGTTCAAACTAAAGATACTGATAATGAATATGATATTTATCATATTCCCTTAAAGGTAAGGCACAATAACAGTGTTATTATTGAGGAAAAAAATAAAAGTTACCATCAGGGCTTGTATGTAGATATTTTTCCTATAGATAAAGTGCCTGAATCTAAAGGTAAGGCTCTTATTCAAAAGCTTTTATCCAATATGTGGACCATTAAGCTGCCAATAAACACTGAGGATTTTCCAAAACCTAAATTTTTTCTGAGAAGCTTCTCACAATTAATAGGTTTTTTAATTCCGCCATCACTTATTTTAAAGCTGCAGCTCTTTACTTTAAAATGGAACAGATACTCTAAGTCCCATTTATACACCTATGGAGTTGAGCTTACCTGGAAAACATATTTTGAAGAAGAGGACTTATTTCCTCTGCAAAAGATTAAATTTGAAGACGGTACATTTTGGGGACCCAATAAGCCTGAAAAAATACTTTCAGATCTTTACGGAGACTATATGAAGCTGCCTCCTGTAGAAGAGAGAAGGGTGCACGGGGAAGAGATGTATGTTAGGAGAGAAATGAATGATTTACAGCATAGAGAAAAAAATTAACAATTTATTCGGAGCAATTTTGATTTTAAGTTCTGCTACTGGATGGTATACTTTAGACTATTTTGGAATGAATAAGTTTTGGCTTGTATTCATCCTGCTGTCCGCTATTTTCAGCTTCTTAGTATTAAAGCATCAGTATGTAAGTACCAGTAAAAAAGGGGATTACCCTAGTCAGGGAGCTTTGACAGCTTCTAAGACATCACCTTTTGATATACTAAAAAATATATTTTTTGATTATAAATTTATATTCTTTTTGTTAGCGTATCTGCTATGGATAACCCTTACGTATTTTGTTAATTATACAGGATTATCTACAATACTGTATGTGGGTAAGATGTGGTTTTTAGTACTTATATATATAGTGCTTTTATCATCATATCTTTACAGATGTGATGATAAAGAGGGATTTTTAACCACTGTAGCTTCTTATATATTTGTTTTAGGAAGCATACATTCCTTCATTGCCTTTTATCAATTTATATTTCTTAGAAACGATATAGCAGGTATTGTTCTTACAGAGTGGCCTTCCTATAATCCTGCATCCTTATACGGAAATGTAAATGGCTTAGGAAGTTATTTGTTTATATCAATAATAAGCGGAGTATACTTGTTTTTTAAACAAAATCCTCGCAGAAACAGATATATATTTTTTATAACCATGCAGATATATGCTCTTTACTTAACTGTAGCCAGAACAAGCATTGTAAGCTTAATTGTATTCATGGCTTTAAGCTTTGTATTTCTACTTTTAATTCAGCCTAAAGCACTGAAGAAAAAGCTTATACTAAATAATGTAATATTAATATTAATTTGCAATGCTATGTTTATATCCATTATTTTTTCAGATGAGATAAAAAGCACTTTTGCACATAACCTTACCAGCAGCAGTAGTTCCGGCAAACCTTCTGAAAAAAGAGAAACCTCTGATATGTTTAAGGAGAAATCCGATAAAGGAGTGAATAACAGACAGTTTATCTGGAAGCAGGTTATTAATGATTCTAAAGATTATATGCTCTTTGGTGACGGTCTTAAATATAATATTGTCAACAGGATTAACGTAGGAGAAGTAATAAGCCAGAAAAGTATAGGGGTAGACAGAATAAGCTATCATAATACCCTTTTTAGATATTTTGCCTCTAACGGTATTATAGGTCTTATGGTGTTTATGTGTTTAATAGCATATGTGCCATTAAGTTTTATAATTATTATGATTAAAAATAAAAAATTAAATTTATCATATTTAGTATTATTTTCTTTAATGCTGGCCCTCTTTGCTTATATGCAGATGGAGGAGATATACATCGGAGAAATTGGATTTATGCAGCTTACAACCCTTGCTGTCATTAGCTTTGGATTATCTGAGTTACCTTATAAAAGTAATAAATAAGTAGGTGTAATAAAATGAATATAGCTTTTATTGGGATAAGAGTTGATTATAGAACAACCCTTTCTGCCCCTAAGAGAATAGCTAATAAGTTATACGAAGAAATAAAAAAACTTAATAAGGATACATTTTTCTACAGTCTTCCATGGGATTCAGAAGGCATAACCCAAGAGGATGCAAAGAATGGAGAAACAGTAGGAAGCTTATCAGGTATACGGGATTTTATTCTTAAAAATAAAATACAGACGGTATATCTGAGCAGGTATTATTCAAAGCTTGCACTTTACATGGTATTACTTAAAAAAATATATAAATTTAAGCTTATATATACGGTGCACGGACTGATTAAAAAGGAATCTGATATAAATGGTACCTTTAAAGGTTACGGAGGCATGGTGGAAAGGCTTTTACTAAATAACTGCGACGGCATTGCAGCGGTTTCCGAAGAAGCTAAGGAAGAAATACTAAAATATTATCCTCATTTAGATCCTTCAATTATAGAAGTTATAAATAACGGTGTAGAAATACCAGAAGATTAGGAAGGTGAAGAGCTTCTTGAATATATAAACATAGATGAAAGTAAGCCTTTGATATTAGGCATAGGAATCAGAGCCATTAAAAATACAGAAACTATAATAGAAAGCTTTATAAACAATGAAGCGCTTTATAATAGTGCGCAATTGCTTTTAATCGGTGATAAAGAGGAAAGTTATGCAAGGGATATTGTCAATAAATATAAGGATTATGAAAATGTGAAGTTTATGGACTATGTTGAACCTAAATATCTCAATGCTATTTATAAGAAATCTTCACTTTATGTGCAGATAAGCTTATTTGAAACCTTTGGAGTATCCATAATAGAAGCACTGCTTCATAAAAAACAGGTTGTCATCTCCTCAAAACTGCCTATAGCGGATTACTTCACTCAGGAAGAGGTTATTTTTTATAATCCTGAGGAGGATAATTTAGACCTTTTGATGCTGAAAGGGTTAGAAAATTCAAAGGAAGCCAATACCTTAGGTTTCAAGAAAGCGGGAGATTTATTTAACTGGGACAGAGTTTCAGATAAATATTACGCTTTTTTTAAAAAAATATGTGAGGAAAAGAAGTGATATTATGGATTGGAATACAGAATTTCCTGATAAAAGATATGAAAATACCAATGAGAGTTTAGTGAGACAGGCTCAGCTGATAACTTTGAGAATACTAAAAATAGTAGATAAAGTTTGCAGGGAAAATGATATAGATTATTGGATAGAGGGAGGAACTTTATTGGGTGCTGTGAGGCATGGAGGCTTTATTCCCTGGGACGACGATTTGGATATTGCCATGCCAAGAGAAGATTATGAAAGATTTCTTCAGATTGCACCTAAGGAGCTTCCGGAAGAACTCTTTATACAAAACCTTCAAACCACTCCCTTGGCAGGAAACACATGGACCCAAATAAAAGATAAAAAAAGTAAAATGGTTTTAGACAAAAATGCTGAATATCATCAGGGGATTTATATAGATATATTTCCCTGTGATACTTATTCGCAAAATACCCTTAAGCGTTTTTTCAAAGAGGAGATTTTAAGAAAATTATATATTTTTGCTTATGCAGTTAACGCTCCTTTTAAAAAACCTGCATTTACAAAAGAAAACCTGCTGAAAAATATAGCAAAGGGTGCTTTAAAGGTAATATTCTTTCCTTTTGCCATATTTAATAAGGATGTAATTTATGATATAAACCTAAAAACCAGAGATAAAAGGATTGAAAGAATGAAAAGAAATCCTAAGCTAAGCTACGGATATGGTACAGATGTATTAAATTTTGATACTATTTTTAATATAGATACCATTTATCCGTTAAAGAAGATCAAGTTTGAAGATGGGGAATTCATGGCACCAAATGACACAGATACATATTTAAAAGAAATGTATGGGGATTATATGAAAATACCACCTGAAAATAAAAGGGTACAGCATCATATAGAAATAAAACCTATCCTTTCAGAAGAGGAAATAATAGAACTAAATAAAAATTTTAAATAGTTATCGGTTTTAAAATGAATATATTTTTAATGGGGGAGTAAGTAAGTGGAGAATTTTATAAGCCTATTTCCGGATAATAGGGCAGAAGGGGAAACTGTATTAAGACAAGCACAGCTGGTGATGCTTAGAAATTTAAAGATTGTTGACTACATATGTAATAAACATAATATCAAATATTGGCTTGACGGAGGTACTCTTTTAGGTGCGGTAAGACATGGAGGCTTTATACCCTGGGATGATGATTTGGATATCAGTATGATTAGGGAGGATTATAATAAATTCATAGAAGCTGCAAAAAAGGAGCTTCCTGATGATTTATTTCTTCAGCTTACGGAAACGGATCCGGAATATGATATGCCATGGCTTAAAATAAGGGATAATAACAGCGAAGTAATCGAATATAAGTCAGGTAACTATCATAAAGGGCTGTTTATTGATGTTTTTCCTATGGATTATTATGGGATAAGCATAGAGGAGGTTAACAAAAAGAAGAAAGCGTACAAACTTAGATACAGATTAATGATGCTTATAAAAGAGCCTTTTGAAAAAATTATCTCACCAAAAATCTTTATTAAAAATATAGTAAAACTTATATGCAAAGCAGTATTCCTGACTTACACCCTGCAGGATAAATCTGCTCTTTTCAGCGAACTGAGAGAAAGGAGAGATGCTGCTATAGCTTCTTCCAGGGGAGAGGAGCAGAAGGTGATAGGCTACGGGCCAGAAGTTATATTTTGGAATAACTATTTTAATAAGGAGGACATTTTCCCTATCAGAAAATTCAAGTTTGAAGACGGAGAATTCAACGTTCCAAATAACTATCATAAATACTTAACAGATATGTTTGGAAATTATATGGAACTTCCTCCTGAAAAGGACAGAATCCCACATAACCTATCCTTAAATCCTATATTAAATAAACCAGGAGAGGTATACTATGATAAAAATACTTCATATTGTAGCCAATGATAAACTCAGTGGTGCAGAGAAGGTTGTACTTGATATATGCAGGAACATGAAGAAAGGCTATGAATGCATTGCAGTTACTTCCGGAGATAATTTAGGTCAGTATTTTAAAGAAGCGGGAATAAAGTATTATGCATCTGATATAAGCCGGTTAAATCCTGCAAATATATATAAGATAAAAAACATAATTAAAGAAGAAAATATTGATATAGTGCATGGACATGATGTTAAGGCATCTATTGCAGGATATATAGCGGCAAAATCCAGTAATAAACCAGTTATATCCCATATTCATGCCACTTATCCATGGATTAAGAAACCTAATTTATTGAAGTTTATAGACAGCTTTTTCAGAAATAAATATGAAAAGTCTATAGCCTGCTCTGAAACCGCTAAGGATTATTATTTAGAGCATAATTTAAAAGCAGATAAAAGCAGTTTCCTTACCTTAGTTAATTCTTTGGACTTTACTGATTTTGATGAAGAGGAGCTTAAGAGTAATAGGACTCATTTAAAAAGGGAATTAAACCTAGGCAGTGAGGAGATTATCTATGGCTATGCCGGAAGATTGATTCCTCTTAAAGGTGTAGATATGCTTATTAATGCCTTTTATGAAATAAGTAAGGAAATAGAGGGAGTAAAGCTTTTAATTATTGGAGACGGAGAGGAAGAGGAAAGGTTAAAAAATCTAACAAACCAATTGAATCTCCGGGATAAGGTAATATTTGCAGGCTATCAAAAGGATATATACACTTATATAAATTTAATGGATGTATTTATTCTCCCTTCAGTAAGGGAAGGACTTCCAATGGTGGTTCTGGAAGCTGCAGCATTAAAAAAAGCTGTCATAACCACGCCTTTGCCGGGAGTTATGGAGTTTATAAAAAATGGTGAAACCGGATTGGTATTAAAGAAAAGAAGCTGCGATGATATGGCTATGACCATGAAATATCTTTATAATGATAGACAGATGATGAAGAAACTAGGAGAAAATGCCTATGGTATATTGAAAGATCAATACAGCATAGATTCCTACATAGATGAATTAACTAAGATATACAGCAGCGTTTTAAATTCCAGAATGAGAAGCAGCAGATGATTTTAAAGATAAGCCCCTGGCATCACCTTAATATTAAGGTGATGTCAGGGGTCTTTTTAAAATTATACACAAAATTCAATTGAAATCCTTGTAAGGAATATTCTGAGCGTTAAAAATTAAAATCCAAAAGCCTAAAGTAAGCTGTGGTATGCTTAAAATATTATCAAATAAATTTAATAGCAGAAAGCATATGAAGGATACTAAAAACCCCTTATAAAAATAGCTGTATCTGCTTGCCTGCAGCTTGGAAGCTGAATAAATGGATATAAAGCTGAATAATAGAGATAGTGCAAAGGCTATGCTTCCGAATATACCTAATTCGCTTTGGATTTTTAAATAATGATTATGGGTTGGAAATCTTGTAAAGCCTTCCATTTTCAGCTCTGGGTATCTTTCTGTATAAATATCATAATAGGAAATAAAATTTCCGTTACCCACTCCTCTTAAAGGATAGTCCTTTATCATTTTTGCTGCTGTAGCCCAAATATAAAGGCGAGAAGCATTGATGCTCATATCTCCCAATTGCTTAATCCTGTCAAGGACCTGAGGAATCAATAAGCTTAAAGACCCTCCGGCTATTAAAACAAAAATAAGCTTCCAATTATATAAAAGTGTAAGAACTATCATTCCGATGAATAAAGCTATCCAGGAATTTCTGGAGAAGGTTAGAGCTATGTTCATTGCTAAGAATATATTCAGTATAAAATAAAGTGTTTTTTTTCTTGAGGATTTTTCATGTAATCCAAGCATTAAAATTGGAAAAAATGCTATAACTGCAAAGGCTCCCAGAGAGTTTGGATTCCCTAAGGTACTTTCCATTCTTGGAACATTAACGTCATTTATTATAATTCCAACAGTCATCCCTTTTCCGGTAAAGATTTGGGCTAATCCCATAATGGATACAATGAGGCTCCCTGCTATGAAGGTATTCAGCAAAAGCTCCTTTTCCCTGAGCTCTTTAAACTCATTTACCACTATAAAGCCTGAAATTAAATAAGTAAAAAACCTTATGGTTTCTCCTGCTGCTAATGTCTTTTCCAGAGAATAGCTCACTGAATAAATCATGATGATAAGCAGTATGGTCAGCGATAGATATAGTTTGTTTGTTAAAAAGCTGAGGATACTTTTAAAAAATCTTTTAAAGCCATCCTTCCTCAAAATCAGCAGTATAAAATAACACAATACCATAACTGCAAAAAATGCTTCTGATATCCCCACTCTTCCCATAAGCTTAAATTCATTGGGAAAAACCATGGACACAAAAAAATAAATACAGAACAGAAGTATAAATGACTTATGATAATTTCGTTCCCTCATATTAATCTCCTTATTAACCTTATGAAATATTTATGGATTATCATTTTTTTAAATATAAAGAGTTTCACACATTATAAGTAAGCAAATAACTAAGCTGAAGCTTAATTAAACCACATAAAGAGTATAGCATAGAAACATAAAAATTTACTAATAAATTCAATAATCTTACACTTAATAATAACCTGCTGAGAATTATTTATACATTGATGTATAGATAGTTTAGCAAATATACCATATAGCTATTTTTATCAGGAATTATTTATACATAAATGCATATAGAGCTTAGAAAAGTGCACTGTGCAGTTTTTTAATCCGGAGATATTCATATATTAGCGTAGCCATTGATTTTAAACGACATAATCTATTTGACCTTAATTGATGTATAATATAGTATAGTATGGGACAAGTTTATAATGAATTAACATGCAATGAGGCAGTAAAAAGGAATATAAGAGGTAGATTTATTATGAAAAAAATTGCTTATGTTATAACACAATCGGAGCTGGGGGGAGCACAGAAAAATGTGCTGCTTTTATG
>NZ_CCXI01000122.1 GCF_000820705.1 Clostridium polynesiense | reverse complement strand
AACACAATCGGAGCTGGGGGGAGCACAGAAAAATGTGCTGCTTTTATGCCAGGGGCTTAAGGATAGATACGACATTACTGTATATTCAGCTCCCGGCGGAAAGATGATAGATGAGCTTCAGGCAATGGGAGTAAGACATATTGCCATAGATGAAATGGTGAGGGAGATTAATCCCATTATGGATTTCAAATGCCTTAAGCATTTGAAAAAGGAATTTAAAGAAAATAAGTTTGATATAGTGCACTGTCATAGTTCCAAAGCTGGAATCTTAGGCAGAGAAGCTGCTCATTCTGCAGGAATATCTAAGATTGTATATACTGCTCACGGCTTTGTATTTAATGAACCAATGAGTAATTTAAAGAAGAAGATTTATACCTTTTTAGAGGCTTATGAAAGCAGGAAAACCACCAGTTTGATATGCGTAAACGAAGGAGACATTGAGGTTGCCAAGGAGAATGGCATAATTCCTAAAAAGGAAGCTGTATATGTACCTAACGGCATAGATTTTAATGAAAGTGAAGAGACTCAAGGTGAAGATATTGAAGCCTTCAAAAAGAAATTTAATATTACATCAGAGGATTTTGTTTTTGGCTGTGTAGCAAATTTTTATGAAACCAAGGGGCATAGGTATTTAATACAAGCTTTTAATGATCTCTGTCAGGAGGGTTATAAGGCTAAGCTTCTGCTTATAGGGGATGGACAGCTTTTACCTGAAATGAAGACTCTCGCTGAAGGTAATAATAGCATTATATTTACAGGATATGTGGATAATGCTTCCGAAAAGATGAAAGCTATGGATTGTTTTGTAATGTCTTCTGTAAAGGAAGGATTCCCCTTTGTGATATTAGAGGCTGTAAAAAATAAAATCCCAATAATATCTACGGATGTAGGAGCAGTGAGAAAAATCATTAAAGGCGAAGAATTAGGAATAATAACTGAGCCAGGAAATGCTGTAAACCTCAGGCTCTCCATGATTAAGGCCATAGAAAATTATGAAGAGATGAAGGAAAAGGCGGAAAAATCCTACCAGCTTAATAAGGAAAGATATTCTTTGGAGGCCATGATTAAGGCTACGGAATCACTATACTAAAAATAAAGTAGTAAAACCTTGTGCTGAACTAAGAATAACAAAGCACAAGGTTTTTATTTTACTTTTCAAAAATTTCATCGTAGCTCATGACATAATGATCTGCAAGCCTTTCAAGCTCTTCCCTTTGATATTCTGAAGAGGGATCATGCATGGCTGCTACCTTCATACCTGCAGCTTTAGCTCCCATCACCGCTGCATATAAATCTTCAAAAACCAGGCATTCCTCAGGTTTGACTTCAAGCCTTTCCGCACATAAAAGATATATGTCAGGAAAATTTTTTCCTCTTTCCACTTCGTTAGTGGTGACTATAACATCAAAATATTCATAAATATTATGCTTAACCAGCACAGCCTCCAGGAGAGGCACTGAATTGCTGGTGGCTAAAGCTATTTTTAAACCCAGGTTCTTAATGTGTTTTAAAAACGCTTCTGCTCCCGGCTTTAAAGGTATGTTATTAGAATACTCTGATATGGCCATATTATGCCAGGTATCCTTGATAACTTCTAAGGAATCCACAATGTTAAATTTGTCTTTAAAGTATTCCGCTACCTGATTAAAGCTCAAATGGCTTATTTCATCCTTTAGATTAAGGGGAACTTCATAACCCATCTTTTTTAAATAATCATTATCAATTTTTTCCCATACCCACATAGAATCTACAAGGGTGCCGTCTAAATCAAATATTACCGCTTTTATATTTTCCAACATATTTACTCACCAGCCTAAATATAATTACTGAGAATTATATCATATGTTTTCACTTATTTAAAAGTTTCTTTCAAATATTTCTATCTTTTCAGGATGCTTAAAATCTTCAAGGGAATTAATTCCTATACGGAGAAAGACCTCATCCAATATTCCGCTGTGAGTTGCTACTTTTACAGCAGACTGATACGCAAATTCATCCACTGCCTTTCTGGATTCCTCTTTTGGAACTATTGCCTTAGGACCTCCTACGCAGCCTCCTACGCAGCCCATACCTTCAATAAAGTTTGCGCCTAAATCCTCTCCTGCCACTGCTCTGTTTAAAATCTCCTTGCATTCCTTAACCCCGTCTACGTGAAGGGTTTTAAGGAAGGAATATTTTTCAGGATAAAGTTCCTCAATGGCCTCAGAAATTGCAATGGACACTCCTCCGGATCTGGCATAAAGTCTACCGCCTCGGGAAGCATATTCAATAGATGCCACTCCCTGAAGCTCTTCAGGCTTAATATCAAGTATTTCAAAAATACCCTTCAATTCCTGAAAGGTTAGGACAAAATCTACATCTCCTATTAAATCCTTCTCCTTTGCTTCAGCTTTTTTTGCAATACATGGCCCTACGAATACCACCTTAGCATCGGGATTGAGCTTTTTCAAAACTCTGGCAGCAGCTATCATAGGAGATACGGAAGGAGATACGTATTTAACCAAATCGGAATAAACCCTCTTAAGCATTCCTACCCACATTGGGCAGCAGCAGGAGGTAATCATCATATCATCTTTATTCTTTACAAGATGGTCGAATTCCACTGCTTCTTTTATGGTAAGCATATCCGCTGCAAAGGCAACCTCAAGCATATCTTTAAAGCCTGCTTTTATAAAAGCTGCTCTCAGCTGATCCATGGTTACATCAGAGCCCCACTGTCCTGATATAGCAGGAGCTACAGCTGCAATTACAGGACTTCCGCTTTTTAATAGCTCCATTATAGGGATAAACTCTACTCTGTCCATAAGTTTTGAATTGTCGCAGACATCCACGCACATCCCGCAGTTTACGCATAAATCTTCGTCTATGTATGTAGTGTTTTTAATTGGATCCTTTAAAATGGCATTGAATGGGCATGCCATTTGGCATTTTGTTTTCCCTGTTTCATCTTTAGTGCAACTTATAGTGCATTGCCCAAGTTTTTCAACTATCCTTTCCCTAACCTGATAATTTGTTATTGCTTTTTTTAGGTTATAAATATAGTTTTCGTCATTTTCAACCTCTACACCGCAGAGCATAGATACAGTTTTTGTTATTTCATCTTTATCAAGTCCCGGAGTATTAATGATTTTTTCTACAGTCTCATCAAAATTACCTTCATAATAGGATTTTACAAGCTTTTGAAATAAGTCCATATGGTGTTTTTTCATGTTCTCACTCCTTAAAATTGTACATAAAATTATTATAACTTAATTTACTCAAAGGTATCCACAATTTTCATTTTGCTGCATATATTTTTAGTAGGGTATACAACCCAAGTAGGAGGTAATAATTTTATGGTTAAGCTAGTAATTGATGCAGGCCATGGCGGGAAGGATTCCGGTGCAGTGGGAGCTACTGGTTTAAATGAAAAGGTGCCTAATTTAAAAATTGCTTTAAGATGCGGAGAAATTTTATCTTCACAGGGAATTTCCGTTGAATATACAAGAACTGAAGATAAATATATCACACTTACTGAAAGGGCTAATATTGCAAATAACTACAATGCAGACTATTTTATAAGCATTCACAATAACTCCTTCAGTGACTCTTCAGCCTCAGGAACAGAAACCTATGCCTATAAGTCAGGTGGGGAAGGGGAAACAATGGCAAGAGCCATACTGAATTCAGTAGTGTCAGCTATAGGAACAAAAAATAGGGGAGTCAAATATGCAAACTTCGCTGTGCTCAGGCAAACCCTGATGCCTGCAACTCTAGTGGAAATCTGCTTCATAAGCAACCCCGATGAAGAAGCCAGGCTTAAAGATGATGGTTTCATAGAAACAGTTTCACTTGCCATAGCAAAAGGCTTTCTTAGTTTTATTGGACAAGATTACCAGGAACCTGCTCCTCAAGAGCCTGAGACACCAGATTCTCAAGAACCTCAGGCCCCAGAACCTGGCAATAGACAAGAGCTTTTAAAAAATTATCAAGAAGCCCTTGAAGCCTTCAGGAGGCTTCAGGAAAAGTTGAACCAGCTTGGTGAGCTCCTTAAGTAAATGGATAATTTTGTATTCACCCCTGGGGTGAATACAAAAATTACCATAGAGATTTAGAATATAAAATAGCCCCGGGGACTTACTGCAGTGTACTTACTGCAGAGTCTCCGGGGCTTTTTATATAAACATCCTAAAAAATAGGATTGTTGCATTTCACCTTCGGTTTAAAGCACTGGAGGTGTATTGTCTGTAGGATCGATTTCTTCAGTGTTTACATCTTTACCGGAAGCAGGTGCGGATGTTTCCATTTTTCTTTCAAATTTCTCTAGGGATCTTTCAGCAAACTTTCTTCCGCCGATACCAAAGGATATTGCAAAGGCTATAGCCAGTGCTCCAAGTATTATGATAAAGGCTGTATTTACTATTACCATAGCTATACCAAGCTGGCTTAAGGTCATAAATACTGCAAATACTATAATGGAGTATTTAACTAAAGCAGCGGTAAGCCTTGAGGATGAAGTGTATTTACCTAATAGGCCTTCCACCCATTTACCTATAAATAAACCTGCACCTAAAATTATAACTGCGCTTAAGAAGAATGGTAAGTATGCTATTATAGCAAATCCTACTCTGTTTAATACCTCTAGATTTACTACGTTTAAAGCTTCTACAGCAAATAGAAGTATTATGATAAACTTAACTAATTTGCCTATAACATCAGATAACAAGTATCGTGGTGCCATTCCTTCCTTACCAAATCCAATCTGCTTATAAATAGAGTTTATTCCCACTCCTGCAAGCAGGTTTGAAACAAGGTTACCTACCAGTTTAGACACATATACACCTACAGCTATAAGTATAGCTGCCACAAATATATTAGGTATCATATTTAATATATTATTCAGCATTCCTATTGCAGGCTGTGATATAGCCTTAATATTAAGGATTTCTAATGCTGAAATAATAATTGGAATCCATATTAAAACGTAAACTACATTTGCCAATATGGTAGAGAAGGATGATGTTGTAGCAGTTGGTGTTAAACCTGCCTTATCCTGAAGCTCATCTACCTTAAGTTTTCTTAAAAGCAGTGCTAATAAATCTCTTACTACTTTAGCTATAATATATCCAACTATAAGTACAAGTACTGCTCCTAGTATGTTAGGAAGGAAGTTTAGGAATTTACTTGTCATATTTGTAATAGGAGTTGAAACTGCCCTCATATTTAATGCTTCCAAAATACTTGGGAAGAATAAAATGAATATAAGCCAAAAAGCGGCTTTACCCAAGGATTCTAAAGTTTTATCGGAGCTCTTATTATTGGATAAGCCCCACTTATCTATATAACCTGGCAGTCCCATCTTTCTACCGCCTTTAATAATGAGTGACTTAACTATTGATGCAACTATTATGGCAAGTAAAAGAAGAAGTACTGCCGATAATATGTTTGGTATTGCATTATACATAGGGTATGTAATAGTTCTTATCTCTTCCATTAATATTACCTCCTTGTTTTTTGTAGTGTTTTTATTATAAAAAGCAAATATTAATAAAGATTAAAGAAAGAGTATCCTTTTGGAAAATTTTCTGCATAATTACCATTATTAACAGAAGCTTCACAGGGAATTAAAACAATAGTAAAGACTATACTGTTTATTATCTTCTTATATATAGTTTTTATTAATGAACAATAGAATGAAACACTGGCAGAGGAGTTAAAAACTAAAATTTATAATAATATAATGGAAGGATTAATGAGTATAAGAGTGATAATCAGCTGCTTGAATATTGTATGGTGATTATAGTTATAATAATCTATTTACAGATTAAATAAAAAAGGAACCGAATTTAACGATTCCTTTATAATATAATTATTATTTTTGAAAAATAAAAAAAGTCATATGAAGGTTAAATCCTGCATATGACTTTTCCTGGTCGGGGTGACAGGGATTGAACCTGCGACCTCATGCTCCCAAAGCACGCGCGCTCCCATCTGCGCCACACCCCGGCGACATATATAATTATATATAAGTAGCCCGCCGCTGTCAATATTATTAATATAATAATAAATGAAAAGATTATTTATAGTTTTTAATGGAAAATTTTAATGTATAATTGTATTATTGCTTATAAATCAATGCATCATATAAAAGTGCAGAGTTTAAAAATACTGATAGAAAAGATTAACTATATGACACAAATAAGAAGGAGAGATAATATGGCAGGATCAACTTTGATTATTTTATTAGGAAGCCTTTGGTTTCTAACCTTTGGTATATTGATACTAAAAAGCAAAAAGGTTCAGGACATACTTCAAACCGGAAGCAGTATAAAGGATAAGGAAGGATACTTTAAAAGCAATGGAACTTTTAATATTGTTTTAGGTGTTTCAGGCCTCATATTAGGAGCTGCTGACTTCTTTATTAAGAAGTATACACTGGTATTTGTAATAATATTTATTATAATGATGTTTAGTGCTTCAATAATACAGGCACAGATAACAAAAAAATATAAATAGCCATGCGCATCTAATATATAAGAATCAAATATAATAAGAAGCAAAATATTTAAAAATCATGGGTATTTCGAATAAGTTAATTTCTGTCTTTTGATAAAGATTGAAAATGTATATAATTTTTTAACAAACTGTAAGGGGTTTAAGAATGAATTCATATCTTATATAAATTTTAGAATATCCTAAATGCAGTGCTTAAAGATAGTGGAAAGCAGAGGGGGACAAGTTTTACCTTTAAAAATTTTCTGTAATTGTTACAGAATTGACTGCAAATTTTAACCGAAACTTAGTAGAATTTTTACCATTTTGTAAACATTTATACATAAAGGTTGTTTTTTCCTAATCATTAAGTCTATAATATTTTCGTCGGCAATATATCATATTAACGGCTAATATGATAATAATATACCGAAAAAATAAAAATGTGGGGGAAAGAACACCTATGAAAAAGAGATTACTTGCGGTAGTAATTACAGCATCTATAATTAGTAGCCAAGCTGTTGTTGCTTTCGCTGATCCAACGACGCAGCAGCAAGTAGAGCAGAGCAGAAATCAACTTAACAGCATTGAGCAGAAAATTGCTGGTATTGAGGAAAAGATCCAGCTATTAGACGAAGAAGTTATTGCAATGCATGGAGTTATAGACAAGAATAATGAAGACATAGCTGCTTTAAATAAGCAGATTGAAGATACAAAAAAGGAAATAGAAAAGCTGAAAGAAGAGCTTAAGCAGAAACAAGATATGTTTGATAAAAGAATGAGAGCTATGTATAAAACCGGGGGACAAAGTAGTTACGTATCAGTGCTTCTTGAGTCACAAGGATTTAGCGATTTTATAGCCAGAGCTCAAGCCATAGGAAAACTTATGGGATTGGACAAGCAAATTATTGAAGAGCTTAATGAAAAAGAAAAAGAATTTAATGATACTAAAAAAGCATTGGACGAAAAAAATGCCAGCCTTTTAGAGCTTAAGAAACAAAATGAAGCTAAGATGGCTGACCTTCAAAATAAGAAAAAAGAACAAGATGTTTTAGTTGCAGCAGCAAAAGAAGAAAAAGCAAAGGTTGTTGTAGATCTTGACACTAAAGAAATGGAGCTTGTACAGTTCCCTATGGATGTTATTACAAACAGAAATAGTAGCGATGATGATATTAAGAACTCAATAACTACTCTTGTAAGATTAAGAAACAATATAGTATCTACAAATGTAGACAGAAAGATAGATGAAGTTATTAAAAAAGGACAGGAAACAATTAGACAAAGAGAAGCCCAGAGATTGGCTGAGGCAAGAGCGGCAGAAGAAGCGGCAAGAAATAACAGACCAAGCAATGGAGGTGGCGGAAGCAGCAAACCTGCACCAGCGCCAAAGCCTAGTCCAGCTCCTTCAAGAGGTCCATCACAAGGATCAGCAAGTGCAGCTTCACTTATAAATTACTCATATCAATTTTTAAATATTCCATATGTTTGGGGAGGAACTACCCCTAGCGGCTTTGACTGCTCAGGCTTTACCTCCTATGTATTCAGACACTTCGGTTATAATATAGGAAGAACCACTTACAATCAGATAGATGCCGGCGTTGCCGTTTCTCAATCTGAATTACAGCCTGGTGACTTAGTATTTACTAACCCTGGACACGTTGGAATCTATATAGGAAACGGACAGATGATTCACGCACCTCAAACAGGAGATGTACTTAAGGTTTCTAAGGTGTGGAAGTTCTATGCTGCAAGAAGAGTGTTAAGATAGTATCCTGTCGAGGACTTAAATGTGAACAAAATTTGTTTAATAATAAATAAAAAAAGTACAAATTGTTAACAGGCAGAACATTCCTTGTTCTGCCTGTTTTGTTATTTTATTAATGCCAAGGGGCGAAGAATCGCATATTTTATGGAATATAAATAATAAAATGTAAATAAAACATTTAAATTTTGCAAATTAATTAAAAAATAGTAATTACAATGTCATTAAATTTTAACCAATTTGTAAACATTCGAAAAAGCGGGTTGTCCATACTACTTGTATGGTGTTATAATAATTTCGTCGGCTAGTACAAATTTAAACTAATGTGGGGGAAGGAGGCTGCCTCGAGCAAGATATGAGAATTATCGAGGCAATCAGACGCATGAACAAAAAAATAATTGCGGCTATAGTTGCAGCATCCTTTGTATTTGGACAAGGAGCTGTGGTATTTGCTGAGCCAGCGTCTCAAGAGCAGATACAACAGAGCAGAAATCAATACAATGATATTGAAAGTAAGGTTGGGGACCTTGAAGAAAAGCTTAACATCATAGACGATGAAGTTGGTGCAGCCAGAGATGTTGTACAAAAGAATCAGGACGAGATTCAAGAGTACCAAAATCAAATTGCTGAGACAAATAAAGCTATTGAAGTAGCAAAAGAGGAAGTAAAAGAGAAACAGATAATGTATGATGCTAGAATGAGAGCCTTATATAAATCAGGCGGACAAAGCTCATATATTGCTTTATTATTTGAATCTCAGGGATTCAGTGATTTAATAGCCAGAGCACAAGCCATCAGCAAGCTTATGGGTATGGATCAGAAAATAATAGAAGAGTTGGATGAGAAAAAAGAAGAGCTTGATAGAAAAGTAAAGGAATTGGATGAAAAGGTTTTAGCTGTAGGCGAGCTTAAGAAAGTAAATGAGGCAAAACTTGCTGAATTGAAGGTTAAGCAGGATGAACAGAACAAATTAGTTGCTGAAGCCAGAGCCGAAAGAGCTAAAATTGAAATGGATCTGGACTCTAAAGAGTGGACAATAGTTGAATACCCAATCAGTGTAATCAACAATAGCTCAAGCAGTGAATCAGATATAAGAAATTCCATTACTACACTAGTTAAGATTAGAAATAGTATTGTATCAACAAATATCGATAGTAAAGTTGATGCTGCTATAAAGAAGGGTAATAAGAGATTAGAGGAAATTCAGGCAGCTAAGCAGCAGAGCTCAACACCTTCAAGAGGTGATGGTGCAGCATCTGCAAGCGCAACATCCTTAATAAACTATGCATATCAATTCTTAGGAGTAAAATATGTATATGGTGGAACAACACCAAGCGGATTTGACTGCTCAGGATTTACTTCTTACGTATTTAGACACTTTGGATACAATATAGGTCGTACAACCTATGATCAAATAAAAGCTGGCAGAGGAGTTTCCAGAGCGGAAATGCAGCCAGGAGATTTGGTGTTTACACATGCTGGACATGTAGGTATATATGTAGGAAATAATAACTTCATACATGCACCTCACACCGGAGATGTGGTTAAGGTATCCAAGGTATATAAATTCTATGCAGCAAGAAGAATATTAAATTAGATATTATAAAAGTTGATGTAAAAGGCATTCTCATAGATTGTGAGAATGCCTTTTATTGTGCCTATTTACAAAACTTATCTTCTAAATAAATCCAGAAATCTTTGAAAGATATTTTTATTTTCCTCTACCTGCACCACAGCTTCTTTTTTCTCCTCCTGCTTAGAAATACCGGGAGTTCTCATTATAAACTGCACTGTGGAGTTTTTATTTCTGCTGTTATCAGCAAAGGAGTTATATGGGTTTTTATTATCACCAATAATACTGTTATTTAAGTTATTTTGAAGTTCAGCACGGGCTTTTCCTATACCTTCTTTGCCAAGTTTGCTCATACCCTCCTTTATCTGCTGCTGCCCATCAACGAGCTTTCCTACATCTCCAGGAAGTCCGGAGGTTTCATTTTTCACCGTGCCTATACTTTTATTTATATCTCCAAAACCCTTAAAGAGTTTAGAGCTGCCTTCTCGCATTGAGGAAAATCCCGCTGTTAATTGATTTAATGCTGAAGACAGCTGAGGGGCTTCTTCAGCGGTTTTATTCATTCCTGAAGATATTTGATAGAGGCCTCCGTGAAAATCATTATATCCTGATGATAAGGCACCTGTAGAGGTTTCTAAATCCTTCATGGCTTTAGAGGACTTAGTCAAGCCTTCATTTAGCTGATCTATTCCATCCTTTTCTCCAAGGATTCCTTTAGCCATGGCAGCTACCATGGGATCTGGGTGATTTGCATAAAGAGCTGCTACTTGAGAAAGCTTGTCATGACCCTCCTTAAGCTTCAAGGAGCCGTCTTTTAAGCCGCTGATTCCTCCCTGTAGCTCTTTAGTTCCCATGTGAACACCCTGAAGTCCTTTTTGAATATCATGACTCCTTTGAGAAAGTTCATTAATACCTCCGGAGAGGCTTTTTAATCCGCTTATGAGGCTGCTGCTGTTATCAGAAATCTCCTTAAGACCCTTTTCGAATTCATTCATAGATGAAGAAAGCTTTTGAGATTGGGTATATATTTCATCAGAACCCCTGTAAATGCTGTTTAATCCAACATTTAGCTGTGACATTCCTGACTTTAATTCAGAAGTTCCTGTGATTGTCTGCTGCATTCCCTCTGCCAGTGAATCAGAGGCTTTTTCCATGTCTCCCAAACCTTTGGTAAGAGAGTCTATACCCTTTGAAATATCCTCCGGAACATTAAAGGAAGCAGGTAAAACCGTTATGGTAATAGGCTCTAAATATATATTTTCTCCATCCATCTCCAGAACAAATTCAGCATCCTCAGGAGGAAGGGCTACAAAGTTAACTGCTGCGGTTTTTCCTATAACCACCTTATTGCCTTGAGTTTCTAGATTTCTGAATATATCTAAATCTGCTGTAACCTGAACCTGTGCCATTAAATCAGGGGATATGCCTTCTTCTTCCTTAAAGTCTACTTTTATAATTATTTTAAGCTTGCCTTTTTTCCCTGAGAGCTCCTCAGCCTTAAATTCCCTTCCGTCAAGGAAATATCTGATTTCTGCTTTCACAGGAAGCTCTTTGTCCACAGAGCCTTCATAATAAAGATCTTTTTCCTTTATTTCAGTAAGGTTCCATTTAACATAATCCCCGGTTACTTCAGGTTTTAAAGCACCGGTTAGATTTTTAATCTCCGTATATTTTCCGTAGTCTGTAAATTCTCCTGAATTGTCCATGTTATAAAGGTGATTTACTATTTTTATAGAAGCAGTGCTTCCGTCATTTTTCATGGAAACATAAACCGTTTCGTCCTTTGTGGGAGCTGCATGGGCTATAGCATTGCTTATGAGCATAAAACACAGCAGAAGAGCGCTTATAAATTTTTTCTTCATAATAATTACCTTCCTTAAATTTATTCTCTAATTAACATTAATCTGGTTATCTACAAATTCCTCAGAAACATTCTTTGGCCAGTTTAAAGTGGTACGCCTTATTAAGGGTCCGAATATAAGAAGCAGGGCAGGAAGCAGCATATAAACTAAAAGCAGGCTTATAAAAGCACCTCTTCCAATTAAAAGGGTCAGCTCTGAAGCTGATTTTATAGTGGTTATGAAAGATATGCTGAAGGTTCCTGCCATAAGTATTAAAGCACTGGTAAATACGGACCTTCCTGTGTCTTCTATAGTCTTTTTCATAGCCTCTAAAGGCTTATATGCCTCTAAATTTTCCTTATATCTTGAAGTGAATAATATAGCGTAATCCACAGTAGCTCCAAGCTGTATAGCTCCTATTATTATAAAAGCTATAAAGTTAAGCTTTGACCCTAAGAAATATGGAATGCTTAAATTAATCCATATTCCCAGCTGTATAACGAATACCAAAATCAAAGAAAGTACCAGGGATTTGAAGGTAAAGAGTAAAATCAAGCCTATAATTATTATGGATATAATGGTTACTCTGTTAAAATCCTGAGAGGTTACCTGCTGAAGATCCATATAGATAGCTGCCTCTCCTGTTACATACCATTCCTTTGTATATTTATCTGCTGTACTTTGTATTTTTTTAATTATTTCCTTGGTTTCCAATCCTTCTATAGGCGCATTTATATTTAATATAAAATAGGTATATTTATCGGATTCAAAGGTAGCCCTTACCTGCTTCGGTATTAAGAAATCAGGAAGGGTTTCATCTGCCATAGAATAAAGACCCTGAACAGAATCTACCTTTTCTAAAGAATCAATCTCATCAGCCATAGACTTGAGTTTTGTTTTATCCACTTTAGGAACTAAGAGGATGAGTTCATTACTGCTGCCGAAGATTTCCTCAATCTTTTCGTTGGACTTAACGGACTGAGATTTAGTAGAAAGTGTTTTTTCCGTAGAATAATAATATTTTAGCTTTGATTGTCCCAGGAATGCCGGTAGTACTAAAAGCATAGCCAAAACTAAAGCAAATTTTCTTCTTTTAACCATCCATCCGGAAATCCTTTTAAAATCAGGAAGAAGGATTTTGTGCTTATAGCCGCTGAAGCGTTCGCTAACCAGTATTAAGCAGGGAAGGAGGGTTACTACGGTAACTAAGCTGAAAAAAACTCCTTTTGCGAGTACAAGCCCCATATCTTTGCCTATTCCATAATGCATGGCAACTAAGGCCAGAAAGCCTCCTACAGTGGTGAGAGCGCTGGAGGATACAGAACTGAAGGTTTTAACTATAGCTTCTATCATGGCAGAATTCTGATCCATATTCTCAGCTTCTTCATGAAATCTGTGGAGAAGAAATATGGAATAATCCATAGAAACCGCCAGCTGAAGTATGCTTGCCACAGAGTGGGTATTAGAAGATATACTTCCGAATATGATATTTGTGCCCATATTAAGGAGGATTGCAGCACCTATGGCAGCAAAGAATAAAATGGGCTCATAATATGCCCTGGAGGAAATAAGGAGGATTATGGTTATAATTATGAAAGCTACCACTGAATAATTAAAAAGCTCTCTGTTAGCAGTATCCTGCATATCCTTCGATACGGCTGCCTGTCCTCCAATATAATGCTCCATCTCCGTCATTTTATCTATTTCATCTATTGCCTTTCTGGTAGCTAAGGTATCATTGCCTTCTGCAAATTGTAGCTGCAGAAGGCTGTATTCACCGGAGATAAACCTTTTTGAAAGGGCTTTATCCATAAAATCTACAGGTTTATGGATATCCTCAGCATCATCCAGCCATATCACCGACTCCACTGCGGGAAGTGATTCTATGTCCTCCTTAAGCTTTTTAACCTTATAAAGCTCCTTTTCTTTGACCATAAGATTGGCAGTACCCTTTATATTAAAATCCTCACTGAGTTTGTTCTTTCCCTTAATAGAGTTGATTTCCTTAGGCAGGTAAGAACTTAAGTCGTATTCTATAGTAACAAACTGCATGCTCACAGCAGAAAGCAGCAGTATAAGCACATAAAAGCCTATAATTAGCTTTTTATGCTTTACAATAAAAGCAGCTATTTTTCTCATAAAAATCTCCCTATGTCTACAAAATTAAACACTTGTTTAAAATATCTGTTTTAATAGTAGCATAGCAGTATTTTACAGTCAATAGATAAATCAAAGGGATAAATAATAATTGTATAAAATTATTTACAGAAACTTTTTACTGAATATATAAATAAAAAACAGCTGTTTTTCTTCTATGTATCAGATTTACTATTGATTTGAATAAATTTAATAATAGAAAAAGCTCTGAAGCTGCATAAAGCATATCCTCAGAACTTTTATTCTTAAATATGGATTAAACTATAAAAATTAAAAAATCCTCTAAATAAAAAACTGTTTTATTACTATAAAAAATATTATATTAATCCTACTTTTCTGTTATGGAATCTATAAGAAATACTATATATTCCTTAAGCTCTTCTTCGTTATTTATGTCTAAAGAGCCTTTAGTTTCCGTAAAAGTGCTGGACACAAGTCTGTTAACCACAGGACCTAATATTCCGGAAAAAAGCTGGAGGTATTTATAGTTTAAAAGTTTTTCCTCACTGCTGCCTATACATTCTGCTATTATCTCCTTAACTCTCAGCTGAAGTTCATTATTTAAATAAATCTTTTTAATAAGTGCAGGGTTATAGCTTTTATCTTCAGTGTACAGATTAATAATAAGGCCTATAACCGCAGGAAAGGAAAATATAAAATCCAGCATGTTTTCCGACCATAAAAGCAGTCTGTTCTTTGGAGGGATAATATCATTTTCCAGTATGCTCCTCTGCATTTCATATAAGAGGTTGGAATAATGCGTTTCTACTTCCTTCAGAAGATTAGTTTTATTTCCAAAATGGTAATTTATCGAGGCTACATTAACGCCGGCTTTTTCTGTTATTTCTCTTATGGTAACCTCGCCTTTAAGTCCGACTATATCAATGGCGGTCTGAAGTATTTTTGTTCTTGTATCTATAGTTTCATTAGACATATACAACCCTCATTTAACATAATAGAATAGATTTATAAATCTATGGTAGCACAATTAATTTTATTTATAAACCTGAAGATGGAGTTTTGTTCACTAAAAACTAAGTTTTATCCACAAAAAGGATATAAATAAAAAAATACTGTGGATAAAAGGCATCTTCTGCCCCTGTTATCCACAGCAAATGGAGTTTTATAGCTTAAATATTTTAATTGTTAGCGATAATGTTTCAACAATACTGTTAAGATCCTTTATGGAGTTTGCAAGCTCCATTATCACCGCCGCCTGTTCCTCCGTTGAGGCTGAAACCTCTTCAGTGGAAGCTGCCGTTTCCTCAGATATTGCCGAAATACTTTCAAATTCATTGTTTAAGGTATGCTTTTCATTTTCTACATTACTTAAAGAAGAGTTTATATTTTCAATTTGGGTTTTAATTTCCGCCATGTTTTCAGATATCTTCTCAAAAGCCTGCACTGTATGGTTAACGCTGTGATTTTGTTCCTTTACTGTTTCCTTTACAGTATCAGTTATGGTTACGGCATTTTCCGTCTTGGAAATGATATCCCCTAATATATCGTCTATTTCTTTAGCAGAAGCGGTGGATTCTTCGCTGAGCTTTCTGATTTCTTCAGCTACCACTGCAAAGCCTCTTCCCTGTTCTCCTGCCCTTGCAGCTTCTATAGAAGCATTTAATGAAAGGAGGCTGGTTTGTTCTGCTATGCTCTTAATAGCGTCGGTTATAACCACAATATTCTTTGAATTTTCCTGAAGCTCCTTGATTATGTCTATTATTTTTTCTATTTCTGTAGTGCTGATTTTTGTATTTTCATACAGTATATTTACAATCTTGTTGGAATTATCATTTATTATCATGGTATCTTCAGATTTAGCCTTCATTTCATTGGAATAGTTATATACCTTTCCAAATTCATCGCTTACCACTGAGAAATGATTTATAACGCTTTGAAGACTGCTGGATTGTACCTGAGTTCCTTCTGAAATCTGTTCTACGGTTTTTGAAACTTCTTCTATGGATGCTGCTGTAGTTTCAGAGGAAGCCAGTATATCAGAAGAAGTCTTGTTTACTGCTCCTATAATTCTGTTTATCTCTTCGATTAAGCTTCTTAGCCTGTTAACCATTAAATTAAAGCCCTGAGCCAGACTTCCTATTTCATCTTTAGATATTACGGTGCTTTGAACCGTTAAGTCGCCGCCGCTGGCGGTTTCCATGGTGGCAACCAATGAGGTTAAAGGCTTAATGAGGCTTTTAGATACTAAAATACTTATTATAAGCATTATTATCATAGCAGCAGCTGCCATTTGAAGGGTCTTGTTAAACAGGTCATCAGTAGGTTTATTTATATCTGCATCAAGTACTGCTGTGGATAAATACCATCCTGTTTGAGGTATCACCCCAATACTTTGTATTCCTTTATCCTCTTCTAAAACATAAGCACTATTTTCTACAGTTTTATCTGAATCCTGAGTTAATTCCTTTGAAATACGAGAGAAACTTTCCTCTACCACTGCTCTTCCCACAAGTTCCTGCTTAGGATGAGCCAGATAAACTCCTTTACTGTCTGCTAAAAAGGCAAAGCCTGTATTTCCTATTTTAGTCTCTGAAAGCTTTGCGGTAAGATATTCTACAAAAACTGAGTTTACTGCAACTCCTATAATGTCTCTTGCATCATTGAATACCGGAGCAGCAAAAAGGATTAAATGCTTGTTTGTAGCCTTGGAAATCACTGCGTCGCTTATGGCGGTTTCGCCCTTTAATGCCTTTTTAAAATAATCTCTTTCATTTATATTTATACCTAAATAGGCAGGATGGCTGCTTGTAAAGATATTTCCATTTTTATCAGCTATGAAAAGCTGTTCATGTGAGGTGGTAAAGTCATACTTTTTCTTTAAATATGTATTCATTTTATCCAGCTCAGCTTTATTTACTTTGAAGAAATTCTCAGAAGTATCTGCAAGCCTTAATGCAGAAAAGTTTTTAACATTTTCATCCAGAGAAAGAAGATTTACTATGTTTAATTCTGAGCTGATAAGAGTATTTAAATTCTGCTGGGATTGAATTGTGCTGTGCTCCACCTCTTCTCTGATCAAGTTTCCGACGGTTTTTGAGCTCTGCCAGTGGATAAGATAACTTACCGCCAGGAGAGATGCAAAAATTAATGTGGTAAATATCAACGGTATTTTTAGTCTTAATTTCATAATAACCCCCTAAATAAAATAAAATTAAATTATAAGTTTAACTTGATTATATAATGAATGATCCCACTCATTTATCTATATATCCTATATATTAATATTCGACTATCTTTCGAAGTATTTAACAGATTTTATAATTATTTCAGTAATATGATGAACTAAAATGCTGCCTTTGTGGAATAATGTAAAATATGCTATTATTCAAAGAGGTATAATTCCTTTAGATAGGATGTATAAGCTTCAGAATTATAACTATAGAAAAATAGGATTAAGAAGCAGCTTAAAATTTAATATATAAAGCTTAAAGGAAGATAAAATATGAAAGAAAATAAAAATGTCGATGTCAATAATGAAAAAGATAATATTACAACTCCTGATTCTTTGGTAAGGGAAGAAGAAACCTTAGATGATCTTCAGCTTAAAGGAATAAGGATAATTCAAAAAAAAGAAGCCTTCAGATTTGGAGTAGATGCTGTACTTCTTGCTAACTTTGCAAAGGTTAAAAACAAGCACAGGGTAATAGATATGTGCACCGGAACCGGTATAGTTCCTTTTATAATAGCAGGCAAAACAGAAGCTGAAAGCATAACCGGCATTGAAATTCAAAAGGAAATGGTGGAGATGGCGCAAAGGAGCACAGAGCTAAACCACCTTAATGACAGGATGAAATTTATTCATGGAGATATAAAGGATATAAAACTTCTTAAAGGGATGGAAAGGGCTGATGTGATTACGGTAAATCCTCCCTATAAGCTTAAAAATTCCGGTATATTGAATCCTGAAGATAAAAATGCCATAGCAAGACATGAGATTTTGTGTACCTTAGAAGATGTAATTTACGCTGCAAGAATTCTTCTTAAGGACAACGGAAGGCTGTTTATGGTTCATAGGCCGGAAAGGCTTGCTGATATATTGTGTATGATGAGAAAATATAAAATAGAGCCTAAAACTATAAGGATGGTTCATCCAAATACTAAAAAAGCACCTAACATAGTTTTGGTGGAAGGTCAGAGAGACGGAGGAGCTTATTTAAAATTTATGCCTCCTTTATATGTATATAAGGATGAAGGCGGTTATTCTGAAGAAATTGACAGGATATATGGAAGAGTATAAGGAGGGATATAAAATTGGGAAAGCTGTATTTAGTTCCTACCCCTATTGGGAATCTTAAAGATATAACCTTAAGAGCTCTGGAGGTTCTTAAAAATGCGGATATAATAGCGGCAGAGGATACCAGGCAGAGCCTTAAGCTTCTTAACCATTATGAGATAAAAAAGCCCTTAATAAGCTACCACCAGCATAATGAAGGGGATAAAAGCGAAGATATAATAAAGAGGCTTGAAGGAGGGGAGAATGTAGCTTTAGTTACAGATGCAGGAACTCCCGGAATTTCAGATCCAGGAAGTGTGATAGTAAATAAGTGCATAGAAAATAACATAGATTTTGAAGTCCTTCCCGGAGCCACTGCTATAACCACTGCTCTAGTGTATTCAGGCCTTGATACCTCTAAATTCATATTCAGGGGCTTTCTCCCCAGAGAAAATAAAGAAAGGCTTCCTATAGCTGAGGAGTTAAAGGAAAGGACAGAAACCATAATTTTCTATGAAGCTCCACACCGTCTAAGGGATACTTTGGAATTTCTGCTGAAGGAGTTTGGAAACAGGAACATAGCATTATGCAGAGAGCTTACCAAGCTCCATGAAGAGATAATAAGGCTTCCTCTTAATGATGCTTTGGAATACTACGAAAATCTGCAGCCAAGAGGAGAGTATGTGCTTGTCATGGAGGGGAAGAGCCTTGAAAAAATAGAGGAAGAAAGGCTTAAGCAGTGGGAGAAACTCACAATACCTCAGCATATATTAAAATACATTAATGAAGGGCTGAGCAAAAAAGAAGCGATTAAGCAGGTAGCTAAAGACAGGAATCTTCCAAAATCAGAGGTATATAGGCATTCAATTGATTTATAAACAATTTTTTAATACTTTAAGATTTAAATAAAAAGAAGGGCTGTGCCTGGATGATTGTTATCATCAGGCACAGCCTTTAAATTTCTTTTATTTGTCTGATTTAAGTTCGCCTAAGCAGTTTTTACAGATGTTTTTGCCTTTGTAGTTTACTACGTCTCTAGCGTCTCCGCAGAATATGCATGCAGGCTCATATTTCTTTAATATGATTTGCTCTCCATCAACATATATTTCTAGAGCATCCTTTTCTGCGATATCTAATGTTCTTCTTAGTTCGATTGGAATAACTATTCTTCCTAATTCGTCTACTCTTCTTACTACACCTGTGGATTTCATAAAACTCTTCCTCCTAATATTACATAATTCGACATCGTCTTATATTATTGTAACAATTTTGTAATAAACCGTCAAACATTAATTTATTTTTTTCTACTTATTACAATTTTTTTACCATATTTAACTTACTATAGATACTATACTACCATAAAATAGAAATGTCAATATATATAGAAAGATTATTTTAAAAAAATATTAATCATCCTTAAAGCCTTGTATTTATTGGTCTTTAATGATAATTTAATTTTGGAAGCAGAAGTGATTCTACTAAAAATTAACAGGAAATCTACATTAATTTTATAAAATAAATAAAATAGTAATAAATTGGGGATGAACTTTAGTTTATGTCGAAGGCTTGTCTTATAAGTTCCTTTTTATTACATAGCTGTGTTCATAAGGAATTAGTGCAGAAAAATTACTTCCATAATATAACCATTTAGTATTTTATATCATAATGCTTCTTTAGTTTTATGCATAAAACCTTCGTTAAACTGACATAATGTAAATTAATAGAAAAATTTTAATTGATTCTAATATTCAATTAGAAAATTATTTCTAAAATTTCCGATATACAATTTTTGAGAGAAGGCGTATAATATTTTCCTGTGGCATAAGTTTTCCACATATGTGCATAAATAAGCTAAGAAGTTATTCACATCAAATAATTCATTTTGTTAATAATTTGTTGAAAAATAACCTACTATTTCACAGGAAACCAACAACTTATCCACAAGGTGATTGTGGATAATGTTCATAACTCCTAGGTATGATTAAGTGTTATTCTCATGCTTGTGGAAAGTTATCAACAAAAAATGTGGATAACTAACCAATTTTTGTTGATAAGTCGCTTTTTAAGCGAGTTTAGCATTAAAACTAGCTTGTTGAAAATTTTCAGGACTATAAATAGCTGAATATAAATTTTACTAAAACTACAAATATTTAATTATGAATTTTACATGGTAAGGTTTACTTGAAAAGAGTTTTTTTATACTGTATAATATTATATTATAATAATAGACAATTACAACTACATTGAGGAGGTATATAGATGTCTAAACCTGAATTTGATATGGCTTATTTAATGAATTTAGCTGAAGAAATGTCTAAGAATAATATGGTGCCTTATGAAGACCTTCCTAAATATGATCTGTTTCTGTCTCAGGTAATAGATTATCTAAATGATAAGTTCACTGAAGATAAATACACAAATAATATAGTTCAAAACTACATTAAAAGTGAAATAATATCAAAGCCGGAAGACGGTAAAAAAAGGGGATATACAAAGCTCCACCTCGCTCAATTAGTTTTATTAAGCTATATGAGACCTGTACTTACCAGTGAAGAAATAAGAAAGGTTTTTAGACTTGCATTTAATGAAATAAACAACCGTGAAGATGATATTATTTCCTGGGAAGATGCATATAAGATATTTTCAGAAATCCATATGGATAGTTTTAAGGATTTTTCCTCCAATCCTTTTTTTAATGAGAAAAAGTTAAATGACATTGCTTCAAAGCTTAATCTAAAAGGAAGAGATCATGAGAGGATAATGCTTTTTCTTACGGTTATGTCGCTTATTTCTCAGGCCAGCGTGATTAAAAAGATGGTTCAAAGGCTTGTAAGTGAGTATAATGAATAAAAACTAGCAAATAATTTATGCCTGAAAGCTTAATAAATAATAAATTAAAGCCTGATTGTAAAAAAATATTTTCATAATCAGGTTTTTTATTTTGTAAAAACTATCCCTTGCTGCATATATAATTGGTGAAGGGAGTGATATAAATGGATCATATAGTAAATCTTATAGGTAATGTTGGATTTCCCATCGCTGTTTCTCTATATCTTCTGGTAAGGGTGGAACAGAAGCTGGAAGTACTGACTCTCACAATAAGCAACCTGGCTCAAATTATGAATTTACTCCATGAAGAGAAAAAACAAAGGTAGATTCATTCCTGAGAGAACATAAATCCGGTAAATAATAATTAATCCATATTTTTATAATTGCTTCTAAATTTATTTGGTTATATATAAAAATATTGAGAATAAATGGGATTAATTTATAAATAAGTTACCAAATCTTAACAGTTTGTTAATAGTAACATACTATAATATAAGTATTAAAGTATAATATTCCCCCTTAATTTATAATATCTCACCAACACGTAAGCCTTGTATTTAGGTTTACGTTTTTTTTTTATTTAAATTGACAAAATTCTATGTTTTTATATTTTGGACAAAACAATGCCGCTGAGCAAATTTATTAACAAAGCTCAGCGGTGGTAAACATATATCTGCGGGTTTTAAAATAATTATTGGATTTTTAATTTAACAGCTTCCAGAATTTTTAGTCATTACATTGAATTTAGTTCCAAATATACCTCTGCTATGGACTATTTTTGCATCTTCAAGAAGATATGAAAAATCTTTTTCTGCTACTATTTTTAATCCGTGTGCTTCAGTAACCTCATCATTTTCTCTTTGCTCATCCAGAGCAATTCCTAAAGTTGGACCGCCTCAGCCAAAACCACGTATTACTATTCTTGCTGCACTTTTTCCTTTTTCTTTAAGCTCTACCAGCAGACGTGCTGCTGTATCCTGACTAATATTAATATCCAAAATCTCACCTCCAAATACCCTCAAGGGGTATATAATATATTATATGCTTTACAATCACTACTGTCAAACAAATATTTGAAATTATTATATAATTGATTCTATAGTTACGCTGTGATTTTATTAGGATTAGCTGCAATATTCTATATAAGCGTTTCAACTGTTTCTATATTTCTATATAGATGTTTTTATATTTACTAATATTAAGATATAATATACATGTTAATTAGTGGTTTCATAAATATAAAAATTTTAATAATTCCTTTGAATTTTTAGGCTTTATGAGCTGCTTATACTATAGATTAAAATGAGGGATATTAATGTCTGATAGAGAAGTAAATATATCCGTACGGAATCTGGTGGAGTTTATTTTAAGAGAGGGAAGCATAGACAGTAAATTTATGAGCTCCTCAAGGGCCCAGGAGGGAACTAAGGCTCATCAGAAGCTTCAAAAGATCAACAGTACAGAATTTGAGAAGTATTCCAGTGAGGTTTATATAAAAAAGAGAATTCAGTATGAAAGCTTAAATATAGTGGTAGAAGGCAGGATGGACGGCATTATCGAAGAAGATGGGAAAAAGATAATAGAAGAGATTAAAAGCACTAATAAGGAGCTTTCTTATATAAATGAGGACTATAACCTGCTTCATTGGGCTCAGGCTAAGTGCTACGCTTTTATGTATGCTGATGAGCAGGGACTTTCAGAGATTTCTGTGATGTTGAGATATTATTCCCTTACCACTGAAGAGGTGAAAAGCTTTATTAAGCAATATAAAAAGGAGGAGCTTTCTGAGTTCTTTTATGGGATTTTGGATAAATACTATGTATGGGCGGAAAACACCCTGGAATGGGAAAGTATCAGAGATGGTTCCATTACAAAAACACCCTTTCCTTTTCCTTATTATAGAAGCGGTCAAAGAGAGCTTGCGGTAGCAGCTTTTGGAACCATTAAGGAAGGTAAAAAGCTTTTTGTTCAGGCTCCTACAGGAATAGGGAAGACCATATCCACTATATTTCCTGCAGTTAAAGCTATGGGAGAAGGAAAGGTCAGCAGGATATTTTATCTTACAGCAAAGACCATAACCAGAAGCGTGGCAGAGGAGTCTTTTCAAAAGCTAAAAGAAAAGGGTCTGAACTTAAAGGTACTTACTTTGACAGCAAAGGATAAGATCTGTTTCTGCAAAGGCGAAAGCTGCTCTCCGGAAGGATGCCCATATGCAGATGGACATTTTAACAGAGTAAATGATGCTATTTTTGACATAATTACCAATGAAGATTACTTTACCCGGGAAATAATCGAAAAATATGCAGAGAAGCACAGAGTTTGTCCTTTTGAGTTTTCTCTTGATATCGCCTTGTGGTCAGACTGCATTATATGCGATTATAATTACGCTTTCGACCCAAGAGTTTATCTTAAAAGATTCTTTTTGGAGGGAGCTTCCGGTGAGAAGTATGCCTTTTTGGTAGATGAGGCACACAATTTAGTAGACAGAGCAAGAGAGATGTTTTCTTCGGAGCTTATTAAAAGCGATTTTTTAAAGGTTAAGAAGCTTACAAAGGGAAAGGCTCCAGGTCTTTACAAGGCTTCCAATGCACTTAATTCCTATTTTATAGAACTGAGGCATATCTGCGAGGATGGTGGCAGCAGCTCTTTTGTGCAAAAGGAGGCTCCTGAGGATATTAATAAGCTCTTAAGGATACTTATGAGAGAGTCTGAAGAATATCTTACAAAGAATCCAAGCACAGAGGGTTATGAAGAGATTATGGAGCTGTTTTTTAAATGCAACGGCTTTGTAAATATCAGCGAGCTATATGATGAACACTACGTTACCTATGTTGATACCTCTGACAGGGAGGTAAAGCTTAAAATATTCTGTCTGGATCCTTCAAAGAATCTGAAAGAAGCAATGAAAAGGGCACGTGGAGAAATAATCTTTTCAGCCACGCTGACTCCTCTAAGTTATTTTCAAGAGATTTTAGGAGGGGACGAGGATGACTACAGGATGAGGCTTCCTTCTCCCTTCCCAAAAGAAAATATTGAAATAATGACAGCTCCAATATCTACCAGATATAAAAACAGACAGGATACTTATAACATCATAACAGATTATATATACAGCTTTGTAACGGTAAAAAAGGGAAATTATATGATATTCTTCCCTTCCTATGCCTATATGAAGGAAGTAACTGAAAGGTTTAAGGAAAGGTTCAACGATATTAGAAGCATTATACAGACAGGAGATATGAGCGAAGCTGATAGAGAGCTATTCCTTCGTGAGTTTAAAGAAGAGCCTGAGGAAACTTTAGTGGGCTTCTGCGTCCTTGGAGGAATATTTTCTGAGGGTATCGACCTCACCGGAGATAGGCTTATCGGTGCTGTGGTAGTAGGGGTAGGACTCCCTCAGTTAGGGCTTGAAAGAAATATAATAAAGGATTACTTTGATGAAGAAATGAGGAAGGGGTATCAGTATTCCTATATGTATCCCGGCATGAACAAGGTGCTCCAGGCGGTGGGAAGGCTTATAAGAACGGAAAGAGATAAGGGAGCAGCCCTTTTAATCGATGACAGATTTACAACCACAGCCTATGAAAATCTTATGCCTCCTGAATGGCTCCCCTATAAGCTCATAAGAAACAGGGAAGAGCTTAGGGATAATTTAAAAAGATTTTGGAATAATGCTGAAGAAAATAAGAATGACTAAATTAAAGCAAAGCTGAATAAGTTCCGAAAGGTTAAATTATTAATAAAAAGCCTCAGATGGTTTTTATAACATCTGAGGCTTTTTCATGGATTTTATTTCATTTAATTATTAAATCAAGCTGCTAATTTTGAAGAGCAGGATTTTTTAAATCCTTTAAGTGTCTTTTTTATGAAATTATTATATCGTAGCTGCAGCTGAAGTTCTGCCCCGGTGTAAGGCTTAACATTCCCGGTTTATTAGATATATCTCCGCTGAAGTCCTCATAGTCAGCATGTCCATGCCATGGCTCCAGGCAAAGGAAAGGAGCTCCGGTACTCATTGTCCACACTCCTAAATAAGGGAATTGAGAAAAATCCATAGTTACGCTTCTGGAATGCTTATCAGTTTTTATAGCTATGGTAGAGGATTTTAAATTTTGAAAAACTAAAGCATCGCTTTTAAATAAATCTAAGCTTAGAGGTATGGTATCAGCATTCTTAAGATAATCCTCTTCTCTTCTTTCAAAAAGACCTTCTGAATTTATTTTCATAAGCTTGAAGTCTTCCTTTTGGTCAAACTTTAGGTAGTAATCAGTGAAGGTCTCTCCTTCAAAAAGCGGGCACATGAAGGCAGGGTGGCCGCCGATGGAAAAATACATAAGCTTATAATCATCGTTATAGACCTTATATTCAACAGTTATTGTATCTTCCTTTAAAGTATATGTGATAACTAAAGTGAATTTATAAGGATATATTTCTAAAAGCTCGTCATTATAGGTTAATTTAAAGGAAATGCAGTGGGGAGTTTCTTTAATAACCTCATATTCATGAAGCCTTCCTAAACCGTGCTGTGGAAGTACGTAAGTTTTTCCTTCAGCTATGTATTCATTATTTTCCACTTTTCCTACAATAGGGAAAAGCACCGGAGCATGATACTTCCAATAAGTTTCGTTTCCATTCCATAGGTATTCAACATCGTCTTTTTTACTTTTTATAGAGGTTAATTCTCCTCCAAGGGCTCTGAAAGATACCTTTAATTTATCATTTTCTATAATATATTTCACAGCAAAATCTCCTTTCATAAAGTTAGTAATATAAAAGTAGCAAATTAATTGACTAAAATCAACTATCTAGAGAATAAGCGGTTTTAAGAAGGAAAAGTAATGTAACCTAATTGTAATAAATATGTAACACTAATGATAATTATTATTAGAAGATATACTCTATAATAAAGATGTAATGAAAATTACATAGCCGACAACAAATTAATTTAATTATTTAAAAGATTAATTCCCCTAATAAAGATTAATCCCCTACACTAACACACGGATACTTCCCTTCCCCGGGGAAGTATCCAATTTTTTTATAGCAAAATTTTATAACCTTTCATATCCAAATTTACAAATAAATCATTGTAACCGAATTGTAATAATGTTGTAACCTAAATGATAATAAACAGTATTTAATACCATGTATAATGAAGACATAGACAAAGATATTATAAATTCCCTTATAAAAATGCCCCTACATTAAAATTCACATAAACTATAAATGCAGTTACCATGTGCCTTACCCCAGGAGCATGGTATTGCAGCTTAAAGGGTATTTTTAAACAAATTGTTAAAATTTAATATTTAAACAATTTCCCAATTTAATCCCTTAAAAACATACAATACACCCTAAACTTCCTAAAGACTCCTGTTCCCCTACAGGAGTCTTATTATTTTCAAAAACAACTAAAAACTATAAACAAACAACCCCCGCCAAGAGTTTGCTTAAATTTAGAATCAAAAAAATCCGAAGGAATTACCTCCGGATTTTCTGCACTATTTAAATTCTAAATTTCTCTTTAATTACTCTCTTACTTCTTGCTTCCTGAAGATTTACTGGATCCAGAACTTTTTCCAGTGGAGTTTCCTAAGTCCGGTTTGTTAGGATTTCCCGGAGTAGGTTTTATATCTTCGAAAATATATTCATACATCTGTTTCTTCGTCATTTCTTTGTTAAATAACAGATACCAAACTCCGCCTATAGTTTTTCCGTCATTGTATCCGTCTACGGGGAATCTTTCCTGTTCAAGGTTAGCCATTCCGGATTTTAAAACGTTGGTACCTGCTGCTATGAGCTCTTTTGAGTCTAGGCTTGTTTTAACATATGGAAGAAGCTTATTTACCATTACAGGATACTTTGTGATTCCTGCTGTTTTAATCTTTTCAAACATCCCTGATAAAACTCTTCTCTGTCTTTCCGTTCTTTCATAATCTCCATCACCTACATATCTGATTCTGGAGTAAGCCACCGCCTGCATGCCGTTTAGTGTTTGAGCACCGTAATTTTTTAAGTATGGAGGCTTTGTATTCTTAAGCACTGCTAAATCGTGGATATAATCATTAACAAGCTTTAATTCATTTTTCTTAATTTCTATATCTACTCCGCCCAGTGCGTCTATAATTGCTTCCAATCCGTCATAATCCACAAGGACGAACTCTGTTATATTTAATCCGAAGTTCTGGTTTACCGTCTTTATAGCAAGCTCAGGGCCTCCGTATGCATAGGCATGGTTTAATTTATCCTTTCCGTGGTTGTCGATGCTTACATAGGAATCCCTCATAAGTGAGGACAGCTTAACTTTTTTATGTCTTGTGTCAATAGACAGCACCATCATGGCATCTGAACGGCCTTTATCCTTATCGTCTCTCTTATCAATACCCATTAAGAGTATATTGGTAACGTAGTTTCTGTTTAAAAAATTATCTGATTCTTCAATTCCCAAATCCGAAAAGTTTTTAGAAATTTCTGTGGTGTTCACCTTGCCTAATATATTTAATGTATAGAAAGCGCCGTAGCCTATAGCAAAGAGAAGCAGAAAAAAAGTGGTTAAAAGAATAAGCTTTAAAGCTCTTTTTTTCTTTTTCTTCTTTTTTATATGCCTTACCTTTCTTCTTTTTATTTCATCTCTATTATCCTTCATTTATTGTTTACCTCGCTTAAATAATTTCTTAAACCTTAATAAATTAACCATGGGTGGTTATAATTAAGGTAACAGCACTATGTTAAAAGCTATACAATATCTTACTACATTATACTACGATTAAAAAATTAAAAAAACCTGAAATTAATTGAAATTTCATAATTTGTCTTTATGTAATCGAGTACAATACAATTTTTTAATGAAAGTTATATTGTAAACAAAAAATTAATGGAAAAGTTGATTCTGTTATGTTATAAATTGTAGTAGGATTGTAAGGAATCTTGAAGGAGAAAGGACTATGATTAAGGAAAATCAAAAGGTATTAAATAAGATTTTAGTATTATTGGACATCGTATCTCTGGTTGCAGCATTTGTTATTTCTTGGTACTTAAGGATGAGGAGCGGTTTTATTCCTCTTGAGGTAGGTTATTTATCCTTTAGAGAATATCTTTTGCCGATATTAATGATTATTCCTATATACCTTGTAATTTACAATTATGTGGGGCTCTATGATCCTTTTAGATTGAAAAGTATGTATGACGAAATCTACGGTGCTGTTAAAGGAAATGTTTACGGAATAATAGTCTTCACTGTGGTGCTGTTTATAGGTAAAGAAATACACTACTCAAGAATTTTGTTACTATTATTTGGTATAATTTCCACTCTGTTTGCCTGCTGTGAAAGGGCGATAGCAAGAGGAGCCTTACGGAAAATCAGAAGGAGCGGCTATAATCAGAAGCATATTATTTTCGTGGGAGGAAGTTATCTGGCTGATGAGTTTATGGAAAGACTCCGAAGCAATAAGCACTGGGGATATGTAGTCATGGGAGCACTAGATGATAATCTTCCTGTAAACAGCAAAACCCCTGAGAGCGTGGATATAATAGGAAGTCTGGCTGACCTTGAACCCTTTTTAGAACAGCATAATGTAGATGAGGTTTTTATAACGCTGGATTTAAAGGAATATTTTAAGCTTAAGCCTGTTATAAGGATCTGTGAAAAATTTGGGGTGAGAACCCAGATAATACCCGGATACTATAAATATATACCTGCCAGGCCTTATGTAGAGGAGCTGGATGGACTTCCGGTTATTAATATAAGGTATGTTCCCTTAGACAATATACTGAATAAAACTATAAAGCGGGGCTTTGACATTTTAATGTCCTCTATAGGAATAATTTTAACCTCACCGATACTTATATTTACAGCTTTAATGATAAAGATAACCTCTCCAGGTCCAATAATCTTTAAGCAGGAAAGGGTTGGGCTTAATAGAAAAAGCTTTACTATGTATAAATTCAGATCTATGTAGATGCAGGTAGATGAGGAGGAAAAAACCGAATGGACCACAAAAGATGATCCAAGAAAGACCAAATTCGGTACCTTTATCAGAAAAACCAGTATAGATGAGCTTCCACAGCTTTTCAATGTTTTAAAGGGAGATATGAGCCTTATAGGACCAAGACCTGAAAGACCCTTTTTCGTTGAAAAGTTTAAAGAGGAAATACCTAAATATATGGTAAAGCATCAGGTTAGACCGGGGATTACCGGATGGGCTCAAGTAAACGGATGGAGAGGGGATACCTCTATAGAAAAAAGGATAGAATATGATATTTATTACATAGAAAACTGGAATTTTCTTTTTGATATAAAGATAGTTATACTTACTTTAGTTAAAGGCTTTATTAACAAGAATGCCTACTAAGTCAGCAGTAATAGACATTTTTCTGCACATAAAGTATAATTACATAGTCAGATGTGTTAGAATATTTAATAAAAAACAGCACAAATTATTAATAAAACCATAAGTTTTATTTTAATGCATCGGCTGTTAATATTGAAGAATGAATGTGAAAATGGAGGAACTTTATATGAAAGGTATTATATTAGCTGGAGGCTCAGGTACAAGGCTATATCCAGTTACTAAAGCTATGTCAAAACAGATGGTGCCTATTTATGATAAGCCAATGATTTATTATCCTATGTCAGTGCTTATGCTGGCAGGTATAAGAGAAATACTTATAATTTCAACTCCAAGAGATCTTCCTCAGTTTAAGGAGCTTTTTGGAGATGGCAGTGAGCTTGGCTTAGACATTCAATATGCTGAACAGGCTGCACCTAACGGACTTGCAGAAGCCTTCATAATAGGAGAAGAATTCATAGGGGACGATCACTGTGCCATGATACTTGGAGATAACATATTTTACGGCTACGGTTTTACAGGCACCCTTAAGAAGGCTGCTGAGCTTAAAGAAGGGGCAATGGTCTTCGGATATTACGTACAAAATCCAAAAGCCTTTGGTGTAGTTGAATTTGATAAGGATTGGAATGTATTATCCCTTGAAGAAAAGCCTGAAAATCCAAAATCCCATTATGCTGTTCCGGGGCTTTATTTTTACGATAATACTGTAGCTAAAAGAGCCAAAGCATTAAAACCTTCAGCCAGAGGCGAACTGGAAATCACAGACTTAAACAGAGAATATCTCAATGAAGGAAAGCTTAAAGTAAACCTTCTGGGAAGAGGTATGGCTTGGCTGGACACAGGAACACATTCCTCCATGCTTGAAGCTTCAAACTTTGTAGAAGCGGTTCAAAATGTACAGGGAACCTATATTGCTTGTTTAGAGGAAATATCCTATAGAAATGGATGGATAAGCAAAGAGGAAATTCTCAAGCTTGCTGAACCTTTAATGAAAACAGGCTATGGTCAGTATTTAACTCAAATAGCGGAAGAATATCCAGATAAAACAAAATAATTCAGATAATAAATTTTTAATTAGTATATTTAAATGAAATTTGAAGTAATTAGGAGGATTAATATGAAAACTTATTTAGTTACCGGTGGAGCCGGCTTTATAGGGTCAAATTTTGTTCACTACATGCTTAATAAATATAAGGATATAAAGCTTATTAATCTTGACAAACTAACCTATGCAGGAAACCTTGAAAATTTAAAGACTGTAGAAGGAAACCCTAACTATGTCTTTGTTCAGGGAGACATCTGTGACAGGGAGTTTGTAGAAGGATTATTTGAAAAATATGATATAGATTATGTGGTTAACTTTGCAGCGGAATCCCATGTGGACAGAAGCATTACAAACCCTGAAATATTTGCTCAAACAAACTTTTTAGGAACTGTTACGCTTTTAAATGCCGCTAAGAAGGCTTGGGAAACAAAGGAAGGCTTTAAGCAGGGTAAAAAATTCCTTCAGGTTTCCACAGACGAGGTATACGGATCTTTAGGAGAAACAGGATACTTTACAGAAACTACTCCTTTAGACCCTCACAGCCCATATTCCTCCAGCAAAACCGGAGCGGATTTAATGGTTAAAGCTTACGCTGATACATATAAAATGCCTGTAAACATAACAAGATGTTCAAACAACTACGGACCATATCAGTTTCCGGAAAAGCTTATACCTCTTTTAATTAACAACTGTTTAAACAAGAAGACTCTTCCTGTTTATGGAGATGGTTTAAATATAAGAGACTGGCTTTATGTTGAGGATCACTGCAAGGCTATAGATATGGTTATTAATGACGGAAAGCTTGGAGAGGTTTATAATGTAGGCGGTCATAATGAAAGAACTAACATTCAGATAGTTAAAACCGTTATAGCATACCTAAATGAAAATGTAGATAAGGGTATAAGTGAAGACCTTATAAAATATGTAGAAGACAGAAAAGGACACGACAGAAGATACGGAATAGATCCTGAAAAGATTAAAAATGAATTAGGATGGTATCCAGAAACTACTTTCGAAGTAGGCATTAAAAAGACTATTCAGTGGTATCTTGATAACCAGGAGTGGATGAAGCACGTTACCTCCGGAGAATATCAAAATTATTATGACAAGATGTATGAAGGAAAGTAAGGTGTGTAGTTAATGGGTAACTTTAAATTTATAGAAACTCCTATAGAAGGGGTTTATATAATAGAACAGAAGGTTTTCGGAGATCATAGAGGCTATTTTATGGAAACTTATAATTATGAAAGCTTTAAGGAAGCTGGCCTTGATATGGTTTTTGTACAGGATAACCAATCAAAATCCAAAAAGGGAGTTTTAAGAGGAATGCATTTTCAAACCAAGCATCCTCAGGGAAAGCTTGTTAGAGTTATAAAGGGTGAGGTTTACGATGTTGCCATAGACCTTAGAAAAGGTTCAAAAACCTATGGTAAGTGGTACGGAGTACTTCTTTCAGAAGAAAATAAAAAACAGTTTTATGTTCCTGAAGGTTTTGCTCACGGATTCCTGGTTACCTCAGATGAGGCGGAATTCGTATATAAATGTACTGATTTCTATCATCCTGAATTTGAAGGGGGCATACTTTGGAATGACCCTGAAATAGGCATTGAATGGCCATTAGAAGGTATAGAAGAGGTGCTTTTATCTGAAAAGGATAAAAATGCTAAAACTTTAAATGAATCAAAAATAGAGTTTTAATAAATGCTTAATGACCATATTATAAGGCTATACAGATGGCTTTTATCAATATGGTCATAACTCTTATTAATGCTAATTGTTAAAATATACTTTAAAAGGTGATTAAATGATACAGCGAATAAAGGAAATATTAAAATATAAAGAGCTTCTGCAAAACCTTACTGTAAAGGAATTGAAGCTTAAATACAAAAACTCCGTATTGGGATTTTTTTGGTCCTTCTTAAACCCGCTTATGATGATGCTGGTATATACCTTTGCGTTTAAATATGTTTTAAGGGTAACTACAGAAAACTTCGCTGTGGTGCTGCTGGCAGGACTTCTGCCATGGACCTTTTTTCAAAACTCGATAAATTCAGCTACTACTTCCATTGTAAGTAATGGGAATCTTGTTAAAAAGGTATATTTTCCTAGAGAAATCATTCCACTATCAATGATTTTTTCTAACTTTATAAACTTTTTAATAACTTTTATAGTACTGTTTTTGGCTATTATGGTATTTAAAATAAAGATTGGTGCTGCCATAATACTTCTGCCAATAGTTCTGATTTTATTGTTGGGGATAACTATAGGTTTAAGCCTTATACTATCCTCATTAAATGTAATTTACAGAGATGTTTCTCATTTTGTGGAAATAATTTTTATGGCATGGTTTTATTTGACTCCAATAGTGTATTCCTTAGATTTAATACCGGCACAGTTTAGAGGGATAATACTCTTAAACCCTTTAGCTTTAGTGGTAGAAAGTGTAAGATCTACAGTACTTTATAATACTGTACCAAGCATTCATTTCTTTGCAGGGATGACCGCTTATGCTGTAATACTTATGTTTATAGGCTCGAAGGTATTTAGAAGTATTGAAAAAAGTTTTGCCGAAACAATATAATGTATAAAGTAGGAGATACTTATGACTGTAATAGAATTTAAAAATGTAAGTAAACACTTTAAAATATATCAAAATAGAAGCTATTCTATTAAAGAAAAATTTATAAACAAGGTTTTAAGCAGAAACAAGCTTGAGGTAAAAGAATTTTCTGTATTAGAAGATGCCAGTTTCCAGATAAAACAAGGAGAAACTATAGGTATAATTGGAGAAAATGGTACAGGAAAAAGTACTACATTAAAGCTTATATCAAAGATACTTTATCCGGATAAGGGTGAAATAGAAGTAAAGGGAAAGGTTTCTGCCCTTTTAGAGATAGGTGCAGGTTTTCAGCCGGATCTTACTGGTAGAGAAAATGTTTATCTTTATGGATCAATATTAGGCTTAAGCAAGGAAGAAATAAGCCGTCAATATGACAGCATTGTAGAGTTTTCAGAGCTCAGCAATTTTATGGATATGCCTGTTAAAAACTATTCTTCAGGTATGTATATGCGTCTTGCTTTTGCTGTAGCTATTAATGTAGATCCCGATATACTTCTCATCGATGAGGTTTTAGCAGTTGGTGACGAGAATTTTCAAAAGAAATGTATTGATAAGATTTTATCCTTTAAGCGAGATGGAAAAACTATCGTTTTTGTATCTCATGATATGAGTACAGTAAGAAAAATCTGCGATAGGGTATTTTTTATTAAAAGAGGCGGAATCATGCTGGAGGGTACCCCTGAGCAGATGATAGGTTTATATATGAAACTGGTTTATTCCAATGATGAAGATAAGGTGCAGGTAGAGCAGGAAATCAATGAAATGAAGGGAAAGGGCTTTGAGATAAAGGAAGTAGATTATAACCTGGATATTCATGAAGCTCAGGAGTATGTAGGCACCAATAGATTTGGAAATAAAAAATTAGAAATAACCAAGGTGTTTTTCTCCGATAGTTCTGGTCACGTGAGAAATAATTTCTACCCTGGTGAAAGCATAAGTGTAAATGTAGAATTTAAAAAGAATAAGGAGGTTAGTGATGCTGTCTTTGGATTTGCTATATACAGTGAAGAGGATTGGCATTTAGTGGGGCATAACTGTAAAAATGACGGCTTAATAATCACAGACATTAAAGAAAATAACCACATCAAACTAACCATAAGAAACCAAAGATTCCTTAAAGGGAAATATTATTTTACAGCAGCACTGCATAATTCCGATGAAACGGATCAATATGATTTTAGGGAAAGACATTTTTACTTCCAGATTATACAAGATGAAAGAACTGATACCGGTAAGATAAGGGTGGATTGTGATTGGAATCTTTAAGGTTTATCCAATAAGGAGGTATAGCTTTGGAATTAGGAAATGCAAGCTACAATAAGCTTTACGATAGAGAAGAAAAGCATTATGAAAATGCTGCAGAAAATATAGACCTTAACAATAGGAATAATTCTCTTACCTTAGTGGTAGATGCGGTAGAGCCTGGAACTACAGTGCTGGACGTAGGCTGCTCCTTCGGCTATATAGGAGAATGGCTTATAAAAAACAGAAACTGCAGCGTTTATGGAATAGATATAGATGAAACAGCATTAAAAGAAGTTAAAGAAAAAGGCTTTTATGAGGATGCTTACAATATAAATTTAGATGAAGTAAAGGATTATCACATAAGTGATAAAGAAATACCTCATGAAGAGCTTAACAGACTAATATCTTCTAAGGTAAAATTTGATTATATAATCTGTGCAGATGTTATAGAGCATTTTCAATATCCTACAGAAGCATTAAACCTTCTGGGAGCGCTCCTTAAGCATGAAGGAAAAATTGTGGTTTCTATTCCTAATATAAGCAATATGGATATTATTTTGAATCTTATAGAGGAAAGGTTTAATTACTCTGATAAAGGGATTTTAGATAATACCCATGCAAAGTTCTATACAGAAAAATCCTTCTTTGAATGGATTTACACTTCCAACAGCTTTTTTAAAGGATTTAAGCTGGATGTAGAAAAAATAGGATGTACCACTCATAGAACCGAGCTTGCAGAAAATCTGAAAAACAGGTTTCCATACCTTTATGATTTTATATATACTGCTAATCCTTCACTGGAGACCTTTCAAAATATCTTCCTTCTAAAAAGGATAGATAAGGACGACTCCGCTGCAGGATTAAACAGCCGGTTAGAAAGCTATAAAAAAATGCTTATAAGTGAATTCAATGGGAAAAATACAGGTAAGGTAAGTAAAAAAGTAAGCAGTGAAGCTCCTTTGGAGTTTAAGCTTATATCCCCTTCCAGACATTTAAAGAGCATTTCATTTCTTTTTGGGACACACAATAAAGTAACTAAGGGAAAGATAGATATTACCTTATATAATCAAAAGGAAAAGCAGGTTGTTGCAAAGAAAACCATTAGTTCTATAAATGTGAATGATAATGAATTTTATGAAGTGGATTTAGGAAGTTTGTATTTATCTCAAGAAAACTTATATTTTAAAATTGAAACGGATTTAAATGAACAGGAGGGCTTTTCCCTATATTTAAATGAAGAAGGAATCCCTTATACGAAGATTACATATTACGGGGAAGAATTTCATATAAGGAAAGCAGCAGAGGATTTCAGTATATTAAATTCTATGGAAATGCAGCTTAGAGAAAAATATAATTTGGGAAAATACTATAGAGAAAAACACAAAGCATTTAGAAATATTGAAGAGGATTATAAAAAGAAATTAAAATCTGGGGAAAATATGATTTCTGCAGAAGAGTATAACAGTCTTAAAAAAGAAAATTTAGAGCTTAGGAAAATGCTGCAGGTATTTATAATGGATTTAATCAAGTAATAGAAAGTCGGTGCATAATTTATGAAGGAACCTAAGGTAAGTTTTATTATTGTTAACTATAATGGAAAACATCATCTTAAAGAATGCTTTGAAACCATATATGATTTGGATTATCCAAAGGAAAAGCTTGAAATTGTTATGGTTGACAACGGTTCTAAGGATGGATCAATAGAGTTTGTTAAAAAGAATTTTTCTAAAGTAAAGATAATTAAAAATGAAAGTAATCTTGGATTTGCAAAGCCCAATAATCAGGGAGCAGCTATTGCAGAAGGCGAATATCTTGCTTTGATAAATAATGATATGAGAGTAAACAAGGACTGGCTTAGAACAATGCTTAAGACTTTGGAGGATGCCGGTGATGAAAGCTATGCCTGTGTAGGAAGCAAAATATTAAATTGGGACGGTACAAAGCTGGACTTTGCCGGAGGAGCAGTAAACTTCATGGGTTTTGGTTACCAGGATGACTATGGAATGCCTATTAAGGAAGCAAATAGCAAGTATAATACTGACAGAGATATACTTTTTGCCTGCGGAGGAGCTTTACTTATAGATAAGAAGGTTTTTTTAGAAATAGGAGGCTTTGACGAGGATTATTTTGCTTATTATGAAGATACAGATTTAGGCTGGAGACTGTGGGTTTTAGGCTATAAGGTTAGATTTAGTGCTAATTCTATATGCTATCACAAGCATAACAGTACTTCAAAGAGTTTTAATCAAAATAAAATGAAGGCTCTTTTTGAAAGAAATGCATTATTTTCCATATACAAAAATTATTCCAATGACAACTTTAATATAATTTTAAGCTCTATACTTTTAGCAGCTAACAGGCTTCAAAAGGATTTAAATATAAATGGTGAAGCATATGATATTAAGTCTATGGAAAGCCCTGAGCAGATTGTTAACTGCGATGATGAAAACTTCACTACTTTAGTGGCATTAAATGAATTATTAAAAAATATATCTGTGATGTCTAAAAAGCGTGAATTTATACAGTCAAACAGAAAGGTAAGAGACGAGGATTTAGCGCATTTATTTACAAGACCTCTTCTTCCTTTCCCTTTAAAATATTTCCACGATTTTGAGTATCTTAAAAATATCCAAAGTATAATGGATACTTTTAAAGTTGATAAGGTATTTAATACTAAATTTAGAAGGAAGATACTCTTAATAGCGGGGGATAAGGTAGGTAAAAAGATGGCTGGACCTGGCATAAGGTACTGGGAATTCGGAAAACAGCTTGCAGTAGATAACGATGTGGTATTAGCTGTACCTAACCCAGTAAGCCCTGAAATGAACAGTGCGTACCTTACTCTTATTGAATATAACCCTCAAGCACCTCAGTCTGTAGCTTCTTTAGCCAATGACAGCGATATAATCATACTTCACGGTACAATTATGGAGCAGGTTCCGGAGCTTAAAGATACAAGCAGGAATAAGGTTCTTATAGTGGATATATATGATCCTTTTGTTATAGAAAATCTTGAGATATATAAAAATAAGGATATGCGTATAAGGGTAGCGGACAATGAAATAACCTCCAAGGTGCAGATTGATCAGCTGGAACTGGGAGATTATTTTATATGCGCCAGTGAAGCTCAAATGAACTTCTGGATTGGTATGTTGGCAGCTCTTAGAAAAATTACTCCTGAAGAATACGATCTATCTTCTGATTTAAGTAAGCTTATAGGAAGCGTTCCTTTTGGCATAAGCGTTGAAGAGCCTAAGCACACCAGAAGTGCTATGGGAGAGAAGGTAGGCAATTTAAAGCCTGAGGATAAGGTGTTTATTTGGGGAGGGGGAATATGGAATTGGTTTGATCCCCTGACAATTATTAAAGCTATTTATGAGATTTCTAAGGAAAGAGATGATATTAAGCTGTTTTTCTTAGGAGTTAAGCACCCTAACCCTGCAGTTCCTGAAATGGAAATGACTAATAAAGCCATAGAGCTTGCAGAGGAGCTTGGCATAAAGGATAAATACATATTCTTTAACATGGACTGGGTAGATTATGAAGATAGGCAAAATTTTCTTCTTGAATCCTATGGAGGAGTAAGCTGTCATTTCAAAAATCTTGAAACCAGATTTTCCTTCAGAACCAGAATACTTGATTACTTATGGGCAAGACTGCCTATCATAGCTACTGAAGGAGATTATTTTGCTTCAGAGGTAGAAAAGCATAATTTAGGTTTGGTGGTAGGCTATGAAAATACTGAGGATATGAAAAATGCTCTTATAAAGCTCTGCGATGACAAAGAGTTTTATGAAAACTGCAGAGCTAACATTGATACCTACAGAGAAAATTATAAGTGGGATAAGGTGACAAAACCTCTTATTGATTTCTGTAACAATCCTGTGAAAAAGTCACTATCCAGAAATTTAGAAAGCTTCTGGGATATAGAACAGGCAGCAAAGGATTCAGTAACGGGAGAATTCACAAATAAAGAAAAAATAGGACAAAAATTTAGATGCAGGTATCCAAATTTAACTGCAGTTGAAGTGTTCATTGCCACATATAAAAGAACGAATAACCATATGCTGAATTTTAAGCTTTTTGATGCGGCTACAGATATTTTAGTTGCAGAAAAAGAGTTTAATGCTTTGGATCTTGTTGATAATACCTGGATTAATATTACCTTTGATCCTATACTTAACTCAGAAGGAAGAGATTTTTATTTCTACTTTGAAAGTCAAGGTGCTTCAGAGGGTAACAGCATTACTTTATGGAAGAGTTCTTCAGAAAATGCCTATGGTTCAATTTGGAAGGACGGGGAGCTTGAAAGTGGTAATTTGACCTTCAGGACAGAGGTTATCTTTTCTATTAAGCCTTTAGCTGCAGGTATAACACTGCCGGATATTTCAGGAAATAATAATCCTTTATCCCAGCTTTCTATGGAAGAGCTGCATAAAATAATCAATAATGCAAGAGTGGTAAGAAAGACAGGAACAGGAGTAAATTCAGCAGAGCTAGGTGAAATGAAGCGTTGTATTTCTGACCTATTAATAAATGTCAACAATATAAATAGCTGGATTCAAAATAGAAACAAGAGGCTAAGAATAGTGAAAAAACCTGTATCACTACTTAAAAAGCTGTTTAGGAGAAAGTAATATGAAAAAAGTAACTCTTATAAGTCCCGATATCATTGCAAAAAAAATGGCAGGACCGGGTATAAGATATTTTAATTTTGCAAAGGAGCTTTCCTGCTCTCTTGAGGTCACATTGTTTGTTCCAAATAAAGAAACAGATATAGATTTTAGTGAATATGACTTTAAGGTTATTAAGGGAGATATTTCAGAGCTGAAGGAAGCCTGTGAAGCTTCAGATTCTATAGTAATACAGGGGATAGCCTTAAGGCTGTACCCCTTTCTTAAAAAAATTAATAAGCCCATAGCTGTGGATATATATGATCCTATTACCCTTGAAAATCTTGAGCTTAGGAAAAATATGAGTTTAAGAGACAGAATAGATTATCATGAGACGGATTTAGAGCTTATCTTAGAGCAGCTTGCTCAGGGAGACTTTTTTATCTGTGCCAGTGAAAAGCAGAAGGATTATTGGATGGGAATGCTTGCAGCGGTGAACAGGGTGAATCCCGCCACCTATAATGAAGATGTCAATATGAAAAAGCTTATTGGTGTGGTTCCCTTCGGGTTAAATAATGAAGCTCCTATAAAGACTAAAAAGGTATTAAAGGGAGTATGGAAAAATATCGCTGAAGAAGATAAGGTTATAATATGGGGAGGGGGAATCTGGAACTGGTTTGACCCTCTTACCCTTATTGAAGCCATGAATATTATAAAAAATACCCGTCAGGACGTTAAGCTCTTTTTCATGGGTATAGGTCACCCTACTGTTAACATAGATATTTCCACTGCAGAGCAGTGCATAGAATTAAGTAAAAAATATGACTTATTTGATAAAAATATATCTTTTAATGACTGGGTACCCTATGAAGAAAGACAAAATTACCTCTTAGAGTCCGACATTGGCATAAGTACATATTTTAATAATTTAGAAACAAGATTTTCCTTCAGAACCAGGATACTTGATTATTTATGGTGTAATCTGCCCATGATATTAACCAGAGGAGATTTTATGGCAGAAATGGCGGAAAGAGAAAATATAGGTCTGTGCCATGATGAAAAGAATGCTGAAGAGCTTGCAGAAGTGATCTTGAAGCTTTTAGAGGATAAAGACCTTTATAATAAATGCAGAGAAAATATTGAAAAGCTTAAAGAGGAATATAAGTGGAAAAATGCTGTAGAAGATTTGAGAAATTTTTGCAAAGCACCATATATTTCTCAGGATAAGCAGCTTAAGGTTAATTTTAATTATAAAGAGAGCTTATCCAAGAAACTAAAATATTATTATGTAAGGGCTAAAAATAAGATTAAAAGGATTATTAAAAAGCTCATTAAAAGATAATGGAGCTTATATTATATTTAATTATAATAAGGAGATACCGCTCCCTTTTTAAAGTTAATTAGGAGGACATAATGAAGAGAAAAAGTTTGTTTATTTTTACTCTTGCTCTTCTTTTATTTGTACTTTTTCAATTTGGAGAATTATTTTATAAGATATCTTCAAAACATGAATATAACAATACTGTTCAAAATCTAGGAGAAGAAGTAATAGGAGAAATATATGGAGCAATTGAAGTAGGACAAAGTTTTATATCAAATGAAGATAATATTTCTTCAGTTGAAGTGTTGATGGGGACATTTGGAAGAAATAATTTTAGTACTATTGAATATGGAATCAAGGATAATGAGACAGGACAAATTATAGAAGTACATAATGAGGATGCCTTTTTAGTTAAAGATAATGAGTACCATAAATTTAAATTCAATAATTTAAAAAATACAAAAAACAGGGAGTATTATTTTTATATAAAGATTCCAGATGCTGACTACAATAATTCTGTTACTATATATAAAAGCAAATCCGATGCTTATAAGGATGGATATTTATATTTAAACGGAAAATCAGAAAGCGGAGATATGGCATTAAAAATAAACAGTAAGGAAGCTTATCCAAGAACTTATACTGTCATTATTATATTTATAGGTCTCCTAGGTCTTGTGTTTTTCTGGTACATTGCTTGCAGGATAAAAAGTTTTAAGATAGAAAACGTAGTGTTTACGCTGATTCTGGCTTTTGGAATAATTATGATGTTAATTATGCCTCCTCTTCAGGCTCCTGACGAACCTGTTCATTTTTACAGAGCTTATGAGATTTCACAAGGAGGAATGGTAACAGATAACACCTCTGAAGGGGTAGGCAGCTATTTACCTAAGAGTATACAAAAGATGGAAGACTTATTGGAAGCTAAAAGAATATCTTTTAATCCTTATGAAAAAGTCAATTTTGAAGGTTTTAAGGAAGCTTTAAAGGAACCTCTAAATAAAAAAGATAAGGAATTTTATGTTTACCCCAGCGCTGCTGTATATGCTCCTGTTCAGTATATACCTCAAAGTATAGGTATAGCTTTAGGAAATTTATTAAATCTTCCTGTACTTATGGTGTTTTACTTAGGCAGACTGGCAAATCTCATCGTTTGGGCTCTTTTAATCCGATATGCTTTAAAAATTGTTCCCTTCGGGAAAAATATACTGGCAATCACCGCTTTGTTTCCTGTATGTCTTCAGCAGGCAGCGTCAATATCTCCAGATGCTATGCTTAATGGAATATCCATTTTATTTATTGCCTATACATTAAGCCTCAGTGAATCTAAAGAGGAGCTTAACATTAAGCATAAATTATTAATTCTGGCTATGGCTGTATTTATAACCTTAAGTAAAATAGTATATCTTCCTATAGTATTAATATTCTTTCTTATTCCCAAAGAAAGATTTAAGAATGGAAATCATTATGTTATCTTTATAGTATTGGTTGGTATAATAAGCTTATTAATAACCGGATCTTGGATGAAGTATGTGGATACTAGACTTGGTTTAGATTTTGCTCCTTTTTTAGGAGTAAATACTGGAATGCAGATTAAATATGCTCTTACCCATCCCTTCAGATATGCATTTATTATTAGGAATACCTTATTTATGTATTCTGAGGCTTATATAGAGGGTGCTATAGGTAATTTAGGCTGGCTTGATACAATGCTTCCTTACTCTGTTATATATTCATTATTTTTCACTTCTATCTTTGTTTCGGTAACTTCAGATATGCCGAAGCATAGAAAACAGAGAATTTTATTTATATTCATATTTGTTACAAGTGCCTTGCTTATTCTTTCATCCCTTTATGCAGGTTGGACTCCCGTAGCGCACGAAATTATAGCAGGAGTTCAAGGGAGGTACTTTATACCTGTGATTCCACTGCTTTTAATGTTTATACCAAACCTAAAGGTGCAGATGTCTAGGGTGAATTTTAACAGGTATTTGTATGTCTATATAAATTGGACACTTTTATATACCATGTTAATAGTAATAGAAAGATATTATATTTAATGGGAAGGTAGTGATGAAGTTTGGAAAAGGTTTTGCTTATCATACCCGCTTACAACGAGAGCAAGAATATACCGCGTCTTATAGAAAGTATTAATGCATTAAACGAAGGGTATGATATTCTGGTAGTAAATGACTGCTCTACGGATAATACAAAAAATGTATGCAGAGAATTAGGAGTAAATACTATAAATCTTCCTGCCAATCTTGGTATAGGCGGGGCTATGCAGACAGGATATAAATATGCATATTATAATAATTATGACATAGCAGTACAGGTAGATGGTGATGGGCAGCATAATCCTATATACATAAAAGATGTTATAAGAGAAGTAAAAAGCGGATATAACATGTGTATAGGATCTAGATTCATTAATAAAGAAGGCTTTCAATCTACTTTGATGAGGAGAGTAGGTATAACTTACTTTAATTACTTAATTAAAATGCTTACAGGAATATCTATTACAGATCCTACTTCAGGGTTTAGAGCAGCGGATAAAACTACAATTAATCTGTTTAGAAAATACTATCCTGTAGATTATCCAGAACCAGAAACAGTAGTTCTGCTTAAAAAGAATGGATTAAAAATTAAAGAAATACCAGTAATTATGAATGAAAGATTAGAAGGGAAATCTTCCATAGATTCCTTTAAATCAATTTATTATATGATTAAGGTAAGTGTAGCTATATTGATTACAGCTATGTCTTCCTATAAGGAGGTATAATATGGATAGAGTGCTTCAACTGATGCTTATAGCTGCTGCAATACTCTTTGCTATCTATATAATAGCTATGGTTAACAGGAGAAAGCTTCAGCTAAAATATACTTTAACCTGGCTGCTTGTAAGTGTTATATTTATACTCATATCGATTTTTCCAAAACTGGTTTTTACATTTTCAAGGATTCTTCATATAGTAGAGCCGGTAAATGCCCTTTATTTTATAATAATAAGCTTCCTTCTGATTATTGTATTTACCTTAACAAGAGCTGTATCCAACTACTCCACTAAAGTTAAGGATTTGACTCAGGAGCTTGGAATACTTAAAAATTATTTAGAAAATCAAGAATCTCATAAATAAAATGAGGTATTTATTATGATCAGTGTAGTCATACCAAACTATAATGGATTAAATTATCTTCCAAATTGTATAAGTTCCTTATATAACCAAAGTTTAAAACCGGAGGAAATCATAATTGTAGATAACAATTCTACTGATGGAAGTCTGGAGTTTATAAAAGAAAATTATCCGGATATAATTCTTATATCCTTAAAGGAAAACTATGGATTCAGCAGAGCTGTAAATGAAGGGATATTAAAGAGTAAAAATCCCTTCGTGGTTCTTCTGAATAATGATACAGAAGCAGAAGAAACATGGCTTGAAAATCTTTATAAATGTATCAGTGCCAGGGATGATATTTTCTCCTGCAGCAGTAAAATGCTTAGATATGACCATAGAGAAATAATAGATGATGCAGGGGATGGATATACACTCTTGGGATGGTCTGTAAAGCATGGTGATGGTAAAAATTTCAGGACTTTTTCTGAAGACAGAGAGATTTTCAGCTCCTGTGCAGGAGCTGCTATATATAGAAGGGAAGTATTTCAAAGTATTGGTTATTTTGATGAAAGCTTTTTTGCGTATCTGGAAGATATAGATATAGGCTATAGAGCTAAAATACATGGTTATAAAAATATGTATGCAAGCAAGGCTGTGATTTATCATAAAGGCAGCGGCACCAGTGGAAGCAGATATAACAGCTTTAAAACTAAGCTTGTACCTAGAAATAATATATTATTAATATATAAAAATATGCCTGTAATTCAGCTTATAATAAATTTACCTTTTATACTATTAGGTTATTTTATAAAGCTTTTATTTTTTTCATGCAAATCTTTAGGAAAAGATTATATTCAAGGAATAGTTTCAGGTTTAAAGCTTATAAAGAAAACGAAAAAGGTTAGTTTTAACAAAAAGAATCTTAGGAATTACTTTATAATTCAATGGTTTTTAATTAAAGAAAGCTTTGCGTTGATTATTAAGTAGTCTGGATAACTAAAATTCATAGGTTAGGGTGGATTATAATGGATATTTCGATAATCATAGTAAGTTATAATACTAAACAATTAACATTAGATGCTATAGAGTCTGTATTTAAAACTACCAAGAATGTTAGTTATGAAATTTTTGTTGTTGATAATGCTTCTAAAGACGGAAGTGTAGAAGCCATTAAAAAGAGCTACGGTGATAAGGTTAAACTTATAGAAAACAAAGAAAATCTTGGCTTTTCTGCTGCTAACAACATGGCTATAAAAAAATCACAGGGCAGATATATTTTGTTGCTAAATTCAGATACCATAGTAAAAAATGATACCATTGCTAAAACTATAGCTTATATGGATGATAATACGGAAGCCGGTGTATTAGGTTGCAAGGTTCTCCTCAGAGACGGTAAATTGGATAAGGCCTGTAAAAGAGGGTTTCCCACCCCTTGGAATTCCTTTAGCTATCTATTAAAGCTTGATAAAATATTTCCCGGGGATAAGAGATTTGGAGGATATCATCTTACATATATTAATGAGAATGAAACAGCAGAGGTAGACTGCGTAATGGGTGCTTATATGCTCTTAAGAAAAGAGATTATAGAAAGTGTAGGACTTCTAGATGAGACCTTCTTTATGTACGGTGAAGACGTGGACTGGTGCTATAGAATTAAGGAAGCAGGGTGGAAAATAATATACTATCCGGAAGCTGAAATAATACATTATAAAAAAGCAAGCAGTGCAAAAAAAGGAACAAAGACAATTATAGAGTTTTATCGAGCAATGTATATATTTTACAACAAACATTTTAAAGAAAAATATAACATTTTTATTTCTTTTTTGATATACTTAGGTATAGTGGTGCAGTTGTTGTTAGCTTTAACAAAAAATTTATTTAAATCAAAAAAATCTTTCCAGTTATGAACATAGGGGGATTTTAATCGAAAATTAAATAAAGGGGGGATTAAATGAATAAGAGCAAAAAAAATGCTTATGTGGTTACCTTTGCTATAACTCTGTCCGCTTACAGCTTTACAGCTTTAAGTGCACCGCTGGCAGCATATGCAGTAACCTCACAAGCGGTTCTATCGCCTATAACGGCCATAGACACACCAGGGATAAATCAAAATATCTATGGAAATGTAGATATTGTCGGCTGGGCCTTAAACAAATCAGGAATAGAAAAAATTAATGTTCTGGTTGACGGAAAATATGTAGGACAAACTACTCTTCAGCTTTTAAGGCCGGATGTTAATAAAATCTATTCTCAATATGGTCAAGGTGATAAGGTAGGATTTAAATATACCCTTTCAACATCAAACCTTACAGCAGGATCACATAAAATTACTGCAGAAGCTGTGGGTAAAGATGGAACAAAACATAGGGAAGACAGATATGTTAATATACAGAACGCAAAATGGAATCCTATCACAGCTATAGACGAACCAGGCCTAAATGCATCAACATTAGAAAACAGCATAAAGGTAAGTGGATGGGCAATAAATAGCTCAGGAGTTAAAAATATACGTTTGCTTTTAGATGGCAAACTAATTGCAAATCTTCAGCCTACCATTGATCGACCAGATGTACAAAAGGTATATTCAAGCTACAACCTTCCTAGCAAAATTGGATATCAGCATACTATTGATATTACCAATGAAATTCCCGGTAAGAAAACCATAACCGTAGAGGTAGAAGGAAAGGATGGCACTAAACATTCTGAAAAAAGAATCCTTTCAGTAAAAGAGGGGAATTGGAAGCCGATTACGGCTATAGATAACCCAGGGCTTAACTTTACTACCGGTGGGGATTCTTTAAAGATAACAGGATGGGGTATAAATCCATCAGGGGTAAAAAATATTAAGATTTATCTTGATGATAGGTTTGTTTCAGATGTAAAACCTACAATATCGAGACCTGATGTGCAGAAGGCCTATTCCAGCTATGGTTTACCGGTAAAACTGGGATATGAATATAACTTGAATTTATCCGATGCAGCCAGCGGAAGAAGAAAGATTACCGTTGAAGTAGAAGGTAATAATGGATTAAAGCATACTGATACCCGATACTTTACAATTGATAGATGGAGTCCGATTACAGCTATAGATAATCCTGGTTTAAATGCATCCACTACTGCAAATACCATAAATATTTCCGGATGGGGAATAAATCCTTCTGGAGTGAAAAACATTAAGATATATGTTGACGGTACACTAAAGACTACTATGGTTCCTAATGTGGACAGGCCTGATGTAAAAGCTGTATATTCTAAATATAATCTACCGGTGAACATAGGATATTCCTATACTTTAGATTTAAATACTGTACCTGCCGGTGCTCGAAACATAACGGTAGAAGTTATCGGAAACAACGGTACAGAGAAATCAGAAGTCAGACCTCTAAAGGTAGTTAAATGGAATCCTGTTACCGCTATAGATGCTCCGGGACTGAATGAAACCAAGGAATATAGTAACCTAAAGGTTTCAGGTTGGGCAATCAATCATTCAGGAGTAAAAATAGTTAAGATATTAGTAGATGACAAATATATAGGTGAAGTTAGGCCAACCATTGACAGACCTGACGTTAAAGCTGCTTTTCCATCCTATAACCTGCCGGTAAGGACAGGATATGAATATACTATACCTTACTCTAAGCTTCCTGTAGGAACCAGAAAAATAACAGCTGAGGTTCATGGAAATGACGGCAGCATCCATAAGGAAAACAGAACAGTAACTATAAAATCATTAGGTGCAGTGAGTAAAATTGAAACCCCTTCAGTAAATCAAAGCTTTAACAACAGTAATGTTACTGTTAAGGGATATGCACTACAAAATACTAAAGTAGTATCCGCTAATATTTATATTGATAATGATCTTATGGGAACAACAGAGGTAAATAAGCCAAGAGCAGACATAGCTTCTAAATATCCTCAATATAATCAGTCAAACAGCGGATTTGAATATGTAATACCTGCAAATAATATTAAGCCGGGAAGCCATACATTAAAGGTTGAATTCACAGGCACAGACGGCACTAAGTCCGTTCAGACTACAAGCTTTAAAATGGTTAAGGCTGAGCCTGTAATGAACGTTGAATCACCTACAAATAATATGGTTACCGTTGAATCTGCACTTAACGTAAGCGGATGGGCATTAAATGCTTCAGGTGTAAAAGAAGTACAGATATCCTTAGATGGAAAATATAAGGGTAATGCTTCTCTAAATCAATCCAGACCGGATGTAGGAAATGCGTATCCAAGCTATGTTAACAGTAAAAACAGCGGATATTCCTATAAGCTTAATTTAGAAGGCTTAGCTTTTGGCGGTCATAACATAACGGTAAAAGTAATCGGTAATGATGGAACGGTACAAACTCAAAGCAGAAACTTTAATGTAAATGGAAAAATATCCTATACCTCCTATCCTCAAACCTTAGATTATTATATAGACAGAGAAATTAGAGAAGGCGCTCCTGTAGTTTATTACAGTGGTTCTAATAATAGGCCTGCTACCAGAGAAGATGTAGCTCGATATATGAATCCTGATAATTTCTTCAGCGATGAAACTTCAAGGCTCATGTTTATGAAGCTTACATATTTTGATGGTATCACAGCATCTAATTTAAACAGTGCTCTGCAGAATAAAGGGGTACTGACCAATAAAGGATCAGTATTTTTAGAAGCGGGCAGAGCAGCAAATGTCAATCCCATATACCTAGTTTCTCATGCTCTTTTAGAAACCGGCAATGGAGGTTCTAAACTTGCTAACGGTGTACTGGTAGAATCGGTAGACGGCATTCCTGTAACTCCAAGAGTGACTTACAATGTTTATGGAATAGGTGCTAAAGACAGCGATGCTTTAAGGCTAGGATCAGAATATGCATACAAACAGGGCTGGTTTAGTGTTGATGCTGCAATAAAAGGCGGAGCTGCATGGATAGGTAAAGGATATATAACTAATTCTTATTACAAGCAGGACACCTTATATAAGATGAGATACAATTTAAATGATAAGGACTACTGGCATCAGTATTCCACAGATGTAGCTTGGGCATATAAGCAGACTTCAAGAATGAAGACTCTTATAGATCAAATGGGAAGACCTGCATTATACTTTGAACTTCCTGTGTTCAAGCGCTAACTAAGGAGGAAACAATGATAAAAAGTAAACTTTTATCAATATCATTGGGAGCTTTATTGTTTATAAATACCGTTCCCTATGTGGCTCATGCGGTGGGAGAAACTGCTATAGTCACAGCAAAATCAACATCTTTAATGGCTGTTGATGCACCTTTAAATAACGCTACAGCTTCTTCAGGAATAAAGGTAGAAGGCTGGGCTTTATCAAAAGCAGGAGTGAAATCCATAAATATTTACATGGATGGAAGCCTGCAGGGAACTACTACAGCAAACCTAAGCAGACAGGATGTAAATGCTGTGTACCCAGGATATCCCGGAGGAGATAAAAGCGGATATAGCTATAACCTTGATGTTTCAAAAGCTGCTGAAGGCAGTCATAAAATCATGGTAGAAGTAGTAGGTAATGATGGAAGTAAGATTAATGAAGTCAGAATCATATCTGTAGTGAAAAATGGGAAAACTAAGATGAGCATAGATGCTCCTCTTCCTGAGGAAAGAGTTTTTTCAAATAAAACCACTCTTACAGGATGGGCTTTGAATCTTATAGGGGTAGAGAAAATTAATTTCTACCTAAATGGAAAATATAAAGGACAAACAGTTCCTAATATAAGCAGGCAGGATGTTCTTAATGTTTATCCTGATTATAAAGCTAACAATCCTAAAAGTGGATATTCCTATGCTATGGATATTTCAGACAAGCTCCCCGGAAAAAATAAAATAACTGTTGAAGTAATTGGGAAGGATGGCAGTAAGACTAAGGAAGACAGATATGTATTCGTTCCTGATATGACACTTCCTATAAGAACTGCCATAGATAAGCCTCTTACATCAGATGTTCTTGGAGCTTCTACCTTCAACATGAGTGGATGGGCTCTTCATCCTGCAGGAATTAAAAGCCTGAAGATATATGCTAACAATAAATTAGTGATGACTGCAGTACCTAATGTGGAAAGGCCTGATGTAACAAAAGCCTTTCCCGGATACGAAATAGGCACAAAAGTAGGATATTCAGTAACCCTTAAAAAAGAATGGTTCAACTCAGGAACCAATACATTAACTTTAGAAGTAGTAGGTAATGATGGAACAAGCAAAAAGGAAGATAGGGTTATTAATTTAACTAATCTTAACCTCTCCATGAGAACCAGTATAGATACACCTTTATCTACAGATAAATTTAATAATGCTGATGTTAATGTAAAAGGCTGGGTTTTACATCCTGCAGGAATAAAAACCATAAACATTTATGTAAATGACAATCATAACGGAAGCCTTGTTCCTAATGTTGACAGGCCTGATGTTACAGCAATGTACAAAGGCTATCCTGACGGTAATAAAGTTGGATACAGCTACAGGATAAGCAGAGATTCCATACCTGCAGGGGTAAATAAGCTTTCTGTTGAAGTGGTAGGTCAAGATGGAACTAAAAAAAGAGAAGACAGAACCTTTACTATGGTGAAGCCAAGATATGATATGGCAGTAGATACTCCTAGGGCAGATTCCTATGTTGATGGAAATAAACTCACCATATCAGGATGGGCTTTAAGTCCTTCAAAAGTTAAAGAGCTTCATTTGTATATAGATGGTAAGTTTATAGGAAAAACAGGTCTTACAGTGAGCAGACCGGATGTAAATAATGCTTTTCCAGGTTATCCTCAGGGAAATATGGTAGGATACAAAATGGAAGCGGATATAACCAGCTTCTCCCAAGGAAAGCATACCCTTGAGGTTTATGCATTCAGTAATGACGGACATCTGGAATATAGATTTATTCCTTTTTACAAAGGAAGCAGGAAAACTATAGTTATAGATCCCGGCCATGGAGGTTCTGATCCAGGAGCTATAGCCACTCATAACGGTATAAAGTACGAGGAGGCAAAGCTAAACCTGGCTATATCCTTAAAGCTTAAGTCAAAGCTTGAAAGTGCAGGATATAAGGTTGTTATGACCAGAACCTTAGATAATCAGGGATTAAGTCTTCAAGACAGAACAAATATTGCAAACAATTCAGGAGCAATATTCTTTATAAGCATACATCATGATTCCTATAACAGTTCTGCTAAAGGATCAAGTTCTCATTACAGTACCTGGAGACCTAATATTGATAATTCAGGTGTATATGAGTCTGGTGGCATAAAATATGATAAAACACCTTCAAAGCCAGCAGCTGACAGTAAGGTTATTGCAGACAGAATGGCATCAGCAGTATCTGCCGTTGGCTTCTACAATAGAGGATCAAGAGATCATAATCTATATGTAACAAGAAATACTAATATGGCATCGGTACTTATGGAGTACGGTTTTATCACAAATGCTTATGATATTATGAATATTACAAATCCTTTTAAGCAGGATATGACTGCTCAGCAGATATTTAACACAATAAATAATTTCTATAAATAAAAAAAAGCAAGAG